>JBQTHA010000001.1:0-46651 GCA_052390375.1 Nitrosopumilaceae archaeon
GCAAAGTCTTCATGTCAAAGACTTGTCCCACTCACGGTGAGTGTGAAGAACTTTACTTTGGATCATATGATATGTATAAGAAATTTAGCACTTACTGGGTAGACGGAAAGGGCGCTCATGCACCTAACGTCATTATGGCTGACAAATGTTCGTGTCCTAACAATTGTGGGCTGTGTTCAAACCATCTATCACATAGTGGACTTGCTAACATGATTGTGACTAATAGATGTGATCTGACATGTTGGTATTGTTTCTTCTATGTAAAGAAAGGTCTTGAAGGAGCGTACATGTATGAGCCAGATCATGTCCAAGTCAGAGCAATGATGAAAACACTTAGGGCTGAAAGACCAATTCCAGGAAACTCCATGCAGATTACTGGTGGAGAACCAATGCTAAGAGATGATATTTGTGACGTTATCAAGATAATGAAAGAAGAAGGTGTAGATCATATTCAGATGAATACAAACGGAATTAGACATGCCTTAGATCCAGAGGCTGCACGTGAAGTAAGACTAGCCGGTTGTAACAATCTTTATCTTAGTTTTGATGGCGTAACTGCAAGAACAAATCCAAAGAATCATTGGGAGATTCCATATGCACTAGACAGCTGTAGAAAAACAGGTTCAACCGTAGTATTTGTTCCAACTGTTATCAAATCAATTAATGATCATGAACTAGGAGGAATTATAAGATATGCTCAAAAAAATATGGATGTAGTTCACGCTGTAAACTTCCAACCAGTTTCCCTGACTGGACGAATGGGAAAACAAGAACGTGAGAAATATAGAATTACAATTCCTGATTGTATTCAAAGAATTGAAGAGCAAACTAGCGGTCAGGTTACAGTAGATGATTGGTACCCAGTTCCAAGCTGTATGCCACTTACAAACGTAATTGAAGCATTTTCAAGTAAACCAAAATATGAATTATCTATTCACTTTGCATGTGGTGCTGGCACCTATGTCTTTCAAGATGAGGACACCAAGAAACTCGTACCAATGCCCAGATTCTGTGATATTCAAGGAATGTTAGAATTATTTGAAGACAAAGCAGAAGAGATTCGCTCAGGCAAAAACAAGTACTTTACGATGCTTGAGGTAGTAAGAAAACTCAAAGGTTTTGTAGATACCAAAAAACAACCCGCAGGATTAGACCTTGCACGAATGTTTGGAAGTATCCTAATGAAGAGATCCTTCGAGTCAGTAGGATCATGGCATGTTAAGGGACTATTCCTTGGTATGATGCACTTTCAAGACAAATACAATGAAGACCTAGAAAGACTACAAAGATGTGATATACACTATCTTACTCCAGATCTTAGAATCGTTCCATTCTGTGCCTTTAATGTAATCCCAGAATGGTACAGAGATAGAATTCAAAAGAAATACTCTATTACTGTAGAAGAATGGGAAGAACGAGAAGGCGTTAAACTAGAAGATGGTCTTTACAGAGGCCTAATGAGACGTGGAGCAGGAGATGAGCTAGCTGCAGGTTGTGCTAAGAGCCAGATGTTTCATGAAGCTTCCCAAGCATTAGTGTAAAAAGTATTCTTTTACCCTAGAGCTTAAAAGGAATAGTTAGCAATTTTAATGGTGAAAATTCTTTTTATTTCTCCTCGTTATGATGGTGGAATTGGGGGCCACGCAAAAAGAGTTGCAGAAAAACTTAAGGATTGCGGTTTCGATGTCGTTCTATTTCGAGTTCCATACATCCCAATTAAAAAATTGAAAAACCCAACTTTCTCATTATTTGGTTCACTAAAAGCCACACTTCTTAGGGAACAATATGATGTGGTGCATGCTTGGAACATTCCATCCGCATTTATTATGAAACAAGTAAAAGCAAAGAAAAAAGTTCTTTCTGTACACGGGGTTTATTCCGAACAAATCAAAATTCTTCATTCATCTATCATATATAAAATTGCAAATCTAGCAGAATTAAAAGCTCTGAAGTTGGCTAATGTATTAACAACAGATTCAAAAACTGTACAAAAATCATACAAAGAAAAATTAGGGCTAGAGTTCATTTATCTGCCGGCTCCTCTGGATGTTGATAAATTTAAGGAAATTCCAGATGTTACGCAGGTAGAAAATCAAATTGTATACATTGGAAGAGATAGTTATGAAAAGGGAATTGATATTCTAAAAAATATTGAAAACAGAATAAAGGGGAAGGTTGTTTATTGTACAAATGTAACTTGGAAAGAGGCCATGGTAATTCTAAAATCATCATCTTTACTTGTTATTCCTTCAAGAATGGAAAGCATTCCTCAAGTCATTAAGGAAGCATTTTACTTGCGAGTTCCCATAGTTGCTACAAATGTAGGGGGAATTCCTGAACTTATAACAAATGAGGTAACTGGATTATTAGTTCCTCCAAATGATCCAAAGAAATTACTTGATGTCATTAATCAATTATTAGAAAACAAAGACAAGGCCAAGACATTATCTGAAAGGGGTTATGATTTTGTAATGAAAAATTTTACTTGGGAAGTATTGTTGCCGAAGTATCTCAAATTTTATCAATCTTTCATAAAATCCTAAAAATAATGTATAATCTAAAAAATTTGAATTCTTAATTATTGTTAAAGAATTTACTTAAACCCTCTTCAAGAGTTGTTTTTGGTTTCCAAGAAAAAGTTTTTTGTACCAAACTAATATCTGCCTGACTTAATTTTACATCACCATCTGGAAGTTTGTTATAAACAGGTTTTAATGATTTACCAGAAAGCCTGATCATTAAATCTGCGAGATCTTTGATAGAAGTAATTATTCCTGTTCCAATATTAAAAAATCCAGTCTTTACATCACTTGTCATTGCCGATAAATTTGCGCTACAAACATCATCAATGAATATAAAATCACGTACCTGTGAACCATCTCCAAAAATTATTGGTGGTTTATTATTCTTAATATTTTCAAGGAATCTGGTGATTACTCCAGCATAAGATGATGTTTGTCCTTTTCCATACACATTAAAATAACGTAATCCAATTATTTGAGTCCCCAATTTTGAAAATTTTTCGGCAAGATATTCATCTTCTAACTTTGTAATACCATATGGATTGATTGGTTTTCTTTCAAAATCCTCTGAAATGGGGATTCTAGTTGTGTTCCCATAAACACTAGAGCTACTTGCATATACTACTTTAAAACCAAATTCCTTAGCAAGTTTGAAGATATTCTTGGTTCCATCAATATTTACACGATTATATTCCTCAACTTTGGTAAAAGATTCTGGTACAGATGTCAATGCGGCTTGATGAAAAACCCCATCGGCTAGTTTGAGTACATTTCTAATATCTTCCAAATTCGTGATATCAAGTTTATAGTAATCAATTTCTTTTTCAACCTCCTCAAAATTTTTCAGTTTACCACGTGAAAGGTTGTCTATAACGGAAATGTCATGACCTTCCTTTACTAAATATTTTACAAGATGACTACCAATAAAACCAGCACCACCTGTAACGATTAATTTCATGTCAACCGGAAGTAAATCTGTACCTTTAAGGTTTAGTCGATTTTATGACAAAATACAAATGTTTTAAAATTAAGTCTAACCAAGAGCATGAGAATGTCATTAAATCAAACACTAGAACAATTAAAGAAAAATTCCGTTTTAGTTGAAATATTTGGCCTAGGATATGTTGGTTTTCCACTTGCGATAAGATTAGCTAGTGCAGGATTAACGGTCATTGGAATAGATGTAAATCAAAAAAGAATTGAAAGATTACAAAATAATGTTCTAATGGATTCTGAACTAAATTTAAAAAACGAATTTTTAAAATGTAAACAAGATAAGCATCTCATTTTAGCCAATTCTCCATCAAAATCTAATTCTCCCAAAATTGGGATTGTTTGTGTTCCTACTCCTATTCCTGATCAAAAAACTAGTTCAGCTGTTTTTGTTAAAGCAGCAGTAGAAAATTTTTTAACGTATTCTAAATCAGGAGATGTCATCATTTTGGAAAGTAGTATACAGGTTGGTACCACTGACCAGATTAAAAATCTCATCGAAACTAAGGGTTTTAAAATTAGTCAGAATTACGGATTATGTTTCTGTCCTGAGAGAATTGATCCAAAAAACAAGGAATGGGGAATAGAAAATATTCCTCGAATAATTTATTGCTCAGATGATATTACATATAAAATTGCTAAAGAAATTTATCAGCATGTAAATGATGCAAATCTGATAAGAGTTAACTCTGCAAATATTGCTGAAGTTGTGAAATCATTTGAAAATGCATTTAGACTCGTAAATATTTCACTTGTTAATGAATTGGCAATGCTGTGTGATAAATTAAAGATTAATGTAAAAGATGTTATAGATGCTGCTGCAACGAAACCATTTGGATTCTTACCACACTATCCTGGAGCTGGAGCAGGAGGACATTGTATACCCAAAGATCCCAGATTTTTAGTAGAGTCTGCAAAAAAATTTGATATAAAGTTTTCAACAATAGAAAATGCTCTCAGCATCAATTCTCAAATGCCAATTTACATCTGTAACTCAATTGAAAATACTCTTGATGAATTGAATCTTGAAAAAATTATAGTGGTTTGTGGCTTGACGTATAAATCAAACGTAGAAGATATGCGAGATTCCCCAAGTTTCAAAATCATAAATGAAATGAAATCTAGAAACTTTAAAGTATTTGGATATGATCCATTTTTTAAAACTGAAGTCATTGAAAAATATCTTAAAGAGAATAATATGACCGAATTAAATTTCGAAAGAATAAATGATCTCACAGATGAATCAATTAAAAATATGAGTTGTATTTGTGTAGTTCAACATCATGAACAAGTTGAAAAAAGATTGGTTGAAATATACGAAAGGTCATTTGTACCATTCATTTATGATTGTCAAAATAAAATATTGAAAAATCCTAAATCTAAGACAATACTAGATTTTCTAGGCAACTAATGTTAAATATAGTGTTCAAAAAAGTGGTTTCTATGAAAATAGAGTTTTTTTCTAATAGAAAACCTTATGATCTATTATAGTCTGAATAAATTATTCGAGTTTAATGAGGATATAATTTGAGTACTGATAAATTAGTTAATACTGAAATGATACGGAATATTCTTACTTTACGGTATGATCCTTCATGTAAAACAAGCTTAGGGAAAAAAACTTGGGAAGATTTTACTGAAAAATTATTGATGGGTAATAATGAATTCATTGAACAATCAATTAAAAATAAAATTAAAAATTCTTTAATAAATTCAAAGGAAAGTCACGTATCGGTAGCTCTTAGTGGTGGAATCGATTCAACCTTAGTTATTGCTTTATTAAGAGAGACTTTTCCTAAAATTCAAATCGATGCCATATCTGTTAGATTTGCTGACAGTATTGATGAATCAGAAAATGCTACTAAAATCGCTGAACATTTTGAAGCAAATCCTCATGTGATTGAAATAAAAAACTACCTAGAAGAACTGCCGAAGGCAATTAGTATTATACAAACGCCTTCTTGGGATATACACTGGTTCTATGTTGTAAAGAAAGCTAGTAGTTTATCTAAAATTCTAGTATCAGGAGATGGAGGAGATGAACTATTCGGCGGATATACATTTCGATATAAAAAATTTTTATCTAATTTAAAATCGAGTTTTTCTCCAATTGATAAAGTAAAGTTGTATCTTAATTGTCATCAAAGAGATTGGGTCCCAGACCAAGACAAACTGTTTGGTAGAAAAATCAATTTTTCTTGGGATGTGATTTATTCAATGCTATCTTGCTACTTTGATAACCCTTTATCTGCAATAAATCAGATTTTTCTAGCTGATTTCAATGGCAAATTGCTTTACAACTGGATTCCTCTAAACAAAAGTTTTCATGAGTTTTTTGGTGTAGAATCAATAACACCTATTTTATCACAGGAAATGATTTCTTATGCTACACATCTTTCTCATAAAATAAAATATGATGAAACTAAAAACATCGGTAAAATTCCATTAAGATCTATTCTAAAAAAATATGTCCCAGATGATCTGATATCTCCCACCAAACAAGGTTTTTCAGTTAATACAATGAATTTATGGAATATTGGTGCTCGTCAATTATGCGAAAAATATCTATTACATGGTAATATTGTAAAAGATGGTTGGATTAATTCAGAGTGGATAAATTCTCATCTATCAAAAATGAAAAATGAGCCAGATGTTAGATACGTAAACAAATTCTTAGGACTTTTAGCTTTTGAAATTTGGTATAGATTGTTCATTACCAAAGATATGAAACCTGATACTCTACTCTAGATTATTGGATTTACATATATTTTTTTATTACAAAAATATATGAACTTGGAAAAACACGAGCAAAATATTTTCTAATTTTATAACCATGATTCTTGAATATATTATATCCAGAATAAACTAAAGGACCGTTTAATTCGTTGTTGACTACATATCCATAAGAAACAAACATTTTTGCCCAATTCTTTTTTGAAAATTTAAAAATTTCAATAATAAAAGATTTTTCCGTTCCTAATGGATGAAAAAATAATAAGTTTTTTAATCTGTTTTTTTTATGATTTAATATGTCTTTATCATTATTTTTCAAAAATTTTTTTGAATTTGATTTACTTTTAATTTTTTTAAACAACAATCTTGTTAGTAAGACATAATGCCAAAAATTAGTGATTAACGACCACCAATTTGATGGAACAACATTTATGATTAAACCGTTATCTTTAAGAACTCTATTAATCTCTTTAAAAAGTAAATTTTTGTCTTTTATATGTGCAATTACATGCGATGAAAAAACCAAATCAAATGAATCTGGATTGAATTCTAAATTTGTTGCATTCATAGCTTTTACATCAAAATATGTTGAAGATGGCTTGATATCAATTGAAATTACTTCAAAACCCCAATCTGCGAAAATTCTAGCAAGATATCCATCATTTCCTCCAATTTCTAAAATTTTTTTTACCTTGTAATTTGAAAGGTGATTTTTAATAGATAACAGTTCTTGCTTTCGAATAAATTCGATCCATGTTTTGGTATCATTCATTTCGATCTTACGTAATTTTTTTTATATAATATAGCTTAATTATCAAATATATTATCTTGAAACATATTTTTTATCATCCTATAATTAGAATAACTAAAATCTAGAATTAATTTATAGTCGTTTACGGTGACATAAAAATTGTTTAAAAAAATTAAATCAAAAATCTTCAATCTTCCCTATTTCTATCAGTGGATCATTCTTGTAAATATGAATTATGACATTTCTACATCATTTTTAAAATTTAAGGAAATAATACCTCCAAAAGATAGATTTTGGGCAGATCCATTTGTAATTTATAAAGATCAAAAACATCATATATTTTTTGAAGAGTTTTTAAATTCTAAAAATAAAGGACACTTATCAGTAATGATTGTTGATAATGATGGAAATCATACTGAACCTGTAAAAATTTTAGAATGTGATTATCATTTATCCTATCCATCAATATTCGAATTTCAAAATAAATTATATTTAATTCATGGAACAATACATAATTCAAAGTCATATGTTGAATTGTTCCAGTGTAAGGATTTTCCATTTCAATGGAAACATGATCGCAAATTAATTAATAATATTCCACTTGTAGATACCACTATGTTTTTTTATAATAAAAAATGGTGGATATTTGCATGTAAGGCAGAAAATGATGGAACATCTAAATCCAATGAATTAATGTTATTTTATTCTGACAACCCACTTAGTGAAAATTGGAATCCTCATCCTTTGAATCCTGTAGTTTCAGATATTAGAAATGCAAGACCTGCAGGAAAAATCTTTGAATTGAATAATAAGATTATCCGACCTGCTCAAAATTGTTTTCAAGTGTATGGAAATGGATTTTCTTTTAATGAAATAATGAAATTAAATGAAAATGAATATGAAGAAAAACTACTGGAGTTCTTTAAACCAGATTGGAAAAATAATTTAATTGGCCTTCATACTTTTAATTATGAAAAAGGCTGTACGGTCGTTGATTCTCGAATAAAACGAAACAGATTAAATTAGTCAATTTTAGAAAATCACTCCTCTAAATCTAATGAGATAGTGCAATTGATATACAACATAGTAAGAAAAAAATCATGAAGCAAAATATTGGTTTTCGGGCTTGGTTTTACTTTAGACAAGGATGGAGTACTTATTTTGCTTTCATTTTTGCAGCCATTAATACCATGGTTGTTACTTATTATCTGGCAATTGAAAACATTCCTATCTTAAAGTTCATTTTTCCATCATTTTATGTTTATTTGGCTATTGCAGCTTCTATAGGCATTCCATTATTAGTTCTTGTTGGTTATGCACATCAGAAAAAAACTGCATCATATAAAGCCGAAGTTGATATCGGATATGAATCAAATCCACATGCATTAAGAGTGTATAACGATGTAGAATTACTTTTACAATTAAATCTGAAATTAGTTAATCTTTCACTTCTAGATTATGAAAAAAATAATGTTTCTAATGAAAAATTAGATGAGCTAATAAAATTAAAAAAGGAAATTGAAACATATTTCAATCAAAGAAAAGATAATAAAAAAATCGATATTGAATTATTCAAGAAATTCTCAACCTTGAAATAATTAATCTCTAGTCAATTTCTCATATTCTTCTTTTCCCCACACACGAATATTTTTTTCTCTGAATTTTTTTATATACATTTTTTCAATCTTAAGAATAATGAAATTTACAAGCCTATCAAACATGGATAGTTTTCTATCTAAAATTTTATTTTTTTCAAATACTCTCACAAAAATATTTTCCCAATCTTTTGATACTAATTCCGGATCAGATAACTTTTTTACATATTCATATTCTTTTTCAGCTAAATTATCTCTAAATTGTTTTGATTCTACAACCTTATCAATAATATTTGCTATTTCTTGTGGTTCGTTTGATTCTGGTAAAAATGGAGGAATAATTTTTTCTCCATCAATAATGTTAGGTTTTTTCGGATCAGTAAAACAAATTACTGGTTTTTTACAAAATGCAGCTTCTCTTTCTATTCCTCCCTGAACACCTGCTCTCATTTGCCCCATTATTGCATCAACTCCTGCAAAATACTTTCCTAACTCCTCTCTCTTTATTAGCGGAATAAACCTGACTTTATCTGGTTTTTCATCAATTAATTTTTTGTTTATTGAACTTAAACCATCAAATTCCTCAATAGTCGTATCTCCTTCTATAACCCACTTTACTTGTAATAACTCGAAATCTGATTTACAAAGTGCTATTGCCTTCCAAATCTTATCGATTCCTTTTTCCAGTCCAAATCTTTGTGCGGATAAAAAAGTAAATTTTTCTTTTTTTAATTTGATAGGTTGTATTTTTTCATTAAAAATTTCTGTATCTACAAACATTCTATCCAATCTAATTGCATCTTTTCTGTATTTTTTTAATGGCGTATAATATTCATCCATTGGTGCTATACATACAACTGCCTTATCTAAGATTTTTTTATAAAAATGTTTTTCAAGAAAATTATAATTTTTATTTTCTTTTGAAAAGGGTGGGGTTGTAATATCTCCCCCAACGAAATACATTACATAATTTATTCCTGTTAAATATGCAATTCTTGCTCCCGCCCAAGGAACAGCTATACATAAATCATATCTATCCTTTATTTTTTTAATTTTTTCTACTTGTTTTGAAATTAATAACGAATCAAAATATTCGATTTCATCTTTTCCAGTTGTGGTTTTATCTACGCCTTTTTTTGGGAAATCAATTAAATGAATTTCTATATTTTTGGCAAATTTCTTCATTAGATAGATATTGCTCGTTGAATCTCCTATTGCCAGAATTTTTATAGTCATAATATAAAATTTTGAATCAAGGTTGATAATATTATTTCCATTCTATTAAGATAATACTTTTATACAGAGACACTTTTTATCTAGTAAAATTTTCTCACTATTATTATGAAAGAAAAAAAATTGGATATTTCAAATAAATTTTATTCCGATTTAATATCGTTATATAAAAAAAGACAAAAGGAAAATAAAAAAAAATGGGACCGTGTTCTTCCTATTAATGAATTATTTTCTGATAGATGGGAAAAAGCAAATTTTTTGAACGCAAAAAAAGGTAGTAGTATATATGACAATAGTTATGTCTATGGTAAAGTCTCAATTGGAAAAAATACCTGGATAGGTCCTTACACTATACTTGATGGTAGTGGTGGGAAACTTTCCATAGGAAATTTTTGTAGCATCAGCAGTGGAGTTCAAATTTATACTCATAATACAGTAAAATGGGCTGTAAGTGGGGGGAAAGCCGATTATGAAAAAAAGTCAGTTAGAATCGGTGATTGTTGTTATATTGGACCGTATTCTGTAATCAGTATGGGTTCTAGTATAGGAAAAGGCAGTGTAATAGGTACCTCAAGCTATGTTAACTCCAACATTCCTCCATATTCAATTGCTTTCGGTTCCCCAGCGAAAATAGTTGGAAGAGTAAAAGTTAGTGGAAAGAATGTTACATTTCATTATTTTAAGTCGTAATTACTGTTAGATAAATATCCATTATATTGGAAACATCTAAAACATCAAATAAATTAAAATTTAATGATGGAAACCACCCGTCAAAAAATAATTCCGTGGGTGGATCCTGTAACAAACGAAATTCTAAATTTGGATGGAAATACTCTTGTTTCAAATACTTCAAAATATTCTATTTTTGAAGGAATTCCTAACTTTGTAAATTCTGTAGATGACATCGTTCAAAAACAAGTTCAAGATTCTTTTGGGGAAAAGTGGACAACTAGTAATTTTGGACAAGATGATGATGAATTTGAACAAAAAATAAAACCATTTTTTCTTGAAATGATGGGTCTTAAAGAAAACGATTTGAATATTTTTAATAACAAAACTGTGCTTGAAGTTGGAATAGGTAGTGGTTCATCTTCTAGATTGTGGGGACCTCAAGCTAAAGAATTTCATGGAATTGATATTTCAAAAGCAGTTTATCGAGTTAAAAACTCTCTGAAAAATCTAGTTAAAAATCCAATTCTTTCTCAAGCTGATGTCAATCAATTACCTTATGCTGATGATAGTTTTGATATTATAGTAAGCAACGGGGTTTTCCATCACACACCAAATACAAAAATTGCCCTTAAAAATTCTTTAAAAAAATTAAAGAATAAAGGATTTTGTATATTTTACATTTATAAAAAAAAATCTCCATTAAGAGAATTTTCTGATGATTATATTCGTTCCAAAATTTCCAATTTACCATTTGATGAAGCCTTACAAATAATGAAACCTATTACAAATTTTGGAAAGTCATTACACGAACAAAAAATTCAAATTGAAATTCCTTCAAATATTGAAGTTTTAGGAATAAAAAAGGGAAGTTATGACTTACAACGATTCATTTATGATTTTATTTTCAAATGCTTTTGGAATGATTTATGGGGATATGATCATTCTAATCTAGTAAATGCAGATTGGTACCATCCTAAGTACTGTTGGCGTCACACAAAAGCAGAAATTGAATCTTGGTGTGATGAGTTTAATCTCACAATAAAGTATCTTAAAGAATTGGAAAGTGGCTATGCTTGTTTTGTAACAAAAAATTCAAGAATATACTGAAACAATAATTACCTGAATATTATGTACTCAATTAATTGAAAATAGATAAAAATTTAATTCGAAATTTCCTCACTATTAGATACAATCCTTTATCAAATGAGAGAAGAAATCTTGCAAAATGGACTGATTTTGAAACTAAAACATCAGATTCTAATGGAAAACTTACAGAACAATTCCTGATAAATTCGATTCAAAATTCAATTCCAGATGATAATAAGCCAATTTCTGTTTCATTAAGTAGTGGAATCGATTCTTCTCTTTGCCTTGCTTTATTAAGAAAAACATTTCCTACACGAAAAATAATTGCAATTTGTGGCGTTTTTGAAAGTGGTCATGATGAATCAATTGAAGCTAAAAAAATAGCGGATTACTTTTCAGCAGACTTTAAAGTTTTACACATGGATTCAATTTTTGTAAATATGTCAGAAATAATTTCAATTTCTAAAAAACCTAGATGGAATACATATAACCACTTGATAGCAAAAGAAGCAAAAAAACGAACACAAATTTTAGTTACAGGAGATGGAGCTGATGAACTGTTTGGAGGGTATGTATTTAGATATAATAAATTCAAACAATTACTAAGATCTGATTCATCTTGGATTGATAAGGCTAAAAATTATCTAGAATGTCATAATAGGGATTGGGTTTCAGATCAAAAATTTTTATTTGGAAAAGCAATAAAATTTAATTGGAGAGAAATTTATAATTATTTTAAACCATATTTTCAAAACAAACTAGACCCAATTTCTCAGGTAATGCTTGCAGATTTTAATGGTAAATTATTATTTGATTTTATTCCAACGGGAAAATCTATTTTTAATTATTATAAAATTAAAGGAGTTCCTATATTTCTTGAACCAAATTTAATCTCCTTTGCACAAAAATTACCATTAAATCAAAAGTATGATGAGAAAAATATATCTGGTAAGTTGGTATTGAGAAAAATTGCTTCAAGATTAGGTGTAAAACACATACAAGAAAAAAGAGGTTTTTCACCGGAATTACTTTTTGATTGGCAAAATCATGGTAAAGACATTACAAAATCATTTTTATTAAATAAACAAAGCCAAATTTATAGAAAAAAACTAATTGATTTTGATTGGGTTCAAAAAGCATTTGAAAAAGTAGAATTTGATGGAGACATTAGATATCTTACTAGATTAATTTCTATTTTTGCCTTAGAAATTTGGCTAAAAATTTTTATTACACACGAATTTGACAGTACTAAACAATTTAATTAAAAATTATTTGCTGAGGGTTTGTTTGATAATTTTACAAATATTCTCTTGATCTTCTTGAGTTAAATTTTTGTGCAGAGGTAGAGTCAGTGCATTATAAAATAATTTCTTAGAATTTTCAAGATTCCCAACTTTTTTCATATTTTTGTATGCAGGTTCAAGATGTAACGCATATGTCCCAATTTGGCTTTGAATATTCTCATTAGCTAATGTGTTTCTAATTTTATCTCTATATTCTTCTTTTTCTACATAACAAGTATATGACTGAAATGTTTGTCTTGTATTTTCTCCTACATAAGCTGGTTTAATATGATCAATTTTTGATAGTAATTCCTCATAAACTTTTGCTTTTTGAATTCTATTTTCAATTATTTTTTCAATTTTTCTCATTTGAACTAGTCCTATAGCACTTAATACATTTGATAATTTGTAATTAGTTCCTATGGTTTCAAAAGAAGATCCCTTTGCTCCAAAATGTTTAAAGGAATAACATTTTTCTGCCATTTCATCATTATCGGTAGTTATCATTCCTCCTTCTCCTGTAGTTATCACTTTTCTAGGATGAAAACTAAAACAAGAATAATCTGCAATTTTTCCAACATAATCGTCACCAATTTTTGCACCTAAACTACATGCAGAATCTTCAAGACATTTTAAACCAAGACTTTTTGCCTTTTGATAAATTCCTTTTTCCAATGGAACTCCTGCCCATGAAACTGGACTAAAAACACTCATCTTTTCATCATATGCTTCCTCAAGAATGTTACTAGTCATATTCATACTCTCGATATCGACATCAACTAGTACCGGAATCCCTCCTGCAAAAACTACTGCCTCTGCAGTTGCTGGATAGGTATAATCCGGCACAATCACTTCTTGTCCTTTAATATCTAGACATTCTAATACTGCATGAAGTCCTGTAGTACATGAGGTAACTGCAATTGCATGTTTAGCTCCTATATAGTCAGCAACACTTTTTTCAAATTCTTTAGTAGTGTTACCCTCTGTAAGAAAACCAGTAGTCATTACCTTCCTGATCTCATCTAATTCTTCTTCTCCTACATCTGGAACTGCAAGCGGAATGAGTTTCTTTTCTGTCATTAATTTGGGAATTTCATATCTCTTGTATTAAGGTATTTTTTAGGAAGCTTTTTTAGAATACATTATAAGATTTTTGTAAATGAAAATACTGATTACAGGTTCTGAGGGATTCGTAGGCCAAAACTTGGTCAGGGGATTATCCAAAAATCATAATATCTATACTACAGATCAACTTGAAACAAGTATTCATCCTAATTATTCTAAATGTGATATTACTAGTTATGATTCTGTAGAAAATGTAGTCAGAGGTATTGATACTGTAATTCATCTTATTGCTCACTCTTTAGTGTCTTCTTTAGATGGTTCTATTACCAATGCTAGAGTTAACATTATTGGGTTACTAAATTTACTAGAGGTTTGCAGAAAAAATTCAATTCATAAGATAATTTTTACTTCAGCTTCTTCTCTTATTGGTGAACCAAAATCCCTTCATGTAAAAGAAGATCATCCAGCAAAACCCAAAACTGCATATGGAATCACAAAATTAGCTTCAGAACACTATTTGCGTCTATACCATGAGCTATATGGGATAGATTATACAGTCTTTAGATTTTTTAACATTTATGGGCCATACCAAAAGAATGGATTAATTCCCTCCATTTTCAATAAAATTCAAAATAATGAACCCATTACAATTTTTGGAAAAGGTGATCAAATCCGTGATTATGTATACATAGAAGATGTAATTCAATTTTTTGAGAAAGCTGCCTCTTCAGATATAAGCAAAAATAAGGTTCTGAATCTGGGTACTGGCACTGGAACCACTATCTTAGAAATTGTAAATAACATTGCTGAAATTCTTAAAATTAAGCCAAAAATTGAATATAAATCTGAAAGACCAGGTGAAATAGGAAATTTTATGGCTGATACTACTTTGTTAAATGAAACTTTTGGCGTCATTCCTTCCACTAATGTTAAAACAGGTCTTCAAAAAACAATAGAATGGTTAAAAAATCACAGTTAATGTATAAAACCTGTTTAAATCAAATGTTCTAAAAAGAGATGGTTAATTTAGTACTTTTTTTCCAAATAGATATAGTTGGTTAATAATTTACAAAAACAAATCATACTCAAAAAGATTTTTGCAATATATGGACTTGGTAATGTTGGAGGCCCTATAGCTGCTGTTTGGATTAGAGCTGGAGCAAAAGTTATTGGAGTTGATATTTCTCAACATCTTTTAAATGAAATTAAGAATGGAAGTTCTCATAAAAAAGAACCATTTTTATCTGAAACTTTTACAAAGGCTATTAGAAAAAAATCTTTTATTCTTAATTCAAATGGTGTGGATGCATCAAAAAAATCTTCAATCAAAATTATAGTTGTTCCTGTTGGATTAAAAAATAAAAAAGTAGATTTACGATCTGTAATAAATGTCACGAACGATATTGCTAAGGGACTCAAAAAGGGAGATACTGTAATTTTATCTCCATCTGTTCCACCTGGAACATCAGAAAAAATCGTTTTACCAATACTTGAAAAAATAAGTAAACTTAAAGGTGATAAAGATTTTTACTTAATATATAATCCTGAAAGAATTTTCGAAGGGAAAGCAGTTAAAGATATTGAAGAAAATTATCCTGCAGTTATTTCTGGACTTGGACCGAAGAGTTTGAAAATGGCAGAAAATATCTTTAAAACTATCTCTAAAAAAGGCATAGTAAAAATGCCTTCTTTAGCAGAAGCCGAAGCAGAAAAATTATTTGAAGGTGCATACAGAGATGTTAACATAGCATTAGCAAATGAATTAGCAGATTACTGTGAAAAGATTGGAATTAATTACTGGGAAACTCGAAAGGGTGCTAACTCTCAACCTTTTTGTCATTTACATTATCCTGGAACAGGAGTAGGAGGTCTTTGTATTCCTGTCTACCCACATATAATAATAGAAGATGCTTCAAAATTTGGAAAAAATATGAGTCTTTTACAGTATTCTAGAAGAATCAATGATAACATGCCCAAAAAATGTGTGAAAGAAGCAATTGATCTACTCTTAAAAAATAATATTCAACCAAAAAATGCAAAAATCGCAGTCCTTGGATTAGGTTTTAGAGGCGAAGTAACTGATACCCGATTGTCACCTACTTATGATGTTGTAACCGAATTTCTAAAAAGAGGATGTAAAATTATGGTTCATGATCCATATATATTACAAGATAATAATCTTCCAAATTCAGTAGATCTATCTGATAACTTAACCAAGGTGATAGAAAATTCAGATCTAATTTTCATTTCTACCGATCATAAAAAATACTCCAAACTTAATTCACACTCCTTTTTAAAATCTAAAAAACCACTGCTTATTTTTGATGGACGTAATATTTTGGTTTCTGATAAATTCGATACACATTCTCTTCTCACAATCGGAATACGGTAAACTAATAACTATTTTTTAATTGAATCATACAAGTAATAATATCTTCTAAAAATTTTCAAATGTTGTTTATTTCTATACTTATTCTTAATATCACATATGATTTTAAATATTTATTATTTAAATCAAACATCAATTACCATTAATAGTATATATCTCTTGAGCATTTTTTCTTAAGTGTTTTTAAATTTTTCATTTTTTATTAATTCACTATTATCTAAAATATTTAAAAACTCTTTTGCAATCTTATTCCAATTAAAATTTTCTTCTACAAATAATCTTCCAGCTTCTCCCATAGTTTTTCTTTTTGATTCATCACGAATTAATAATGATAATTTTTCAATCCATCCTTCTGCATCACCTTTCTCTACTAAAAATCCTGTTTCATTTTTTTTCATTATTTCTGGAATTCCACCAACATTTGTTGCTACAACTGGTTTTTTCATTAATTGGGCTTCCTGTAGTGTTAATGGTGACATGTCAATTCCACTTACTAATGCATACACATCAATCTCAGTAAGATATTCTCTAACTTTGTTAGGATATTCTAGTGGTCCAAGCCATTTGAAATTATCATACTTTTGTAATACTGATAGAATCTTGTCACGATATGGGCCATCTCCAGCCCAGTAAAAAGTCACATCAGGCATGGATTTTAGGGCCTTTTCTAAAATAAGCATCTCTTGAGATTTTCCCCAAATTACTGCTCCTTGTAATAATCCAACACAAGGATGCTTGAGAGTCATACCTTTTGATGAATACCATTCAGAAGAAGTTATTCCACCGTGTAAAACACGTATTTCTTTCTTTGGATAATACTGTTTAACAATTTTTTCCAAATAATGACAAATAGGAATTATTAAAACTGATTTTTGAAAAGTTTTTTCTGCCATAGAAACCCATTTTTGTAATACTATTCGTTTTAGAAATGAATTATACAGTGTATCTTTAGCCCATTTTATTTCTGACCAATAATCTCCTCTCAAATGTATTATCAATGGAATATCATATTTTGAAGCATTAAGTGCAAAATGTCTTTGTCTATCTACCAGAATGACATCAGGTTTAAACTCAGAAATTAACTGATCAAATTTTTTTCTTGTTTGAAACCAATCAGAAATTTTACGACTTGGAAAACCTCGGCAAATATCTGTATCAATCACTAATTTACATTCTATTCCCAAATTTGTTAGAGCATTTTTAAATTCCTTTAAATGAAACATTTTTGAAGGCGATCCACCTATTAACAATCTCATTATACATCCTTCACTTTTTTAATTTTATAAACATAAAAATTAATTTAGTCATTAAATTTATCATTTGATTATTCAAAATATTTTGTAACTTAATGCTTTATTAATACTAATTTTTTACACATTTTATTGAAAACTGAACTTTTACAATATCTTGTTTGTCCCACGTGTAAAGGAGAAATTTCACTAAATATCAATAAAAAAGTAAAAAATGAGATCATTAAAGGCACATTAAATTGTAAAAATTGTAAAAATATATTTCCAATAAATGAAGGAATTCCTAGATTTGTTATCGACAAAACTAAGGATTTTGTTAAAACTGAAGATGCATTTTCTGCAAAATGGAGAACTCATCACAAAAACCACCAGGCTGAGGACTGGACTGAGTTTCAACAAAAATGGTTTCTGGATAGATTTGGTTGGAAATCTATAAATCAATTTAATGATTTTTTGAAAGATAAATACTACATTCTTGAGGCAGGTACTGGAGTTGGTAATACTGCTAAAATGTTATCTGCAAATCCATCATCTCAAGTTTTTGCAATAGATGCAAGTGAAAGTATTGATTTTGCGTATAAAAAATACGGTAAAGCCCCTAACCTTCATTTTCTACAAGCCGATCTTAGAGAATTACCATTTAAAATGAAATTTTTTGATTATATTTTATCTGATCAAGTTTTACATCATACAAAAAATACTTCTACATCATTCAAATATTTGACAAAATTTCTCACTCAAAAAGGTTACATCTCAATTTATGTTTACAATAAAAAAGCTCCAATTAGAGAATATGCTGATGATCATATAAGAAAATCAACGGTAAACATGAGTGTAAAAGAATGTATGGAATTTTCAAAAGATATGGCTATTTTAGGAAAAAGTTTATCAAAATTAAAAAAAAAAATAACTATTCCACGTGATATTGCAATTCTTGGAGTAAAAGCTGGTACATATGATGTTCAGAGATTTATCTATTGGCATTTTCTCAAATGTTTTTGGGATCCTTCAGATAACTTTGAGAGAAGTGTAGGAGTAAATTTTGATTGGTATTCACCAAAATACGCTTATCGTCATACTCCTATGGAGGTAAAAAACTGGTATAAAGAATCTAACATAAAAATAATCCATTTCAATGAAATTGAAAGTGGAATTAGTGTTACTGGTCAAAAATCTAATAAATAGGAAAAATTTTTAAAATATATGAAACATTAGTTTCTTAATCTACCACACGTAATCATAATTTGAGCAAATAATGACTCAAGAGTTTTTTGATTGTATCCGTTTCATTATATACTTGCATTCAAATTATAATTTTTAGTATTTCATCTCAATTCATTTATCAAATTAAATTTTTCATAGTCTATTCTGTAAATTTTTAATCGATATTTGTAACCCTTTTCTAGAGAATCAAACTCCTCAATTAAATATGGGAAATTATTTTCATTGATTAAAACATCTTTAATAAATTGTGGACGCTTTTGATTATCATCAATTACTAGATGAGTTGAACCATTTTCTTTTGCCAGTTCAATTAAGTCACTTAATGAATCTGCTTCGTTGTACGAATAATGTTCAGTTCTGTTTTTTAGATATTCACCACTTGGTGCAGGAAATTCTTCTATTTTTGTTAAACCTACTACAGAAAGATAATATGATTCAGGTAAAAATGCATTTACCATTGATACTCTATTTGATATTTCTAGAGCCAAATTATATGCTTCTAATTCATGAACTTTATCAACATCTTTCCAATTAAGATAGAAAACTGATGCTATAATAATAATTGAAAAAATTAGAATTGTGATACATTTAGGCTTAGTAGTTTTCTGCAAAAAATATCTTATTGAATAAACTGACATGATAGAAAAAATTGGATAAATTGGAAAAAGATAGCGTGAATCAGATGCAAATGTATATCCATAAATGGCAGGAATTAAGCTAAAAATTCCTACTAGAATCAAAGTTTTTTCATAATAATTTCTACTTTTAAAGAATAAAATTAAACCCACTGGTACAAAGAAAATAAGATATGGTATCTGAGACCAAGCTAAAAATTTTAACATATTGATAATGCCGTTTATAACAATTGAAAATATCTGACTTGCATTCCCATCTGAGGTAGCAGTTATATGAATAATACCATCTGAAATTCTTCCTGTAATTCCATCATTTCCAATTTGCTCTGAACGAATTATCGAGGCTGGTAATAAAATACTTATAATAATACATAAAATAATTAAAAAATTAAAAAATGATTTTTTGTTTATTCGGAAACGAACAAAAAACATTACAAAAAATATTGGTAACAAAAATAATCCCTCTGATCGTATAAGTATAGCACACGATAAAGTCGCAAATGAGATGTATTGTAAATAATATTTTTTACTAAACAATAGAACTAACGAAATCGTCAGAGCTATGATGTAAAGTGGTTCTGTTATTCCAAATAAAGAATTTTGAGCAATTCTTGGTTCAAAAACATACATTGCTGAACCTAACATAGCATATGATTTATTGAAAAAATGTTTTCCTAAGTAATATATGGGAATTATAGTTAAAACTGAAATCCCAATTGTCAGACATCTTTGTAATGCCATATAGTCCATAAAATTATTTGAAGGAATTATTGAGAAAAACAGAGATAAAAAAAATGGCCAACCATTATTATAAACAGCATCAATCTCAGAGGAATATCCTGTTATTTGATCAATGGCAGATCTAAAATAAAGAAAATTATCATCCTTAATTGGAATTTCTAAGTGTAAAAATAAAATTCTAATAAATAATCCTATAATTCCTATTAACAAAAGTGAAAGTACTACATTATTTGAAAAAAATGAAATCTTCTCTTCAAATTTTTCTATAAAAGATAAACTGTTCTTTTGCATCTCTTTGTTCAGTAATAATTAATCCCAGAAATTGCTTTAATTAGATTTAATTTCATATTTCTTGTATAATTTATTTACAGATGTTTATATATTAAAATCATACAAACAAAATACTATGAAATATAAGCAAATTCTTCTTACACGTCCTCCTACAGGCTCCAATGCTCTTCAGGGAGGTTCAGATGCTGATCCTCATCCACAACCTCCTTTAGGTTTAGCATATCTCGCAGGAGTGCTTGAGAGAATGTCAGATGTTAATGTTTTAGATATTCTTGATGGTAATTTTTCAAAAAATTATGTTTACGATGTAAACATGGCTGTTAAAAAACACAATCCTGACTTGGTTGGGTTTAGTGCATTTACCCCTTTTGCAAATCCAGCTTTGGAAGCCGCTACTGCGGTAAAAAAAATAAATCCCAACATTTTAACAATTTTGGGTGGACCTCATGCTGTTTTAGCTGATGTGACTATGAGAAAATGTCCTGCGTTAGATGTGATTGTATATGATGAAGGAGAAGAACAAATTGAAGAAATTGTTAATGGAAAACCACTATCTGAAGTTGCGGGATTATTTATTAGAAAAGAGGGAAAAATAGTTCCAACTGCTCCTAGACCTTACATTGATAATATGGATTCATTACCATATCCCGCTTATCATAAATTACCACATTTTCCAGACGGTTATCATCCTCATCCTCCAAAAAGTACTGGTAAAAAATGGTGTAGTATTATGTGGTCAAGAGGTTGTCCATTTTTCTGTAATTATTGTAATAGGGAAAATAGTTTTGGATTAAAATTTAGAAATCAATCCCCAGAATATGTTGTTGATCATATAAAATATCTTCATTCAGAATATGGAATTGAAGAACTAACTTTCTATGATGATGTAATGTCTCTAAATAGAAAAGCAACCATGAAGTTAATGAAGGAGATGACCCCACAAAAGCTAGGTTTCAAATTGGATTGGGATGCTGAGACTCGTGTAGATTTGGTTGATAAAGAATTACTTTTGGAAATGAAAAAAGCAGGATGTAGAATGATCTCATACGGAATAGAACATGGGGTGTTCATTCATGAAATTAAAGGTGGTACAGCTACTCTCAAACAAGCTGAGGACGCTGTTAAATGGACACATGAGGCTGGAATTCAAACAGTAGGATATTTTATGATTGGATTACCACAAGAAACTGAAGAAACAATTAAGAAAACAATCGAATTTGCAAAAAAACTAGACTGTACATATGCTCAGTTTGCAATTACTATGCCATTTCCTGGCAACAAACTATATGATGAGGCTATAAAATCAGGCCTTATTCAATTGGATGATACATGGGATAAATTTGTTTATGCTGGTGTAGGTGGTGGAGGAATACAAGCACCAGTTTTAACTACAAGTTCACTATCTGCCAAAGATTTGGCATATTGGGCAAAAAGAGCATATCGTGAATATTATTTTAGACCTTCTTATATCCTTAAAAAACTACTTAGTGTTAGAAGTTTCAAAGATTTTTCAATGTATTATAATGGTTTCAAAATGTTGAAAAAAGATACTAAATGATTAACGTGAAAATTACTGTAGGAATTCCGGCATATAATGAAGAAAAGAACATAGCTTTAATCATTGAAAATCTAAGAACAATAACTGATACTATCCTTGTTTGTAATGATGGCTCAACTGACAAAACTGGAAAAATTGCAGAAAAAATGGGTGCAATTGTAATCAACCATGAAAGAAATCTAGGATATGGTGCTGCTATAAGAACACTTTTTCTTAAAGCACGGGAATTAGGTAGTGATGTTTTAGTAACATTAGATTCCGATGGACAACATAGAATTGAAGATGTTATGCCTGTGGCAGAGCCAATAATTAAAAATCAAGCAGATATGGTCATAGGCTCACGATTTCTTGAAGGTGATCAGAAAAATATTCCAACATATAGAAAAGCTGGAATAAAATTTATTACTAAACTTGCCAATACTTCTTTAGAAGAAAATGTTACTGACTCTCAAAGTGGTTTTCGAGCATATAGCAAAAATATACTTTCAGAAATAACACCCTCTGAACATGGTATGGGAGTAACTAATGAAATTCTCATTAAATCAAGCAAAAAGGGATTCAAAATTGTAGAAGTTCCAATAGTTGTCTCTTATGAAGGCGAAACATCAACTCATCATCCTATTTCACATGGTGCAACTGTTACACTGAGCACCCTAAAATTCATCTCGATTGAGCATCCTTTAAAATTCTATGGTATTCCTGGCGTAATTTTTCTTGCTATTGGCTTAATCTTTACAATAATGACAATTCAAGTATTCACAGAAACTAGGCAGATTCTATTGAGTGCCGCAATAATAGGAGTAGGTACAATAATTTTTGGAACAATGCTATTCATGTCTTCTATTATTTTATATTCCGTGGTAAATCTGGTAAGAGAACGAAGATAATCTTGCATATTCTTATTATTCATGAAATTGATTGGTTCACTAAAGTTATTTTTGAACCCCATCATCTAGCAGAACTTTTTTCAAAACAAGGCCACGATGTTTTTGTTATTGATTGCAAAGATGCAAATATTCATAATTTTATAAAGGGATTAAAAACACAAATCACCAAAAATTATCATCGTGTTTATGATGATGCATCTATTACAATAATTAGACCTCCTTCTATACAAATTAGAGGACTAAATAGAATAACACATTTTTTTAGCTGTAAAAAAATTATTAAAAAAACTATTGTTGAAAATAATATTGATATAATTTTACTATATGGATCAGCCACAAATGGGCTTCAAAGTATAGAAGCAGCAAAAGAATTGAAAATACCTATAATATACAGATTACTTGATATCTCACACGGTCTAGTTAAAATTCCTATTGTAAGACAATTAGCAAGACATTATGAGAAAACTGTTATCCAAAAATCATTAAAAATTCTTGCAACAACTCCAGATTTAACACGTTATGCTATAGAAATGGGGGCTAACAAAGATAATGTAGAAACTTTTTCTCTTGGAATAAATACAACTGTCTTCAAACCTATAAAAAAAGATATTAAACTTGCTAATACTCTTGGAATATCAAAAGATGATTCTGTAATTGTTTTTGTTGGAACAATATATGATTTTGCTGGACTGGATTATATTATTTCTAATTTTGATCCATTGACAAACAAAATACCTCCTGTAAAATTTTTAATAATTGGTGGAGGACCATCATTTAATAAAATCAGGTCACTGGCAAATAATAAACCAGAAATAATACTAGTTGGATTTAAAAGCCAAAATGATCTACCACGTTATATCTCGTTAGCTGATATCTGTGTAAATTCTTTTGAAGTAAATTATGTTACAGATAGAATTTTACCTACAAAAATTTTAGAATATTTAGCATGTGGTAAACCTGTTCTTTCTACACCATTGAGAGGAACAAAAGAATTACTCCCTACAGAAGAGTTTGGTATATTATATTCTAATTTAGCTCAATTCATTGAAACTTTATCAAATTTACTTAATAATAAACAGAGATTGGAAAAATTAGGATTAAAAGGAAATACATACGTTATGGATAATCATAACTGGAATATTTTATCTTCACAATTAATAGATAAATTTAAGCAAATAGTACATTGTCCATAGTTTTTCTTCAATAACTTATTATTCATTAGTCATTGAAAGATTTATCAATGAAAGTAATGTCGATTTTTGGTACAAGACCTGAAATAATTCGATTAAGTAGAATTTTTGCTTTATTGGATAAGAATTTTGATCACATTATGGTTAATACTAGTCAAAATTACACCAAGGAACTTAATTTTGATTTTTTTGCTGATCTTAAAATTAGGAAACCCAATTATGATCTCAAAGTAAAAACAGAAGCATATGGTAAAGAAGTAGCAGAGATTATAATAAAAACTGAAGATTTATTAAAAAAAGAAAAGCCAGATATTTTACTTATTCTAGGCGATACTAATAGTGGTCTTTCGGCAATTCCAGCAGCTCATCAAGGAATACAAATTGCACATCTAGAAGCAGGTATGAGAAGTTATGATTTTCGAATGCCAGAAGAAAAAAATAGAGTGATAATTGATCATTTATCCACAGTTCTTCTTCCTTACACAAAATATTCTAGAGAGAACTTAATACGAGAAAATATCCATCCAAGTAAAATTTTTGTTACAGGAAATCCTATAATTGAGGTTATAGAATACTATATGTCAAAAATTGAGAAGAGCACCATTCTTACAAAAATAAAATTAAAAAAAAATAATTATTTCCTAGTTACAGCACATAGAAGTGAAAATGTTGATAATCCAAAATCACTACAAAATATTTTTTCTGGATTAGAAAATATCTATAACCATTTCAAGAAACCTATAATATATCCAATTCACCCTAGAACCGAAAGTAAGCTAAAAAATATAAAAATTCCCCATGGCGTTAAATTAGTTAAACCTCTTGGTTTTTTTGATTTTTCAAAATTAGAAAAAAATGCATTTTGTTTAATTACTGATTCAGGTACTGTCCCAGAAGAAGCATTATATTTTAAAAAACCATGTGTTACAATACGTGATAGTACAGAAAGACCTGAAACAATTGAAGCCGGATCCAACATCCTATCAGGATTAAACCCATTAAATATTTTAAAATCAGTTGAAACAATTACATCGATAAAACCTGATTGGAGATGGGATGAGGCGCTAGGAGATGGTAAAACTGCATCCAAGATTGTAAATATTATACGCGGAAAATTATATTAACAAATTATTTTATATCGAAGATTTATCATTGTTTATAATTGACTATTTTGATTACTGGTGGTTCAGGCTCTCTAGGTTCAGAATTAAAGAAACTATTTCCTAATTCCTTAATTCCTAGTCATGAAGAATTGGATATATGTAATAAAGAAAATATTGTAACTTTTCTTAAAAAAAATGATATTGACTTAGTAATCCATACAGCAGCAATAACTAATGTTAGGTTGTGTGAGGAAAATAAAGAACTTGCTATGGATGTAAATGTTAATGGAACTAGAAATTTAGTTGAATCAATATTGGAATTAAGACCTACAATTAAATTCGTCTACATCAGTACTGCATGTGTTTTTGATGGTCACACAGGAATGTATACTGAAGAATCAATACCTTACCCAGAAAATTTTTACTCCCTAACAAAACTACTTGGCGAATACGAGGTAAAAAGAATAAAAAATCATTTAATTGTGCGAACCAATTTTGTTTCAAGAAAACCTTGGCCCTATCCAAAAGCATTTACAGATAGATTTGGAACATATTTATTTTCAGATGAGGTTGCTGAAGGAATAAGAGATATTGTAAAAGAAAATCTAACTGGAGTTATACATATTGTGGGAGACAAAAAACTATCCATGTTTGAACTCGCAAAATTAACAACTCCTAGTATTGAATCAATGACAATTAATGACTATTCAGGACCTAAATTAACCATGGATATGAGTTTAGATACAACAAAATGGAAAAAATATAGATTACGATATTACTAGAGTTTATAGTAGATTTAATTCATATTATCTGAATTTAATTTTTAATCTTAATGAATTCCAAAAAATTACGTATAATGTTTTTGGCTTCACATTTGACTAATTCAAGTGGTGGAACAAAATTTGTATTTTTATTGGCAAACGAATTATCAAAAAAACATGAATTGACATTGTTCTTGCAAAAACCTCCCACTTTTTTTAAGAAAGAATTGGAAGATGCTAATATCAATATTAAAGTGTTAAGTAACTGTTCAACAGGAGATCTTAAATTTTGGTTAACATTTCCAAGTCAAATAAAAAGTCAGATAAAATACCTAAAAAATGAATCTAAAAATTTTGATGTTGTAATTTCGATAATTTTTCCTATGAATATTATTGCAAACTCTATCAATCTTCCCCATGTTCAACATTGTTTTCAACCCTTTGCATTTTTTTGGGATCCTATTCTAATTAGTAAATTACCATTATCTCAACGAATTTTCTTAGGAATAATGAAGATGTTATATGGAAAATTAGATATAGAATATACAAAAAAATCCCACATAATTTCAACACCTACTCAAGAAGTATCAGATTACATAAAAGAATTCTACGGTAAAGATTCTGTGCCAACATCTGCTGGAGTAGATTCTATTTTCAAACCTACCCCTAATCAAATATTAGCAAAAAAATACTTTGGGCAAAAAATCTTAATTCATAGCACAGATTGGACATTTACAAAAAATACAAATTGGTTAATAGATCAATTCATTGAAATTCAAAAAAAAATAAAAAATGTAAAATTGCTCATAACCGAAGTTAAAAATTCAGGTTTAGAACGGAATTTAGCACTCCAAAAAATTAAAGAACATAATCTTGATGTTGAGCTTTGTGGTTTTATTCCTGAACAAATACTTCCTTCTTACTACTCATTAGCAAATATAGGAATATACTCTGGTGTGGCATTCAAAAATTCAGCTGCAAGTTTATGGGTTCTGGAATGTATGGCTTGTGGGACACCAGTTATAAGAACAAATAATACAAATTCAGAAATAGAACATGGAAAAACAGGTTATCTATTCGATATTGATAAACCTCAAGAATTTCAAAATTATGTTATAACGTTATTACAAGATGATAAATTAAGATCAGAATTAGGTGAATCCGCAAGAAAATTTATCTTGAATCATAGAACTTGGGAACAAATTGCAAAATTATTTGAAGCAAATTGTTTTCGTGCTATAGACAATAATTGATGTATTGAATCATTTTGTTAAATATTTTACTATTCCCAATTAGAATTAACTGAAATTCAAAAAATTGGATATCATAAAATTATTACATAAACTGAACAAGTAATTTTTTCATTTTTAATTTAAGGCGTTTATTACGTATTCTATCTCTTCATTAGTCATTGAATTGTAGATGGGAATAGTAAATGCTCTATTAAAAACATCTAGTGCATTTTCACAGTTTGTATGTGAAAGTTCGGGAAAACAAGGTTGGTTTTGAATTGGTAACCATGTTTTTCTACAATCCACACCCATTTTGTTGCTCTTTTTAAGAAATTCATCTCTTTTCTCTGAATTTTTGGCAAGAGCAAAAAATAACATATACGAATGTTTTGTAATATATGACGGAATTTTCTGAAATTCCAAATTCGATAAATTTTGTCTATATTTTTCAGCAATTTCATTACGTCTTAAAATAAATCTGTCAATTTTTTTTAATTGTTCTATTCCTATAGCTGATTGTAAATCTGTTATACGAAAATTGGAACCTATGTACTCGTGAACATATTTTTCACTTATACTGCTACCATGATCTCTTAACTGTTTAATTTTTTTTATTATTTTTTCATCACCAGAAATACATCCACCTTCAATTGTTGTTATGGCCTTAGCTATATGAAAACTGAAAATCGATGTATGTTGAAAAGAACCAATTTTTTTCTTCTTATATTCTGAACCAAATGCTTCAGCAGCATCTTCAATCAAAATAAACTTGTAACGTTTTGCTAACGTGTCAAAGGCATCTATATCAATAGATAAACCAGCTACATCTACAACTATAGCAGCTTTTATTTTATTTTTTTTAATAAATTTTTCTAATTTTTTTAAACTCATATTCAAAGTATCTGATTCAATATCTATTGGAACAACTTTAATTCCAAGCATTCTTGCTGCAGAAGCAGTTGCTACAAATGTAAAAGCTGGTACTGCAATTACGTCTCCAGGTTTAATTCCATGAGCTAATAATGCACAAATTAAAGCAGATGTGCCATTATTTACAACTGCGACATTAGATGATAAATAATCAGATAATTGAGATTCAAATTTTTTGGTAATTTTACCTTGACTAAACCAACCAGTTTCAAAAACATTAAGTAATGATTCTCTTTCCTCGATACCTATGTCAGGTTTACTCATAGGAATTTTAATTTTTTTATCCATAATCATAACACTTGAAACAGGTGATAAAAATATTTAATTCATTTTTTTAATACCAATGTAGTAAAACTTTCCCTAATAATGTATTCAGAAAGAATCTTTTTCAATTTCTTTCCATATTTTTAATCTCTGACCAACTTCAATTTGATTCTTTAACCGAGCCATGCTTATGATTATTTGATATTTTTCTTCAAAAATTTCATCATTTATAAAAACCCCTTCCACTTCAAATCCTAATAATTTGTATAATTCTATGGCTTTTTTATTTTTATAATATACAGTTAACCATATCTTCTCCAAGCCATTTTTCCATGCATCTTCAATCATTTTTTCACAAATCTTTTTCCCATATCCTTTATTTTGCCAATTATCGTCAATAACTATTCCTAAAATACAATTATGTTTTTTTGTTGATTTTTCAAATAGACTAAGAAAACTGTATGCAATTAATTTATTTTCCAAAAATGTAAAAAATTGTAATTTGTCTTTTCTAGTTAATTCTTTTTGTAATATTTCATCAATTGTATCTGATGAAATTACTCCAAAATAATTGAAAGTTGACTGTGTTTGTTCACTAAGTTTTAGAAGGAATTTTTTGAAATCTTCAGGAGCTACTGAATCTCTAATTTCAATATTAGGCATGTCTTTTTTTAATATTTCTAGTTAAAAATTGAGATTCACTAGGATACAATGGTGCATCCCAAGGAAATGATTTACCGTCTAAAAACATATTCCATCGTTTCAGATCTTCCTCAAACATTATTTTAACTAATTTACTAAATGTAGTTTTTGCTTTCCATCCTAATGTACTTTCAGCTTTTCTACAATCCCCTTTGAGATAATTTACTTCTAATGGTCTGAAAAACCTTTTATCAATTTTTACATATTTTTTCCAGTTAAGGCCAGCTAAATCAAATGTTTCTTTAACAAAATCTTCAACCGTATGAGTTTCCCCTGTAGCAATTACAAAATTATCTGGTTTTTTACGTTGCATAATTTTATAAATTGCTTCCATGTATTCTGGCGCAAAACCCCAATCACGTTTAGCTTTTAAATTTCCTAAAACTAGATGTTTTTTTAGACCTAGGTAGATTTCAGCAACCCCATTAGTGATTTTTCGGGATACAAATTCAAGACCTCTTATTGGTGATTCATGATTAAAAAGAATTCCTGAAACAGCAAACATATCATAGGCATCACGATAAATATTTGTCATTTCGTGTGCATATAATTTTGCAGCAGCATAAGGACTTGCTGGAGAAAATGGAGTATTTTCATTTTGATTTTTTACATTTGTATTTCCATACATTTCACTACTAGATGCTTGATAGAATTTAATTTTTGGATTAACATGTCTTATAGATTCTAAAATTTTTGTAACTGCTAATCCTGTAATTTCTGCATTACCAATAGGTTGTTCAAAAGCTGTACTTACAAAGCTTTGAGCAGCTAAATTGTAGATCTCATCTGGGTCCGAAATACTCAAAGCTTCTAATAATGAACCCATATCCAATAAATCTGCAGGAATGAGATGAACTTTTGAATAAATATCTAAATTCTGTAATCTCCAAAAATTTGGTGTAGATAAACGTCTAAAAGTACCATAAACTCTGTATCCCTTACTCAAAAGTAATTTTGCTAAATAGGCTCCATCTTGGCCGGTTATCCCTGTGATTAGAGCTTTCTTAATCGTGTATATCACCTAATTTTCTTCTTAATTGGCGTTAATATGGATTAAGAATTCTAATTTTTTTCAGATTATCTAGAAAATTGATAATTTATCTAATAACTTTAGTTTTTCCTTTGTAATAGCAAAAATAATGAAAAATAGGCATTTTGTGCTCATAAATTAAAATAGAAAGTATAGTCATTACAGAGATACATTCTACACTCTAAGATGTGATAATTATTTCTTCTATTCAGGAAATTTCAATTAAAACATTTTAAATTACATGGATAAATTTTACAATAAGTTATGAATAAGCTTAAAATTAGAAAAATTCTTGGCGGATTAAAATCGTATTTGCCTAAACAGATTTCGTATAGTGGTGGAGTAGGTGGAGCAAATGAAGCATTATTTTGTTATCTGCAGTCGTTAAAAATAATATCGCTTTTAAAAAAAAATAATCTTGAAACAAACCCACAAACAATTATTGAATTAGGACCTGGAAATTCTATTGGTACAGGAATTGCAGGATTGATCATGGGTGCAAAACAATATATCGGATTAGATGCAGTAAGACATGTTATAAACAACAAAGAACATTTGAAAATTTTTGATGAATTGGTAGAACTATTTAAAAAAAAACATCCAATTCCGGGTCCAGATAAATATCCGAAATCCTATGATGTTAACGAAAAAGTAGATGATTTTCCACACGATATTTTAACTGAGGAAAGACTTTCAGTCTGCTTAAATAAAAATCGCATAACTTCATTACGCAAAGAAATTGAATTAATAAAGTTAAATAATAATGAAAACCACGTTGGTAATTCAATAATTAATTATATTTCTCCATGGCAAGACTCTGTGAACATCCAAAAAGAATCTGCGGATTTAATTTACTCTTTTGGCGTTTTACAATCTGTTGATGAACTTGAATCTGCATATCATGTTATGTACACATGGATGAAAAAGAATGCAGTCATGATACATTCTCTAGATTTTAGAAACCTTGGTTTAACGCAAGAATGGAATGGTCATTGGCAATATGGAGATTTTACTTGGAAATTAATTAGAGGTAATCGTCCATACTTAATTAATCGTGAACCTCTCTCTACACATGTTAATCTTTTGAAAAAAATTGGATTCACTATTGTAGAAATTATTAAAAAAGATACTTTTCGTTCAGATGAACATATTGGATCTATTGAAAGAAAACAATTGGCACCAAAATTCCAAAATATGTCTGATGAAGATTTTACAACAACAAGTGCAATAATAATTGCTACAAAACCATATATGACAAAAAATTCTATATAACTAATTCCTACAAACATATTCTTGTCATATTGAGTAAAAAAATAAATGTCATACTTAATTAGTTAATAATACAAATGTGATCATAAAATTTTTTCGGCGATCTTCATAATTTCTAATTAATTATTCATTTCTTAACCGTTATCCAACAAAACCTACATTTGTTTCTAGTTGGTAGACCACTTTTTTGTACGTTAAGAGGATCTTTTTTATTCAATATCGATAAACTTATTTCATTTTTATTTTTATGAAGATTGTTTTCTGGGTTGAGATCGATTTATTAAAATAAAATAGACGGCCTGTACACAGTTTGCAATAACTATTGAAGAGGCTGCACCATTTACTCCAAATATCATACCGAGCAACAAAATTGTTGGAACCTGAGATCCAAGATAAACCCCAGAGCCAATTAAAACAATCTTACTGTTTCCTGATCCAAGAAATTTTGAAACAAGCATTGAAACTATGGTTGCAGGAATAATTGATACGCTCATTATCTGAATTATCTGTACTGATTCATTATATGAGGGGAATAATGCAGGTAATACTGCCGGAGCCAATACGACACTAAGTACAGCAAGTACAACTGAGCCTATTACTGTTAATTTTTTCAAAAAAACATTGGGATTTCCACTAGAATCGTGAGGTAATGTATAGTTGTAGATGATCCCAGGAATGATACTCAAAACAGTCATAAACTGTATTCCTAATTGATAGTTACCAAGTAATGCAAAGCCCACAATTGGGGCAATGAGTATCTTGTCTAAAGAACCATTAAATGCATTAGTGAGATCAAGAACATAGCTATTAACCATAAAACCTGATCTTGTTTTTATTATGCTAAAATCGAGCTTCACCTTTCTAAATTCTTTGTAAAGCAGAAACGAATATGGAAAAAACGAAAGAGCAATCCCAAGAATAATACCTTGAAAACCTATTACATAATACATACCAAGAGCTAACCCGACTAGAAGAATTTTCTGAGTTATCATGTATTTGGAATATTCAGCATAACGCTTTCGACCAAGTAGATCCGAGGTTGCCAAAGTGAAAATAACACTACCAATAACGTAAATGCTGATCTCAATATTGTTAACAAACAAAAATAATAATACGGCAGAGATTAGTGATGCTGTAATTGATATGAAAAATACTGTAGATTGAATTTTCTCCCCTTTTGCCAAATAAACAATTAGGGTATTTGCAGATCCACTCAGAGAAATTGTTGATGTGATGACCCCAATTGATATCAAATAACTCACCTCACCGTACTTTTCAGTTCCAAGTGATGATGCCATAAAGAACCAAAAAACCCCCCCTATCGCACTGGTAACTGCAGAAGCAATGCCAAGAGAAGTTAGATCTCTGAATCGATTATCCATGTTTGATTTTATTCCCTCTGCTTTTCATTTTTAATGATATTTCCTAATCTACGAAGCAGATCAACAAATAATGAAAATATTCCCATACAATTCACTCTAATAAAAAATGGTAGGTTTATTACAAAATTTTTTTTATCTAGATTTTTCATACACCATGATGTAAAACCATAATATGGTAAAATGGTGTCTAAAATCCCATGATGCATATGACGTGTTACTGTTATCATGCCTTTTCTAGATACACCTCCATCATATACATACAACAGAACTTCCTCTACTACATGTAATTCACCAAACTTTAACAAGTTTAAGATAGTACAACCTTCAACCCATAGAAAGTGATTTCGTACATGACACTTTTTTATCAAATCTGTCCTATACATTCCATAAAAAATCTGATTATGTGGTAAATTTTTCAAGTATTCTTTAATTCTTTTTTCATATGGTCCTGATGCTGGGTACGTGTCAAGATAACCAAAATTAGTTTTAATTTTTTTGAAAAGTTTGGTAATTATCGAATCATCAGATTTTGGTTTTAAATTGTCTGTTGTTTCTCCAAAAAGCCTCATTTTACTTATACTACATACTATATTTGGATTTTTTTCTAATATTTGAAAATTTTTCTCGATAAAAGTAGGCAGTATTATATCATCTACTGCAGCCCACATAAAATAATCTCCTTTTGATTCCTGTAATACAAAATTAAAATTAGCAACAGCACCAATATTTTTTGATTGACGAAAAAACTTTATTCGATTATCAATTTTAGCATAATTTTGACATATAGTAGGAGTCATATCTGTTGAAGAATTATCTGAAATAATTAATTCATAATCTTTGTACGTTTGTGAAATTATACTTTTAATTTTCTCTTCAATAAATTTTTCCCCATTATATACTGGTAATCCAATACTTACCTTTGATTTTTTTTGTAGATTATCCATTATAACCGACCTAATCTAAAATGATATTATTTTTAATATTATTATCAATATGTAGACTAAACACTAATTTTTTCAAATTAATCACTGTTTTTAAAATCTTGTTTTGTTATTTCCATAATACTAAAAAATCTTTCTGGAAGAATATTTTTTTTAACTTTCACTTCTCTCCAATTCCATCCATCTTTCACAAAAAATCGTTTAACTGGACTGCTCTTTGTAGTTAATAATCCAGATCTCTCATACAAATTAATTGCCTTGTAATTATCGCTAAAAACTTTAAGCCATATTTTTGATAATTTAAAATATTCAAATCCTAATCGTAAAATAGATCTAAGTGCTATTTCCATTATATTATACGGCCCAATTTTTCTACCACGTAAAACATTATCTAATTCACATGAATTTGAACTCCTATTAAAATTAAATAAGCCTATGTGACCAATTTTTTTATTGTTATAAATTATTAGAAATAAAACCCTATCTGGTTTTTCTATTATTTGTTCTTTTAACCACTTTTTTGTTCTTTCTTCACTCGGTTCAAATTTTGATCCAAAAGAATCCAAATATTTTTTTCGCCATTTGGTTAATAATTGAATATTTTCTTTTGACATTTTTATATTTCTTAATGCAATTGTATTCCTTCCATGTTTGATTTCTATAAAATTACTGTCATCCTGTTCTTTTATTTTCCGTATATTATCCTCAAAAACCGTCATTAGATAAGTATGTATTTTTATTCTATGATATTATATTTTGTCATTAAAATGTTTTAAAATTTTTGAGGCAAATATTCTACTTCCAATTACATCTAGAATTTTCATTTTTGGCCTAAATTAGAAGATCTAAAAAAACTATTTACTCCATCTATTACACGCTTTACATATTCTTCTTTCATATTTGAATGCAAAGGTAATGTTAGTACTTCACTTACTACTTTTTCAGTAATGGTCATATCTCCTCGCTTACAATTTTTAAAGTAAGAGTGTTCATGTACTGGAATAAAGTGAATTCCTACATCGATTTCTAACTTTCGTAAATATTCTATAAGCAATTCTCTTTTACCATTTAATACTCGTAGACTATAGATAAATGGTGATACATCTTTAAAGTTAGATTGAGGAATTTTCAATTCTGAAATATCTTTGAATGATTCATTATACATCTGACAGACTTTTTGACGACTATTGATAAACTCATCCGCTCTTTTTATCTGTGAAATTCCAATACTTGCCATAATATTGGTCAAATGATAACGATAACCCTCACTAACAACATCATAATCCCAACTACGTTTATTTTTATATCGTTCTATCGTATCTTTATCTACACCAAGGAAACGTAAGTGGTGTAATTTTTCTAGTTCTTCTTTACTGTTAACTATAACACAACCTCCATCAATTGAAGTTATTACTTTTACAGGATCAAAACTAAAACATGTAATATCTCCATAACTGCCGATCTTTTTTCCATCTATGGTAGTTCCAAAAGCATGCATAGCATCTTCTATCACCCTCAAGTCGTATTTTTTTGCAAGTTGATATACTCCTTTTTGGTCACATGGAATACCTGCAAAATGTAATGGAAGTATTGCCTTTGTTTTATTTGTGATTAGTTTTTCTGCTTTTTCACAATCTATCCCTAAATTATCATCTCGTATATCACACATAACAACATCCGCACCAGTCATTACAATTGCTTGATGGTCTGCTACATAATTAAATGACGGAGTGATTACTTCATCCCCATATCCAATATTTGCAGATAATAATGCGATATGAAGTGCAGATGTACCAGTATTTGTTGCAACAACATATCTCTCATTTAATCCTAAATATGCTTCAATTCTCTCTTCAAATTCTTTTGTAAACGCACCCATTCCTAACCATCCCACATCTAAAGCATTTTCCAGATGTTTTTTAGTACTAGAATCGATAAATGGCACAAACACTGGAATTTTTTCCAATATTTCCCTAAAACTATCTTTCAAATATATTCCTAGCATAACTACAGTTTATAGTGAAAGTTATACGGAAAACTTTGTAAATTTATTCTTAATTAAATTTCAGACCTAGATTTTATTACGTTTTTTGTTTTATTGTTATAGGATGGCGCCAGAGCATATGTAATGGAATCTGTTTTAATGCTTGACCTTTTCCAATAGTTGTATTTCCAAATTTATCAAATTCATCATTCACCATTTTAAATTGATCTTCTGTGATTTTGAAAATGATTTTACACAAATTTTCGATAATAAAATTTTTTAACGGTGAATTCTCTTCATCCAACCATTTTTGGATATCATATTTAAATTGGAATTCAGGATTTGTCAACATTCGATTTTTCCCTAATGTATTATGAGCAAGTCCACGAGAATAATTGGAAATATCGATAAATTGTTGTTCTAATTCCTCATTGAAATGTTTAGATTCTTTAATTAGATCATGAGTTACTTGAAGAGTGTATTCCGTCCATTCATCCATACATTCATCAGTTACCATTGCACGATGATATTGTAGAACGTTTATTCCTGCTTCTCCTTTCAATAGTTTATCATATTCTTCAGGATCTTGAAATTGGTTTTGAATTGCCTCTGGGGAATCATATAATTCTTCAATTGTTGAACGTCTGTAACTATCAAATGCATGTCTTACTATGGTCGGAGCTTTATTTTCTTCTTTTAACATCCTATAAAATAATTCAAAAACATCAATGTTATTTTCGCGTAATAATTTTAGAATTGCATCATAAACAATGCCAATATTAGAAATCCAAAGAATGAATGCCAATAAGCGTAATTCTACATATTCATCAAAAGTTAATGTTTTTGAACTTACTACAACTTCTTCTATTTCTAAAATAACTTTTCCACTACTTAATTTTGTAAAATCTTTGGGTAAAATTCTAAATTTTGTTTCTATTTCCCACTTTTCTCGTTCTTTGGGGGTATTCATTTCTGAACCATCAAGCAGATTGTACTAACTTAGTTCTTTTGGCCATTGCTTATCTTTGTCTGACATTATTGGAAATTTTATTGGCCAGGAAATATTGAATATTGGGTCATTCCAAAGTTTACCTCTTGCATACTCTGGCATGTGCTCTTGTGAAATTTGATAAAATACTTCAGTGTTATCTTCTAGTGTTTGAAAACCATGAGCAAACCCTTCTGGAACATAGAGGATTTTATAATTCTGTGAACTTAGCTCCACTCCAAACCACTCCATCTGTGTTTTAGAATTTTTTCGTAGATCTATTATCACATCAAATATTTTTCCTTTGGTACAGTGTACTAGCTTTGCTTCTTGATAGGGCTCTGCTTGATAATGCATACCTCTTAATGTGCCAGCTTTTTTGTTAAACGAAATATTGCACTGAGAAAGTTTTGAATTTAGACCCATCTCTTCAAACTTTTTTTGATCCCATGTACGCGCCAAAAAACCTCTTTCATCTCCCAATTTTTCAATTTCTATGATAAAAGATCCCTTTAGTTTTGTTTCAGAAAACATCATGATGAAATTTTGACCTCCGGAATTAATGTTACGTTTTTCCCTCCCCACTCCCGAATAAAACTAATCTGATCTATAATCTCGTCTTTTAAATTCCAAGGTAAAATAATTACGTAGTCAGGTTTTGTTTCATGAATTTTTTGAGGATCTGTTATTGGGATATGTGTGCCTGGAAGATACAAGCCTTGTTTATGAGGACTATTATCTACAACATAATCCAAAAATTCTGTTCCTATTTTGCAACAATTAAGTAAAGTATTTCCTTTCGCAGGAGCCCCAAACCCAATCATTGTTTTATTTTCTTTTTTGGCAGAAACGAAAAATGTCCTTATGTTCTTTTTTATCTCTTCAATCTTTTTTTGAAAGCTTGTGTATGTTACTATGTTGTCTAGGCCAAACTTTTTCTCTTTTTCTATCAGTTTGTGAACGTTATTGCTAATCTGTGGTTTCTCATCTTCATGCTTGATAAAAACTCGTAATGAACCACCATGAGTTAGTAATTCCTCGACATCAAAAACTGTTAATTTGTGGAATGAGCAGATTTTTTGCACAACTATTAATGAAAAATAAGAAAAATGTTCATGATAAATTGTATCAAACTGATTATATTTTATTAGCTGTAGTAAATGTGGAAACTCTAACGTAATTACTCCTCCGAGTTTTAACAAAGTCCTTAGGCCCGAAACAAAGTCATTCAAATTAGGAACATGAGCTAAGACATTATTTCCGATTAAAAGATCCGCTTGTTTTCCTGACTGTGATAATTCTTTGGCAGTATTTTCCCCAAAAAATTTTGTAATTGTTGGAACTCCCTTATTATTAGCAACTTCTGCCACATTAGCCGCAGGTTCTATTCCTAATACTGGTATGTTCTTTTTCTTAAAAAACTGCAACAGGTAGCCGTCATTACTGGCTACTTCGACAACGTAACTTTTTTGATTAATCTTAAATCTAGATATCATCATTTCTACATAATCTTCTGCATGCTTTAACCATGTCTCAGAATATGATGAGAAATATGCATAATCTGAAAATATCTTGTTAGGGGTTTCAAATTCTTCTAACTGAACTAGTAGGCATTTCTCACAAATAAATACATGAAGGGGGTAAAGAGGTTCCTCCCTTTTTAATTGGGATTGATTGAGAAATGAATTGGCCAGCGGGGACATTCCCAAGTCTGCAAAATTATGTCTCAAAAGTGAATTACAGAATCTACAGTTAAGAGGTTTCACAATATTCAAAGTGAATGGTAATATTTTATCTGTTGTTCAGTAAATTCACGAACATCTACCTTATTTTCTAATTTCTTGTACCAATCTATCACTAATTGTAATGCCAATCTTAGGTCAGTTTTAGGTTTCCAACCCAATTTCGTTTTTGCTTTTGTACAATCCAATAACAGAGATTTTGCTTCGTGTAGACTATTTTGATCATCTAGCTCCCAACTAATGTTCTTCCCTAATAACTGAGATATCGTATCAACAATCCATAAAACAGGCTTGACATCATTATAGTCAGGACCAAAATTCCAAGCTCCTGAATATAGTGGGCCATCATCCCAGAGTTTCTCTATCAGCATTAGATATCCATAAAGCGGTTCCAGTACAAACTGCCACGGTCTCATAGAATCTGGATTGCGAATCCTGACTGTTTTATTCTGAAATACACCATTCATAATATCTGGAATTAATCTGTCACTAGCCCAATCTCCGCCCCCGATCACATTTCCCGCACGTACCGAAGCAATGGTAGTCTTATACTCATTAAATTTTGAGGTATTGAAGAATGAATTTCTGAAGGAATTTGTCACTAGTTCTGCACAACCTTTACTACTGCTGTAGGGATCGTAGCCTCCCATCGAATCATCCTCATTGTAACCTCTCTCTAATCCTTTGTTATCATAACATTTGTCACTCGTCACTATCATACAAACTCGTATGTTATTCGCTGTACGAACTGCTTCCAAGATATTTGCTACTCCCATTATGTTTGTAGAGTAAGTTTCGAGCGGATTTTGGTAAGATTTCCGAACTAACGACTGCGCTGCCATATGGATTACTATCTCGGGTCTGAATTCTTTAATTGCATCATTTAGCTGATGTAGATCACGCACGTCTCCAATTAATGAAGTCATTCCATCTTTTAGATTTGTCAATTCAAAAAGACTCGGAATTGTTGGAACAGAATTTGAATATCCTATTAAATCTGTACCTAACTTTTGTAACCATAAGGAAAGCCAACTTCCTTTAAATCCCGTATGGCCAGTAAGTAGTATTTTTTTATTTTTCCAAAAATCTAAATTCATTCCCAAGTTTTCCAGTCAGCTTTTCCAGAAGTCCATAACTCTTCTAGATAGTTTTTATCTCTGAGTGTATCTACAGCATGCCAGAATCCTTTATGTTTGTATGCTGATAAAGATCTTTTGTGAGATAATTTCTCTAAGGGTTCTCTTTCCCAAATCGTTGAGTCCCCTTTAATGTAATCAAAGACATTGGGTTCTAATACAAAAAAACCCCCGTTAATCCAATTTCCATCACCTGTAGGTTTTTCTTTAAATTTTAACACATCATCCCTTTCTATCTCTAAAATTCCAAATCTTCCTGGTGGTTGAACAGCTGTTATAGTTGCAGCTTTTTTCTTACTTTTATGGAATTTAATTAAATCTGAAATGTTTATGTTTCCTAATCCATCTCCATATGTAAAACAAAAAGTATTATCATCAACATATTTTTTTACTCTTCCTAATCTGCCTCCGGTTAATGTTTCTGTTCCTGTATCCACTAGTGTTACTTTCCAAGGTTCAACTGATTTGTGATGAACTTCCATAGAATTATTTTTCATATCAAATGTAACATCAGACATGTGTAGAGAATAATTGGCAAAATACTCCTTGATCATATATCCCTTATATCCACAGCAAATAACAAAATCATTAATCCCATACGACGAATAAATTTTCATAATATGCCATAAAATTGGCATTCCGCCTACCTCAATCAATGGTTTGGGTTTCACAGATGTTTCTTCGGAAATTCTAGTACCTAAACCTCCAGCTAGTATTACTGCCTTCATTGTTCTATATCAATTTCTCTTTGATTAATAATTCTTTTAATTCATTTTTTGTAAGAAGTTCAACACTATTAGAGGAATACTGATCTTTAAGAGTAGTTTGAACAAGATTCTTGCTTTTTAAAATCCAAGTTTGTATTTGTTTATCAATAATAACATGATCTTGTTCGTTTTCAAATGTATTGTTTAATTCATCAAAACTTATTAGAGATTCATGAATTTTCTCGCCTGGTCTAATTGATATGATTTCTGTTTCATTTTTACTTTCTAATACTTCTATAATGGCATCTTTTATGTCTCCTACTTTGTATGCTTTGAGTTTAGGAACGAAAACTTCTCCACCCTTGCTATTTTTTAATACTCTAAAAATCAAATCTAACGCCTCATTCATAGTTATGTTAAATCTCGTCATATTTGGATCGGTGATTGTAATTTTTTTCCCCGATTTTATCTGATTTACAAAAATAGGAATAACAGAGCCTCGGCTTCCCATGACGTTTCCATATCTAACACATACAAATTTGATTTTATGTGTCCCTTTGTAGAAATTAGCTGCTACAAATAACCGTTCCATTAATAATTTTGTTGCCCCATACGTGTTGAGTGGAGAAACAGCTTTGTCTGTTCCTATAGCTAACACTGATTCCACGTTGTTATCTAAACATGCTTCAACCAAGTTTTGTGTTCCAATTATGTTGGTTTTCACAGCTTCAAATGGGTTATACTCGGCGACAGGCATTTGTTTTAATGCAGCTGCATGAATCACAATATTGACATTTTCCAATGCTCTAGATAATCGATCTTTATCTCTTACATCACCTATAAAATATCGCAGTCTATCATCTTGAATCTCTGATTGCATCTGAACTTGCTTCCATTCATCCCTACTAAAAATTCTAATAGTGTCAACATTTGTTTTAAGCAGTTTCTTTGTCAATGCCGTACCTAACGAACCAGTACCACCAGTGATTAACACTTTTTTACCATCAAACATATGTGAAGTGAACAAATTACGCATACAATAAGTTTACTTAAGTAACTACCACATTGACTATTTATTTACTAACGTATTTTACAATATATCTATAAACTTTGTAGATTTCTCATAGATATTAAAATGAAACAAAATAATTCTTCGAATAATAGTACAATCCTTTTATTTGATTCATCCATGAATTTTAAAGATGTTTATCCAATAATAAAGGAAAAAAAACCTAAAATAGTGACATTTGATTATAAATCGCATAAGCTTTTTGAACAAAAAAAAATCCAACACGAAGTTTCAGATGTGTATATAACTCAAAATGATTTGGAGCACATACAAGGTGAATCCTATTCTTTTGCACATTGGTTTGATAAACCCGAAATCTCTAACTTACTCCAATATGATGGAATAAATATCGGCGAATTATTTTACTATGATTTTCATTACAAACTAGTACCATTTTTAAAAAAATTTTATGAAATTATGAAATTATATGAATCTAATAAAAATTCAACATATGTCTCATCTTTTCTTCTTTATGAAATCATTCGTTCTTTTACTACTTCAGTAATCAAATTAAAAATTAATAACGTAGATTCAGAAAACCACAATAATACTATAAAGTTACCAATTAAGCTCGGAAAATTCTCACATTCAATTAAATTGAAATATAATTATTTTCAAAAATTAAAGAATACATATGAAAAATTATTTCTATATCTTTTATTTACAAAAAACCCTCATTTAAAAAAAGGTAACACTGTTCTGTTTATTGATTTTACTACTAGAAAATATAGACATATTATCAGTATCCTTCATAAATCATCAATAAATCTTGTAAAATTTGATAGAATAATTCCTGCAGTTTGGAATCTTGAATCATATTCAATAATTAAAAAATCTAATTGTTTGGTAGAGAACTATACCTCACTTATTGATAAATCATTAAAGAATTCAATTGAATCGGGAATCTCATTGTTTAAATATAAGACAAATTTGCTTTGGCAACAGAATAAATTTTTTGAATCTTTTTTTTCACTAAATGATAAATCTTTCTGGAATATAATTAAACCAACTTTAGTTAAACAATATGAACAAAATGTTTCATATGCCGTACAAGAAATTGAATTAACAAAAAATTTATTCAAAAAATATAATTTTGATTCTATTCTGACATGGTCTGAAACAAACATTAATCATTTAATTGCAATAAAGTTAGCAAAAAAACAAAATATTCCAGTATACGTTATTCAACATGGTTTATATTTTGATAATGTTGAAATTAATAATTTTAATAAATTTGGAAGAGTAATACCTCAATATGCTGATAAATTCCTTGTTTGGGGTAATCTACTTAAACAATATGCTATCCGTCTTGGTTTCCCAGAAAATAACATCGAAGTAATTGGAAGTCCATTCTATGATAGCATATTTGTAACTAAAAATAAGAGTATATTACATCAAGATGAGTTTATTTTACTAGCTACCTCTTCACCATTCCAAAACCTTGTTCAAGATTTAACAGTGGAAGTATTGCAAAACTATTCAGAATCTATCAAAAAAATATGTGAAGTGATTTCTATGTTAGGAAAAAAGTTAATAATTAAACTACATCCACATCCTGATGAATTTGATATTACTGATCTTGCCAAAAAAATTGATCCTAGGATAATTGTGATAAGAGCAGGAGATATAATTCCATTAATCAAATCGTGTGAAGTTTTCATTACTACAGATATATCAACTACAATACTTGAGGCTCAAACTCTTGAAAAACCTGTAATCTCTTTTAAAATTAGAAATCATGTTGGTATACCTGAAGTAATAAAATCAAATTCCTGCGTATGTACTACGATAGATGATTTCGAAGCAATCCTAACTCGCATTTTAACAGATAAGAAGTTTAAACAAGAAGTTATTGATCGAGGCACAGTGTTTACTAAAAGTTATCTTTCAAATATAGGAACAGCTTCTAAGAACTTGTTACATTTTCTTGAGAAGACTGACATAGCAAAAGATAGAAATTCTCTAAAACCTTAAACTAGGGAAATCCTGAAATTTATTCATGAACGATGTTGATCATCTTAAGTTTTGGTCAGGTGAGTTTGGTGATAATTACACAGACAGAAATGCAAAATTAAACCCGGAAGTTGAAACAATATTCCGTGAATATTTTTCTACAATAAAAAGAGAAAGTAGTATACTTGAAGTGGGATGTAACATTGGCTTAAAATTAGAACTTTTAAAAAATATGGGTTTCAATAATCTGATTGGGATTGAAATTAATAAAAAAGCTTTAACTATAGCCAAAAACAAAAATCCAAACATAGATTTTATCGAATCAAGTATAGAAAATTTTAATCCAAAACATAAGTTTGATCTAGTATTTACTTCGGGAGTTCTTGTATGTATTCATCCTTCAAAACTGGAAAACATCATAAAAAAAATGATCAGTTTATCCAAAACCTACATTTTTGGCTATGAATATTTTGCCGATGACTTGACAGAAATAAAATATCGTGGATACTCGGGCGTTTTATGGAAACAGAATTTTCCACAACTATTCAAAAAGTTATGCCCAAATATTGAGATAATGGAACAAAAAAAATATGGAAATAACAAAAACCAAATTGATATGGCATATCTTTTAAAATTATAAAATTTGTTAATCTAATTATCATTTACATTATTTTTTATCTTTTTTTAAATATTAAATCAAAAACAATATATCTTAACATCAAGCCAAGAAAAATCCCTTCTTAACAAGAATTATTTATTATCAGTATCATCTCTAATTGATTTTAGATATCCTTCATTTCGTTTTATTTTGTCGTTTATTTTTAAAAGCTCAGGATTAGATTCCATCAACCTTATCACTTCTTTAAACGGAAAAACGATTTTAGGTTTTAAATTCGAATAAATCAACCGGATTAGGTCTAGATCTGGTGGTTCATCAACACACCACCGATAGTTTGACTGATCTTCGGTATTTTCATAATTATGTAAGCGAAAAATTGTGGGATTTTTCCATATGAATGGCGTTACATGTTCTCTTTCTGATTTCAATTTTGCTTCTGTAAATGCTTTTGATAAGGTATCAAATGAAAAAACTTCTATATCTAGACCATCGGGATAAGTTGGAATTATTGTATTTGAGACATAATCGTAGTTATTTTCTAGATAGAATTCTACCATTTTATCAAGTAAATACGGATCTACTAATGGACAATCTCCGGTGATTCTTATTATTGGATCTGCACTAAATTTTACTGCTGCATTATAAAATCTTCCAAGCACATCATTTTCATCACCAATAAATGCTAATACATTACTATCCTCAGCAATCTTAATCAACAAACGATCTTCTGCACTAGATGGAATTGTAAGAACGATCTGCTCTAATGTCTTTGAATTTTTTAATCTCTCTATTATGTACCATATTAAAGATCTATTTTCTATTAAGGCGAGAACTTTGTTAGGTAATCTGGTTGACTGTATTCTTGTTTGGATTAAAGCAGTAATTTTTTTCTTATTCATTTCTCATATCACATATTCGATTTACTTCATAAAGTTTAATAATTTTATTCATTATATTATTTAATTTGGTAAAACCCATTTTCATCAAATCCAGTTAAGAGGATTGTTGATAGACTCAGGTACATTTGAAAATTTTTCAAGAATCAAACTTTCAAGTTTTTCCGGTAGTTCAGAATTAAGCCATTTCATATTTTCATATAACTGCTGACGATTTTCTACTCCAATAACTATACTTGAAATATGTTTCTGATTATTAACAAATGAAAGGGCTAACTGGGGTATTGAGATTGAATAATCTTTTGAAATCTTGTTGAGCTCAATCAAATATCTTTTAGCATTTTTTACTTTTGGAGGCAAATTATCTGGATCTAAGAAAAAGAGACCTTGAAGAAAAATGCTTCTTGCTAAGACAATAATGTTTTTTTGACCTAATTGAGACAATATCCTCTCAGTAATGATCTTGGTATTGAACAAGTTAACCGGTATCTCGATTACCTGAAATTTACCAATAGTAAGAAATTTCCTGACCTCGTCTATGGTATAAACAGAACATCCAATTTGTCCTATACGTCCGTTCTGTTTTAGAATTTCAAGAGATTTGACTACCATTCCTTCATAACTATCCATATCTTGTGGGTTGTGAATAAGGCAAATTGGTATTTTTTTAAGATTAAGGTCGCTCATTGATTTTTCTACATATTTTTTTACCTTCTGATACACTTCATCGAAATTTGGTTTTTGTGTGAACTGAATTAATGGAATTTTTGAAATTAAGATTGGATCTGTTATTGATTGATCTCTAAAAAAATTTCCTAGAATCCTTTCAATATCCCCATATTGAGGTGAAGTATCAAAAGAAGTAATTCCCAATTCTTGGGCAGCTTCTAACACTTCATGTGTTGTCTGAAAAGTAGGTTTAGTTTTATTAGATATGCCATATTCAATAGACAATTGAACTGTCCCTAAGGTAATCCTCGAAATAGATAATCCATCAAAATAACAATATTTCATTATGTACAACAATAAAATAATTTAACCTTTGTTTAAATTTTTATAATCTTTCAACATTATTGGAATTCATTCTTTAATTGTCCTAAAATGGGCTAATTAATTAAAAGCTAATTATGGGTTTCATAGTTTTACCCTTCAATTGTTTTTGAACTGTGTCATTTTCAATTGCCCTTTTTACTATTTTCATGCTTTCTTCACAAACAGATAATGTTTTTTTGACATCTTTGGAAGTATGTGAATACGAAAAAAAAACAGCACCAGGACCAAACAAAATTCCACGTCTTATTGTTTCTTGATAAAATAAACTTTTTATTAACAATGAAAGGTTCCCAGAATTATCTCTACAATTAATTACAGAACGGATAGGTGTTCCCTCAATTTTTATATCTACTGATAATTCTGATGAGATCTGATTAAATGAATCCATAAAATATCTGCCCAATTTCCACAAGTGTTTTATAACTGGTTTTGTATCAATTTCATTTAATACCGCAGAGGCTGCGGCTAGCGAGAGAGTTTCTCCTCCATATGTAGTAGAATAAAAAATATCATTGAATTTTTCCATAAATTGACTTTTACCTGTAATGGCCCCTAGTGGCATTCCATTTGCAATACCTTTTCCAAATACTACCATATCAGCTTCAATCTTAAGATATTCTTGTGCTCCTCCCTTAGCAAATCTGAAACCAGTTACTACTTCATCAAATATTAAAAGAGAACCATATTTGTGAGCCAATTGTTTTACTTTTTGTAAAAAATTATCCTTTGGAAATTCTAATGTAATGGGTTCAACATATACTGCTGCAATTTCATCACCATACTCATCAAAAA
>JBQTHA010000002.1:0-61116 GCA_052390375.1 Nitrosopumilaceae archaeon
AACTGCAAGTGGAATAATTATTGGATGGGTTTATTTCAAACATGGACTTGTTTCGGCAATTCTGGTTCATTGGTCAACAAATTATTTTATTTTTTCATATGTGAATTTCCTTGCTGAGATAAATGAAATTACAGTAAAAAATGCTTTTTCTCATTCACTAACTAATAGTTTGGAGATTCTATTTGTCATCACAGGAGTTTTATCAATTGTGTTAATAATTGTAAATTATCTGAATTTGAAAAAGGAAAAAAACTTAGAGATTTAGAGATATTTTGAGTCCTTTGTATCTGTTTCTTATAGTTACTTCTGTAACACCTGCAGCTTCTGCAACATCTCGTTGTGTCTTGTTTTCTCCATTTGTTACACACGCTACATAAAGAGCTGCAGCTGCAAGACCCATAGGATCCTTTCCTGCTGAAATTTTAATTTCTTCAGCAGTTTTTAGAATTTTTGTGGCTTCACGTTTTGTCTTTTCTGACAAGCCTGCCTTACTTGCAATTCTTGCAATACATTTTATTGGATCTACAACTGGCATCTTTAAGCCAAGCTCTCTTAGTAATAATCTATAACATCGCGCAATATCTTTTCTTTTAATGTTACTTGAGTGTCCGATGTCTTTTAGGGTTCTTGGAGTTTCAGTATCACGACAGGCAGCATAAAGTGACGCTGCGATTAATGCAGAAATTGATCTTCCACGAACTAGACCTTTATCTAATGCTTTTCTGTAAATATATGCAGCTTTTTCAACTACTGCGTCACCAACAGCTAGTTTATCTTTGAGTCGATCAAGTTCACTAAATGCTTGCCTAAAGTTTCTATCAATTGGTTCATGAACTTGGCTTCTACTATCCCAAGTTCTAAGACGCTCAATTGTACTTCTCATTGATGCCGAAAGTGGTTTTCCAGTTGCATCTCTATCGGTTGGTCCTATAATAGTGGCAAGTCCCATATCATGCATTGCAAGGGATGTTGGAACACCAGCACGGCTTCGACCTTCATGTTCTTCTTTTGAGAAAGAACGCCACTCAGGCCCAGATTCCACTGATTGATCTGTTAAAACATATCCACACTTTCCACAAAAATTCTCTCCTGTATTAGTGTCAGTAACTAGAGTGCCTTTTCCACATCTAGGGCATCTATCTTTTGGATTAGTACCTTTTACCATATCAACAACATCTCGCCGTTTCGAAAATTCTCGTATTTATACATTGCTGTACAGTTACTTATATACTTATAGATGAGTTTACTAATAAGTTAGGAAATTTTACCGATTTTACTACTGATAGTGGGTTTTTCATTTTGTGAGAGAAAAAATTCCAGATCCTCCTGATTATCAATATCTAACATAATTCTTCGTAAAAGAACAAGAGAGGTATTTGATGTAAGGGATTTTCCTACTTCCAGATGAATCTTATAGCTATCTTCATCATAATGAGTTTCCATTAAATTTACTGGCATTCTAAGTAATGCGTTAGTTCCATCAAACCTCCGAGAAGGAACAACTAAAACAGACTTGGGGGACTTTTGAAATCGAATTAAATTTTCAATGTCTTCAGGCTTCATAAATGGTATGTCTTGTGGAAAAACAATTGATGTATCACATCCAATATTTTCAAGATAGTTATCTGCAAGAGATACTGCGTGGTTCACCCCAGACTCATCATTATCAAAAATTTCTTGCACACCAAATCTTTTAGTTAGTTTTAAAGCTGTTTCATCTTTTGAAACAACAACAATTTTTTCAAAAATTTTAGATTTTGATATGGTCTCAACAACTTCTTGTAACATGATTCTACAAAGATCCTCTTTTTGATTAGATGATAAGTTTAATCTTGTTTTTGCTTTAGAAAATGTCTTAACTGGGATAATAGCCGCAATTTTCAAATTATACGTGGATTTGTTTTAATACAAATGAAGCTAATGCTTGCTCGTCACTTTTGTTTGTCATTTTTAATTTTGCATCATATACTTTCATACCCAAGCTTTCAATTTGCTTTGTAAGTCCCTTGTCTTTAGTATCTATAACAATATTAGAGCAAACATCAGAATACATCTTTGCCAACCCATAGGAGGAAACCTCTATTCCTGCAGCTTGCATGTATTTTGCAGCTGGTCCACTAAATGCTTTATCTCCAATTAAAGGACTGACAGCAATTACTTTCTTTTTGATTTTTGACAACTCTTTTCTAACTCCTTTAATTGACAACATAGGACCAATACTTGTTAACGGATTACCTGGAGCAATGATAACTCGTTCTGAATCATGCATTGCATTAATTGCCTCAGGATTGGGACGAGCTTTATCTGCTCCAATGTATTGGATTCCTTCAACCTCATCTTTTCCTCTATATTTCACCCAATATTCTTGGAGATGAACTTCTCCTTTGTTAGTAGTAATTCTAGTCTCCAAACTATTGTCTGTTACAGGAATTACCTTTGCTTCAACTGCAAATTTTTCACACATCCATTTTGTTATATCACTTAGGTTTTTTCCATTTTTTAGCATATTAGTTCTCATCAGATGTGTTGCAGCATCTCTATCACCAATTCTAAACCAAGTTTCTTCTCCAAAAATCTCCATTTGTCTTAAGAATCCAAAGGTATCTTTCGTAATTCCCCAGCCCCTATCATAATCTAGAAGGTCTGCTAGTCCATAGATAATGGTGTCAATATCAGGACATAGATACATTCCATATAACCAATAGTTATCGCCTACATTGCTGATAACATTCACATCAGAGTATTGCGAAACTATCCCTCGTACTAATTTGACCGATCCTGTTCCTCCAGCAAGTATTGTTATCATATTTTTCAGCTCTAAAACTACTAATCAATGAAATTATGGCTCAATATTACTTTTTCAATAGAACTCCAGAATTATGAATCAAGACAAGTTTTTTATTGTGGCTAAAGCGATCACATTTCGTGATGAGATCATCAATTTTAATCGTCTTTTTTATAGGTCTTTTAATTATTGGTAGTAGCACATCAGCCTTTGGTGCACAACTTGAAGCAAGAATAGTACCTGATGCTGAATCGGCTAAAATTAAGATTATTTTCCAAAGAAATATTTTCATAGATTATCAAAATGGTGGAGATCTTGCAAACGAATTAAAAACAAAAACGTGGAAGGTTAATGTTCAAGCAGATTCTTCCGACCCAGCAGTTCAAGATTTGATAAATAAATTGAATCAAAAAATAAAAAACGATGGAAGTTCTGCTCAAATAACGGATTTGGGTGTAGAGTATAGTGCAGAACTAATAGGTAGAGAGACAAATACATCCATAGATTACAAGATAGTTTTAACGCCTACATTATCACACTATAATATTCGTAAATATTCTTCTAACAATCCATCGCTAGTAGATATGGGTTGGAGAGGCCTAAGTGTTATTGCACCAATAACAATTGATGGGGCAGAAATTAACATGCCTATTTCTGTTTTAAAATCTAAAGAGCCTGCAGCATATGAGATTATTGCGGGAACAGAAGGAGAATCTCTTCTTTCACAAAATATTATGAATGCTGACGGAATAAGAGACCAACCCCTTGGGAACTGGCACGATTTGTTTGACCCAACTGGAATTAATGTTGATGCAAGTACATTTGGATTAGATGAATCCATTTCAGGTTTCGTTGTGCATACTTTTACAATGGGGGAAAGTAGTATCAGAGAAGGAAGACAAGTAGAAAAAGAATTCGAGGTGACATTTACAAAAGATGTGGAATACACAATTAGAGCAGTAGAATCAGCAGATTCAGCAACTATTGCTGTAATTGGTTTTGCTGCAATAGATAATTTAGGTGGTGCTGAAGTGTTGGGTGTTACTCCAACGGCTCCTACGAATTATGGGGAAACTACAGGAGGGGGATTTCCAATAATGATAATTTATGGAATGGCAGCAATGGCAGGAATTGGAGCAGTTGCAGTTTTGATTTTTAGTAGCAGAAAGCTAAAGGCAGAGGAAGGACAAGGCCAACGAGGTATTGACCCATCACAATTGCAAAGCTATGCAACCAGTGCTTCTTCTGGTGGATATCAAACTGTTCGAGGTGAAGCACAACTGAAAGGTGACCAATCTTATGAACAAACCAGAAGCGTATATGAACAAGAAAAGAGAGAAGAGCCTGAAAGTAATTCTAGTACAAAAGGTTCCATGCCAAAGGGTTGGAAACCATCTTAATGTGTGCGTGCTGGCCGTAACCCTCCTTCTGTTTTAACGATATTTCGCTTTGCAGCCTACCTGAACCAAGTGCAGGATCCTAAGGTTCTGTTTGGCCTTGCTCCATGTGGGTCAGCTCTTTCATTCCTTCTCTAGAAACCTCAGGTTTTGCCATCATCGTACGCTAGGTCGGATTAATTTCTATTCTGTTGCCAGTCATCTCTGACTATCCGTCGCCGGAACACATTTCCTGCATGGAGGGAGGAGTTTCCTCTGCCGTAGCAGCATCTCGTCCACCAGCTCGCACCTGCAAATAGAAAATGAAAATTTCTATTTTAATATTGTTAAGACTAGTGATGCAGTCATATTTTGGACGTAAAATAGTCTTCATCAGAACGAGTTTTTGCCCTTTTTGTTTTAATAAAAAAGATTAGTCTTAACGCATCCAAATACATTCTATAGATAACACGATTTTCTCTTAGTCGTGGTGCAATTGCGTTCCAGAAATACCTAGCTTGGATTCCAGATAATCTAGAGTCACGTATTACAAATACGGTATTAGAAGATTTTTCCACCACTTCCATTGTTTTTGGACTAAATGCTTGATCAGATTGATTTCCTGCTCCAACAATTATCATTTCAGGTTTTCCGCTGGCAAAATTTTGAAGTAAACTAGGTATTACATTGCCTGGGTGTGGATAAACTCTTTCAACTGGGATTTTTTTCATATCAAGATCAAACATCTTTTCATTAATTATTCCTAAAATATCTCGTTCTTCTTCTGGGGATTCAACAATACTTCTAACAATTCGAACTTTGCTGTTTAATGATTTTGAAAGCGAGTTTGCCATTTCTAATCCTAAATTTGAATGTCGGCCTTTATCATACGATACAACAATATTTTGTAACTCATTATCAAAATTTTGTCTGATGTTAACTCCAATAATATCACATGTTGTAAGTGATAGTAACTTCCTATTACTACGTAGGCTACGAAAATCCATTATGAGTAGATTAATTCCCTGTTCTTCAACTGTTGCAATTATAGCTTCAGTGGTATCATGTGAAAGCCTGACCAGATATCTATGTTCATCTGAGTTTGGTAGTATTTTTTTTAATTCGTCAAAGTATTTCGTAGCAGGTTCGGCGAGAGTCTGTGCTGATGAAAGTGATACCTGTATTGGAATTGTAACTACATTGAGAAATGAAATTTCGCCTTGTTTGTCCTGTGCTAAAGCTAAACCTATTTTTGCTAGTTTTTCTGTGGTGTCATGTTCAGCAATAATCATTATACGATAGTCTTGTCGCTGAGATGGGCCTTCACTTGCCACTAACGGTGCATAATGCTCAATCTCTTTTTTGGAGATATATAATTTGTAAATTGAAAAGCCAATCAATATCCATACAATAGCAATTACCCAGCTCAGGGGATTGTAAATAAGAAGAAAAATTGCGAGCCCAATCTTACAAGCTATACCGATAATTGGCATTAGTGGAAACAATGGAGTTTTGAATCCATAGTCAAGATTGTGGCTGTAAAGTCTCCTAATTGTAATACCTGCCCAATTGACTTGTGTGAATAGAAATATGAACATTACACCTGCGGCAAGTGCAAGCTGCTCAATTGGAAGCCACACTGCCATTACAAGCATGATAAAACCAGATACTACTGTTGCAAAGTGAGGAGTATGATGTCTAGGATGAATAGAGCTGAAAATGTAAGGAAGGTTATACTGCCTTCCCATGGCAAATGAGACTCTACTTGAAGAAAATGTGGTAGCACTCAGCGCAGCAACGGTTGACACCAGCCCCCCAACTAGGACTAATAACATCCCAAATGGGAGTAGAAAATTTGCAGCTTGTGCAATTCCTAGTTCATTATAATCACTTATGAATTGCCAAGCATCTTTGCCAATTGTTGATGAATTCAATCCGCCAAGAAAAGCGAAAGTAAAAACTATGTAAAGTGTGGTAACAACTCCAAGCGCAATGAAAATTGCTTTTGGAATGTTTCTCTTTGGATTTTTTACTTCTTCTCCAGCTTGTACAATTATTTCATAGCCTTCAAAAGCTATGAACATAATTCCCATTCCTAGAATCAATCCAACTGCACCTTTTGGAATAAAATCCTGAAAGTTTGTCATCCAAGTGGGATTTGTAAAACCTAGTGAAAAAAGACCAGCAGTGATAAGTACAACAATAAGTGCAAGTTGGATAAATGTCAGTCCATTTCCAACTTTGCCGGTAATTGAAACTCCCCTGTAATTCACATAGGTGAAAATTATTATCGAAAGTACGGCAATAATCTTTTCAAGTGCGACGCCAGCATATTCTGATGGGACTCCAAGGGTGATAAGCAAGCTTCCAAAAAAGGAACCAAATGATACCGCATACAGACTTCCTGCAATCATGTGAGCAAACCACGCCGTCCAACCACTTAGAAACGCGTTTGGCCTTGGTAGCCCCTCTTTTACCCATCTATAACCTCCACCTGCTTCTGGAAATGCAGATCCTAACTCTGCATAGGTTAATGCAGTAAAGAAGCTGATTATTCCACAAAATACAAAGGCGATCAGCAGTGCAGGACCTGCTTCACTCATGGCTGGACCTATAAGAATAAAGATAGAGCCGCCAATCATTGCAGCAATTCCAACCATTGTTATGTCAAGTAAAGAAAGACTTCTGACTAGACCTGACGATGACTTTTCATTAAACAATCCTACCCGTGTGGAAAAAAAACCGCGCATAAATCTTTAATGGTAAATCATAGTCATAGATTAGATAGTGTCTTCATATGAAGAATTAACTTATAATCGATCTTTTATGCAGATTTCTATTTCGTAATTAGCTTATGACATTCACAAAGACAAGAACCAATAATGCATCTATGTTTTTTACAGTCAAGACAACGTTTACTCCTACCTGTTTTCATTCGTAGTTCTTCAATTCGTCTTGCTTTTTCACTCATGATTCATTAAATAACCTAAAGCTTTTAGTTATGATTTCCTATTTTCACTCAGATTATTCTCATTTAGTTCCTAAATTTGTTAGAAATAACGACTAAAAAGGTATTTTGTATTCTTTGAGGATAGAGCTAATTTCATCTTCTGATTCTAGTTTTGAATAGTCTTCTAGCAAATTTTTGTTTAGATCTAGAAAGGTATGACCCCATTTGAATTTGTCAAGTAGTTTCAAGCCCAGTTCCTCGTAACCCAAAATAAATAATGTAGCTGATATTGCCTCAACGGTTGTAAGTTTATCAAGCGTTGAATAATTAATTGGATTGCCGGCAAAAAGAGGAGGAAGCTTTCTATGAATTCCAGAAAATTTTGTAGTAAATGCTTGATCAGCTAGATTCCATGAACAATCAATCGCAGTAACAGAACCTACAAGTTTCTTATCTGGTGCCAGTAGAGTTTTTTTTGCAAAAGGATCTAAAACTAAAGTTTTTTCAGTTGTTTTTTTTACATTTTTTGCCAATCCAAATTTTACAAGCTTAGCTGCAGTGCATTTGGTTGGATCATCCTGTTTTAACATCACAAATTGAATTTGCATTATGCGATTCTAAAATAATGTGCTTATTTGAGCTTATTCTAAAGCAACGTAGGTAATTTGGTAGTAAAGTCTTGATACCTGCTCTTCTTTGAGTACTTCTACATGCCATGTTGAATCCGGAAGTGAAGCATCTAAAGCCGCTGGTAAAATTGTAAACTTTTCTAGCCTAACATCAGGTCCACTATACCTAACATTGTAATCCATACCATCAATTTGGATTGTCTGGTAGATTGCACCCGGAACTCTAGTTGATTTTTGAATCATACAATTAGAATCTTGTCCTATTATGCATGTTCCATCCTCGATACTAACTTTGATGTTGACATTAGATTCTTCTCCCTTGGAGACAGTAAAGAGAGAACCTTGAATAACTCTTGGGGATAATTCTTTTTCATTAATTATTTTTTTATTTACTGTAATTTGAATTTGAGATTCAGTGATCCGGTTCACCTTTTCAATTACTCTATCACCAAATATCTTTGATTCTGGCTCTGACTCAGGCTCTGGAATCTTTTCAACTAGTTGTATAGATTTGGTGAAAGTTCCAAATTCTGTATTAAAGGTGATTATGTAGGTACCTAGTTTAGCATTAGTTGGAAATGTATATTCATATACGAATGTTCCAGTAGGATCTTGCCTTAGAGTTGTAATTGGAACGCCTATTCCACATACAAATGCACCACAGTTTAATTTAGTTTGGTCTTCTGTTGGAATTCCAACTTCAACAGTTTCTATGAATATCAATTTTGTAGGTCTTGCAGTAATGTGGGCAATGTCACCTGGATTATATTCTTCTTTGTCAGTACCTATCAAAAGCGAGAGCACTTCGTCCCCGCCAAAAATGAAATCATTGTCTACTTGGAAAAAGTTTTCAGCCCTAATTCCTTGGTATAAAGCTGTTACCTTGTAGATGCCTTCTTTAAAGATGGTAACTGGCATATCAAAAATACTTTGAAAATTTCCTCCAGAGTCCAAGTATACAGACGATTCAGTAATTATTTTATTTGAAGGAGATTTTATTGCAATATCTACTCTATCAGGTACAACAAGGCCTTGTGTACCTTGTACTCGTTTTAATGCAGTACCTAATATTGTTAGTTTTTGATTTTGAGCTACATTGTAAACTGGAAGTTCTGATGTTACAGTCAATGGCTCAATATTAAGAAAATCCTCACTTGGGTTAGGAGATACTTTGAAGAAAACAATTACAGGGGCGGTATCAGATTGAGAAACACTGATTTTGTACACTCCATAGTTACTTGAAAATCGGACTCGGTCATTTTGCACTGCGTTAGACTTTTCAGATAGGGGAGTAGTCCAAGTCCATGAAAATCTACCATTGTCAACTGTAGTACCAAACTTGTTTGTATCACCATCTGGTTTTGTAAGAAGGATTCCTACATCAGATTTACCTGCTCCTCCTCCTGGAACTAAAGCTGTGAGGTGAACATCTTCACCCAAGCCATAAACATCTTTGTCAAGAGTGATGATAGGTGCTTCTATATCCAATGGATCGATTACTGAGAAAGTTGCAGATTCTTGAAGAAGACCATCTGCATATGATGCTTTAACTATGTATCTTCCAGGTCCATAAATTGCATCGTAAATGGTGTCTTTAACTTGATAATTTCCTACTTGATCTGGAATCGCTTTCAGGGAATATTCAGCTGTAGCAGATTTGAATCCAGTAGGTTTTGATACAGAAGAAGTGATTTGGTTTCCTTCAGAATTTTTTATCACAATATCAATTATAGGAGTCTGATAAGTAGTACTAATTTTTGGATTATTTATTTTCCCAGAAATTATTATAGAGTCACCTATATCATATGTTGATTTATCGGTGGAAACAGTAAATGGTTTTGATGATTCAACAAACTCATCTGGATTTTCTACAACATGAAATACGACAGATTCTGCTCCAACCTCTTTAGAAACTGTAACCCTATAATCCCCATATCTAATAGGATTATTTGGAATTTGGAATTCGTATTTGAATGTGCTGTCACCTGCAAGCTTTACAGAATCTTGGATCTTTAGCCTATTGAGAGCATCTGTATGCAGAGAACCAAAACCTGTCTGAAGAATTTCAAGGTCTAATGAGAAAATCCAAATATTGTTTAATCTGCCTGAAATGATTATTGTATCTCCAAGCCCATATGCCTTTTTATCAGTAGTCAAAGAAATTACTTTATTCTCCTTGACATCTTCTGTTAGCTCAAAAGAGCTCACTGCGGAATATGTAGAATATTCTGCAACTATCTTATGAAATCCATAAACTGGTTGAACAGTAGTCATGAATATTGTAGTTGAGAACTTACCTTTTGTATCAGGATATAGAGTACCATCAAAAATTTGCTTCCCAGTGGGATTTGTTACTTTGAATTTTAGACCCTCAAAGGGCACTATATTATTTGTATTAGCAATAATTGTTGCAGTTTCACCTGGAATGTATGATTCTTTATCAGTGGTGATACTAAGTTGGCTTTCTTCTCCTTCTTCACCTAGAATAATTTCATCACCAACTGTAAATTGTGTTGATGCTATTGCATCACCATATTCAACTACGACATAATAAACTCCTCCAGTGACTCCAAGGACTTTTTGTAGACTAAGAGTAGTTTGATATTTTAAATTGAGATCAGGAAATAGGCTGATACTTTTTTCATATCCATTAGAGCCATAAATTTTTATCATAATTTGTGCAGTTTGGAAAAAAGGCTTCTCAACAAATAGTTTTTCTGAGACTTGGCCACTAATTATGGCAGTTTCTTGGAAATTATAATTATTTTTATCAGTAGAAATTAAAATAGTTGCTTTGCCTGTTTCTGTTTCTGTTGTGAATTTACTATTGGTAGAGCCGGCATTTGAAAATTCAAATTTCCAATCACTTAAGGAATTTGTATCTACTCCGTCGTATGTTCTCTGCCAGGAAGTGAAATCATTTTTTAAATCAGAAATACTTGGAGTCTGGTCTATGACAATTCCATCAGCATTACGTAATTGTACTGTTTCAGAAACATCTGTAAACCAAACACTTTGGTATGAATAAGTCAAAAATTTATTTGGCTCAAGAATTGTTCCTACAGGAATTTTCATAGTCTTTTTTAAAACAGTTGTCGAGGCAATAACCCATCCACCGATATCAATTCCGACATCAGTTGGATTATACAGCTCAACCCATTCTGATACAGATTTTGAATCGTCTCCTGGAGGATTTATGTCAATTTCGTTTATTACAACATGATCTGCAAAAGACGGAGTTTGTCCCATGGCAGGAAATATAGAGCCGCCTAATAGAAAAAATCCAAAGATTCCAATAACTAATGTAGATCTCATTTAATCACTCGCTAAATGCTTCTCGCTAAAAATGCAATTTTAGGTAAGAATTGAGTAAAAGTTGAGCTAGTTGTAAAAGTACAATATACCTGTGAGGCCATTCATGTATTTTCGACTCTATCTGTTATAAGGTCCACGAAGAATTTATTCTGAGTTCTATAGGTTATTTTTTAGGTATATCGCAGTTAGGACATTTTTTAGCAATAATTTTTTCTCCACATTCTGCACAAAAGCCTTCACCAATTTTTTGATCTAAGAACTTTTTCCTTCTACCAACAAATATCTTTATTCCAAAATAAATTGCGATTGATATTCCAACTGCCTCTACAAGGTTTAGCCCTATACCGAGCAGCCCTAGCATAAAAAATAATATTCCAACAATTAAAATGATGTCTCTTTTTTCAAAACTCAATTATATAGAATTATTTAGAATTTGATAAAAACGTATGCCAGAACTCAGCTCGTGAGACAAAATATTCCATCATCTTAAATCATTACTCTAACTCTTCTTCATTGCCTGGCAAGAATAATAAATCAAAGAAAGATATGAATTCTCCTATATTTTTTGGAATTATTTTAGTACCAATAAAGAATCTAGAAAATAAAAGTGGGATTGACAGGATTTGAACCTGCGACCTCAGGTACCCAAAACCCGAATCATACCAAGCTAGACCACAATCCCTTTGAATTTCACGTATGTCTCCCCAATTTAAGCTTCACAGATGATACGATTTTAAATAACAAACAAAACACCAAAACCGATGCAGGAAGAAGATTATGTCAAATCTGGAAAAATTGCAGCAGAGGTCAGGGAAAATGTTAGGAAGAAAAACTGGATTGGGGTAACACTTGAAGATATTTGTGAAGAAGTTGAGAACGAAATTTTAAAGCGAGGAGCTAAACTTGCTTTTCCTGTAAATACAAGCTTAAACGAAGTTGCTGCACATTATACAGCAGAACCTAATGATCAAAAAACTGTTACAGATACTGATTTGATAAAAATTGATCTTGGTGCTCAGATAAATGGATACATTGCAGATACAGCAGTTACAGTTTGTTACGATCCACAGTATGATAGCCTCATACAGGCAGCAGAAGATGCATTACAAAATGCGATTTCTATAATAAAAATTGGTGTCAAATCAAGCGATGTTGGAAGAACTATTGAAAAGACAGTCAAACAACTTGGTTTCAAACCAATTGCAAATCTAAGTGGGCATTCACTGGCACAGTATACTATTCATGCTGGAAAATCAATTCCAAATATTTGGTCTATAGGGTCATTTTCATTTAAGGGGGATGTGGCATACGCATGTGAGCCCTTTGTAACAACTGAGAAGGGCATGGGCTTTGTACGAGAGGGCAAAATTAAGAACATTTTTGCATTAGGCTCAAGAAAACGAACAAAAAATGATGAGGCTGACAATCTCCAAGAATACATTTGGACAAATTTCAATATGTTACCATTTGCGTTAAGGTGGCTAGTCAAAGATTGGGAGGAGAAAAAGGCAAGAGAACTTTTGGAGATACTAATAAAAAAGAAAGTGGTACATGCATATCCCATTTTAGTAGAGGCAAACGGTCAGAGAGTTGCCCAAGCAGAACACACATTCATCCCTACTGAGGACGGGGTGACAGTCACTACTACGCTTTAATAACTTCACCAAAAATTTTTGTTATTCTTAATTGGCCTTTACAAGACACACATAGGGAAGTTTCCTTGAAAACATAATCCCCCACTACAAATTTTCTTTTTGTATCCTTTTTACAAGATTCACACTGCTCAATTGTACAGGGATTCCTTTTTTCCTCTTTTTTTGAGAACATTATTGTGAGACTCCCAGAGTATTTCCAACTCCAACGACAAGAACTGTGTTTCCAGAACTTGTATTATCATTGATCATTTCATAAATCTGAGATCTAACTTCTTCTGCTCTGTCAGCTATTTCTTTTGTCATTAGATTAATTGCCTCTTTAACAGATTGCTTTATTACAATTGCAAAAACTGGGATGTTGTGTCTTGTGGCTATCTCTTCTATTTGGAATCTATCAGTACCAATTCCACCAATTGCTGCACCGAATCCTTGTGAAACTGATGCAGAGTCTTCACCTTCAAGCTTCAATGATGCATCAACCATGATTATTAAATCTGGTTTGTTTTGAGATACGATTGTTTCAATTGCTTCTCCTGGCCTACCTACAGTTGCTGATGGGCCTTCCGCCTTTATCAAAAAAAGTTTTCTTCCCTCATACTTTGTTTCACTCCAAACTGTTTCAAAAGATGCATTTTGCTTTTTTGTACCAAGCATCATTTTACCAACAACCATTGGTCCGATTCCATCACCGATAGGTTGGCCTTGTTTTAATGCTGGTACGGCTTCGTTTAATGCATTGGCTTCTTCCATGATAAAAGGCATCATCATTTGAAGTGGTAAAATAAGTGGGTAATTATTCTGTTTTTTTGCTGTCAGATATAGATGGTTAACAATTTTGTAGAGTAATTGAAGTGAAGTAACTATTTCTAGTAAGGTTTGCACTTTGGTTCTTTCCAAATCAGAAATCTCAGAAAACAGAGACTTGATTTGTGCTCTCGTATTGTCTTCTCTGGAACGAACTACATGCCTAACTTTGGGAATTATTCCACCTGGATCCATGTCGACTGGCATTATTGTAAAATAATCAATGAATCTGTCAAGTTTAGATGTGGGATCTTTTGTTGGATTTAAATTATTTTTAATGTAATTGATTAATTCTTTTCTTGAATTTTCTTTGAATTGTTGAAGTTTAGTAATGTTTTTTTTGATTTCACTTGATGTTATCTGAAGCTGAATTCTTTGACCATAAAATACAAAAATAATAATTGGTATTATCCATATCAACCATAAAACGGGATTAGTATCATCTCCAAATCCCATAAATTCTTCGAGATTAAAATTAGTAAAATTCAATAATCACAGCGATCTGCTTTTCTCAATTAAATCATTCGTTACTAAAATTCAAGCAAATCGGATAGGAATTTCAAAAATAATGTACTGCAAGGTAAAGAATTAGTGATTGCTTTTATTATAGTTCTGATACAAAAATCCTGTAACATGCCTCAAACAAAACCCATTGTAAGTATTGAAAATGTGGTAGCATCTGCTTCTGTAGATCAAAAGATGGACCTAAATGAAATTACTAGAAATTTTCCTGATGTGGAATATCATCCAGATCAATTTCCAGGATTAGTTTTTAGATTAAAAACTCCAAAGACTGCTACACTTATTTTTACATCTGGCAAGATGGTTTGTACTGGGGCAAAATCAGAAGAAATGTCAAGAAAGGCAGTAAAAACTGTAGTTCAACGATTACGAAAGGGTGGAATTAAAGTAAAAAAAGAGGCCGAAGTTCAAATCCAAAATATTGTTGCATCGATAAATCTTGGTGGAAGAATTCATTTGGAGCAAGCTGCTAGAACTTTACCAAGGAGTATGTATGAGCCTGAACAATTTCCTGGCTTGATTCATAGAATGCTTGATCCTAAAACTGTAATTCTTCTTTTCTCATCAGGAAAATTAGTATGTACAGGAGCAAAAAAAGAACCTGATGTTTACAGGTCAGTAAATAATCTACATGCCTTGCTAGAAGAAAAAAAACTCATGATTTATGAGTAATTTTTTTAAAATCAAAACATTATTAGAATAATTAGAATTAAAAGTAAAGTCGATATAGTATAAAAAACTGGATTAATTATGAAAGTAAATAAAATTCAAGATTTTAAGCTCAAAAACATTATTCTAATTAGTTCATTACCAGATATGGGCAAAGTAGGTGGTTTAGTTACACAGCACCTAACAAAAAAGTTAGAAACTAAAAAATCTGCTCAAATAATTTTAGCAGATAAACCATGGGTAAACCTCAAGGATGGTTTAGTTGAACTCCCACAGGATGAATATACTTTAACAGTTGACGAAAAAAATTGTATTGTAGTTTTTACTGGTGAAAATCAACCACAAGAACCTAGAACAGTTTTTGAAATTGTAAACACAGTTCTTGATATTGTTAGTAAGATGGGAAACATAAAGATGCTTATTTCTGCAGGAGGATACTTACCAAGCGAAAGTGGAAAAGGAACTTTAGTTTACGGTGTTGCAACTAATTCTCATTCAATAGATATCTTAAAGTCATATGATGTAAAACCTCTATCTCCCGAAGTTAAAAGTATAACATGGTTCAATGGAGTAATCTTAGGAATTGCTAAAAGCAGAAATATTGATGGGGTAGGTCTTTTTGGCGAAATTGTTGATGCAGAATCACCACAATACAAAGCTGCAAGTAATATCTTAAAAGTTATTGAAAAAATTCTACGGATTAAAATCGATACTAATGAGCTTGATGAAAAAATTATAGAGCAACCAGTAGAGATAAAGAAAGAAGGTCCAGGTATCGGATAATTATTTTATTTTTGTTCCAATTGGAACATCCTCATTAACTGTAAGCCAATAGGGTTTATCATTTACATCAGCTGCAAGTAACATTGCGTTTGATTCAATTCCTGCAAGTTTTTTTGGTTCAAGATTAGCAACAACAATTACTATTTTACCAATAAGTTCCTCAGGCTGATAAAATTCTGCGCCTCCAATTATTACATTTCTTTTTTCAGAACCAAGATCAATCACTCCCTTAACAATCCTAGATTTGCCTGGGATTGCTTCAACAGATTCTATTTTAGCAACTCGAAGATCTAATTTTGTAAAATCTTCATATGAGATTGACATAACCATTATTTTTCTGACCAGTTAAAATTAATTTCTAAAAATGAAGACTAATATTTCATTATTTTTGAAGTGTTATCATGACTCAAATCAAGGTTTCAACAAAAATCAGATCATCTATAGATAAAGTATGGAAAATTGTTTCAGACCTAGATAATGAAACAAAGTTCTGGAAGGGCACTAAAGAAATTCATAACATTTCCAAGGAAGGTAATAAAATCAAACGTGAAGTCATTATTGCGTTTAGAGATTCAAAGTGTTTACAGGAAGTTACACTTTACCCAAAAGAAAGGATTGAGGCCTTGTTCACTGAAGGCATCATCAAAGGAACAAAGACAATCAGTCTAAAACCGCTTGAAGATGAAGTATTACTTGAAGCAATATGGGACATGAAACTATCCGGAATGATGGGAATGTTTACAGGGATGATTAAAAAACATGTTAAAAGTGGTACAGAGCAAGCTCTTCAGGCAATAAAAAAAGAAGCAGAGCAATAACTACATGTACCCAATTGTAGAAATTATCAATTATATTTTTGCGGCAATTTTAATTGGAGTATCAGGAGCGTGGATTGTTTTAATAAAATCCATGTTAATTTCGTTTAGAGATACCCCGTATTTGGATAAGTTTGATTCAAAAGATCATATCAATCCAAAAGTTTCTGTCATAGTTCCTGCAAGAAATGAAGAAAAACTTATTTCAAAATGCCTTGATTCTTTGTTAAACCAAGATTATCAAAATTATGAGATTGTAGTAATAGATGACTCCTCAGAGGATTCGACAGGGCAAATTATAAAAAAATACGCTGAGAAACATTCCAAAATAATTCATGTTAGTGCAAGACCAAAACCAGAAGATTGGATGGGAAAAAATTGGGCATGTATGGAAGGATACAAAAAAGCAACGGGTGAGCTTTTGCTTTGTACTGATTCAGATACAAAATATTCTCAAAATGTAATATCACTTGCCGTAGCACATTTGGGATCAGCAAAGATTGATGCACTTACAGTAATTCCAAAAATGTTGTGTCTTGATAATTGGACGAAGATTACACTCCCAATGCTTTCGACTTTTTTGCATACACGTTTTTCAGCTATTAGGGTTAATGATCCTTCTAAAAAAACTGGTTACTTTTTTGGAAGTTTTTTCATTATCAAAAAGGTAGTATATGAAGCAATCGGAACACATGAAGGAGTAAAACATGAAATAATTGAAGATGGGGCTCTAGGAAAAAAGGTAAAAGAATCAGGATTCAAACTAAAGATGGTACGTGGAGAGCATCTATTGGAAGCCGTATGGGCTAGGAATTGGTCAACTCTTTGGAACGGTCTTAAGAGATTGATGGTTCCATTATATCTTCAAAATAATACCATAGCAATTGGAATTTTCTTTGCAGTCTTGTTCTTACTTTTTATGCCATTTCCCATTTTGTTTTACTCGATGGTTTTTTTTGATGGAGCAATTTCGTTTACTATATTGCTTATTTCTTCGATATTGGCTTGTTGTCTTGTTTATTTTGCAGGTATAATAGATGCTACAAAAGGATTACAAATTAGGTGGATTTACTCGTTACTTGCTCCTGTTGGTAGCTTCATTGTTGTAGCTGGGTTTTTGATGGGTATGTTACAGGCAAAGAGTAAAACTGCAGTATCGTGGAGGGGCAGAAGCTATTCGATGAAAGAACACGTTACGAATTCAATTAGTGTGTAGTAAGGGTTATAGATAAAACCAAAGGTATTCTAATTCCATGGAAAAATCAGGAATTATAGTTGGCAGTATGCTAGGGGCCACTGTAATTTTATTGGTATTTGCCTTTGTGATGATTCCTCCGCCCTCAATTAGTCCTCCTGAGATAATAGTTTCAAATGGACATGGTCCAAGTACTGTTGGTGAAGAAACTCCTCTATCTCTTGGAAAAGATCTTTCTTTAATTCAGATTTTTGAAAGAGCAGAGACAGGAGTAGTACGTGTTAACATTCAAAGATCTGAGGAAGTAGTTTCCACAAACGGAGTTGGGTCTGGATTTGTTTTTGATAAAAATGGGCATGTAATTACAAATGCTCATGTAGTTGAAAATTCTGATAAAGTCGTTGTAACCTTTCTTGATGGGCGTTCCTATAATGCAGAAGTGATTGGCGTAGACCCAGCTACTGATATTTCTGTAATTAGAGTTGATGCAGAGCCCTCTTTGTTAAAACCACTTTTAATTGGTGATTCTTCAAATCTAAAGGTTGGAATGCAGGTTGCTGCAATTGGAAACCCGTTTGGTCTTTCGGGTTCAATGACCTCAGGAATTGTCAGTGCATTAGGACGTTTATTGCCACAAGAATCTGGTTTTTCAATTCCTGATGTGATTCAAACTGATGCTGCTATTAATCCTGGAAACTCCGGAGGTCCACTTCTTAATTCAAGGGGAGAAGTTGTTGGGATAAACACAGCAATCCAATCTGCAACAGGAGAATTTACTGGAGTAGGATTTGCTATCCCATCAAATACAATTGCAAAGATTGTGCCCAAGCTAATATCAGATGGAACTTATCATCATCCATGGGTTGGAATAGCAGGAAGAGACATTAATCCTGATCTTGCAAAAATACTTCATCTAACTGATGCAAGAGGTTTTCTTATTGTCAATGTTGTTGAGGGAAGTCCTGCAGATAAAGCAGGACTAAAGGGGTCTTCAGAAACAAAAGATATTGATGGTATTGAATATCTTATTGGCGGCGACGTAGTATTATCAGTTGATGGAAACGTTGTACGAAAAATTGACGATATATTGATTCATCTTCAGCGCTACAAGTCAGTTGGAGATGAAATGGTTTTAGAGATCCTAAGAGATGGCAGAGTCACCAATATTGTGGTAAAGTTAGATGAAAGACCAGATTCAGGTTAAACACGATACAAGAATAAATACTTGGATTTAAGGTATTTCAGGTGTTGAGTAGGCTTGCTCTTAATTGTGATGCTCTAAACAAAGTTTTAGAGGGAAAAGAAATTCCAAAAGAAGAAGCTTATGAAATTTTTAACATTTCAAAATATCAATCTACAGAGATATTTGCAGCTGCAAAAATCTTACGAAATAAAAATCATGGAAATCTTGTCACTTTTTCAAAAAAGGCATTTTTTAATTTAGTAAATCTATGTCGCGACACCTGCACGTATTGTACCTACAAAGCAGATCCTGGAGAATCAAAACTTTCAATGATGTCAATACAGGATGTGCAAAATCTTGCCAAGCTTGCAAAAAAACATCAATGTGTTGAGGCATTATTTGTTACAGGAGAGCGCCCAGAGGAACGCTTTGAGCTAGCAAGAAGTTGGCTCAAAGAAAATGGCTTTGCAAACACTGTAGAATATCTTGTTTTTGCATCAGAGATTGCTTTAGCAGAAGGATTATTCCCTCATACAAATGCAGGAAATCTAACAAAGCATGAGCTAAAAGAACTAAAAAAATCAAATGTCAGCATGGGCCTCATGATTGAAAATGTTAGTGAACGCTTAACAGAAAAAGGAATGCCCCATCATCTTGCTCCAAGCAAATATCCAAAAGAGCGACTCAAAGTATTAGAAAACGCTGGACAATTAGGCATTCCCATGACAACTGGGGTTCTAGTTGGAATTGGCGAAACACCATTTGAGATAATTGACTCCATTTATGCGATCAAGGAGATTCATAAAAAATACGGAAACATTCAAGAGATTATTTTGCAAAACTTTCATCCAAAACCTGACACTATAATGAAAGAACATCCGTCAGCTGAGGAAAACTACTTTAAGATAATGGTTGCATTGACTCGAATCATAATGCCTGAGATGAATTTACAAATTCCCCCAAATCTTTCCCCTACATCATATGAAAGATTCCTCTCGGTGGGAATTAACGATTGGGGAGGCATATCTCCACTGACTCCTGACCATGTAAATCCAGAGTTTTCCTGGCCTGAGATAAAAATTATTGAAATTAATTCACAAAATGCAGGCTATGAGTTAAAATGCAGATATCCGGTATACCCAGAATTTTTTTCCATGGTAGAATCATCACTTGTTGAAAAAATGTCTGAAATCAATGATGGAACTAATTTAGTTGGAGAAAACTATTGGCGCTAAGTAATTTAGATGTATTTTTCAAAGATGCGGATCCAGAAATAGCTGCTACACTAGACCGTGCACTTTCAGAAAAAGAAATCACTACAGAGGAAGCTGCAAGGTTGTATGAAGCAAGAGGAATGGACTTTCATTTAGTGGGGGCAGTAGCTGACGAACTTCGAAAAAGAAGAGTTGGGGATTGTGTAACATATGTAATTAATCGCAACATCAACTTTACAAATGTATGCATCAAGCAATGTGGATTTTGTGCATTTAGCAGAGACTTTAGAGAAGAGGAAGGATATTTTTTGCCAACTGAAGAAATTGTTAGGCGTGCAAAGGAAGCTCATCAGTTTGGAGCAACGGAGGTATGCATTCAGGCTGGAATTCCGCCAGACATGGATAGTGAATTATATGAGAACATTTGTCGTGCCATAAAGGCTGAGCTTCCAGATATTCATATTCACGGGTTTTCTCCTGAAGAGGTTTTGTATGGTGCAACTAGATCGAAGATTTCAGTAAAGGAATATCTTGTGCGACTAAAAGAAGCAGGTGTAAATACACTTCCTGGTACGGCGGCTGAGATTTTAGATCAAACTATGAGAGATAAAATATCTCCTGGTAGAATTAGTGTGAAAGATTGGATCGATGTTATTAAAACTGCACACAAGCTAGGAATCGGAACAACATCAACTATGATGTTTGGTCATATTGAGAGCCCACATGACCGGGTGCAACATATTGCAAAGATTCGTGAGATTCAAAAAGAAACTGGAGGTTTTACTGAATTCGTTCCTTTAAATTTCATTTATCATGAAGCGCCAATGTACAAGCATGATTTACATCAAGGAATTAGACAAGGAGCTAACGCAAATGATGCACTTTTAACGCATGCAATAGCTAGGATTATGCTCAATAACTATATCAAAAATATCCAAATGTCATGGGTAAAAGAAGGTCAAAGGATGTCACAGTTAATGCTAATGTGGGGTGCTAATGATTTTGGAGGGACTTTGATTAACGAAAGTATCTCGACTTCAGCTGGGGCTCAACATGGGCAGCTTCTCAAGCCAAAGGAGATTAGGCGCATGGTTCGTGAAATAAATCGCACCCCTGCGCAGAGAAGCACCGATTACCAAATTTTGAGAACATTTGAAAATGAGAATGAGTATGAAGATGAGCTTGATTCAGTTGATGCTAAAAGATTTGGTTCTTATTTTGAACTAATAAAAATCGACAAATACAAATACAAAAATCCAAGGCGATCTTAATTGTCTGCCTGTGATAGGGCACTTTCTCATGCAAAAAATTTACACGTTGAAGAGTGCGAAGCTATTTTTGTACAAAAGAAAATCATAACTGTTCGAATTACAGATTCAGAAATTGCTGAAATAAAACAAAACTACGATAAAAACCTTGGAGTACGTGTTATTAATCAAAAAAGAATTTCTTCAGCGGGTACTAGTAATCCTGATGATGCAGTCAAAATTGTAGAGTTGGCTTTAGATTCATCTAATCTAGCAAGACCTAAAGAATTCTGGAAGGCGTTACCATCTGAATTTAAAAGATTATCTAGAATTGAAAAACTTTATGATAAAAAACTAGTTGAAATAACTGGGACCCAAGCAGCTGACATTGCCCAGACTATGATTAATGCTGCTTCTCATTCTAAAGTATCTAACATTACTGGGTCACTGAATATAGTTTCAGAAAATGTAGAAATTGCTAACACAAATGGTCTGAATTGCGCTGATGACGCAACTTACATTTCTGGAACCATTAATGCTGATTCTGAGGAAGGAAGTTCACCAGTTTCTGGAATTGGACAAGCAAGCTGTCGCACTTTGGGTGCTTTTTCTGCTAAATCAGTAGGGTGTGATGCCGCAGAGATGTGTGTTGGTTCTATCAATCCACAAAAACCAGAAGCTGGTGAATACAGTATTATTTTTGATCCATATTCTGTGGGAGAGTTATTGGCTTTTGTTTTTGCATCAAACTTTAGTCTAAAAACTTACTGTGATAAAAAAAGCTGTTTTTCAGACAAGCTTGATTCTAAAATTGCAGTTGATAATTTTAATTTGATTGATGATGCACATGCACCTGAAGGTATTGGCAGTAAGATTTTTGATGATGAAGGATTTGCAACAAAGCCAAGACAGTTAATTGAAAACGGAGTCTTTCGAGGTCTTTATTCTGATTTGTTTAATGCCTACAAAGAAGGAAAAGAGTCATCTGGAAATGCAACTAGAATAGGCTCTCCGATGGGTCGAAGTGCAGAACCCATTCCTGTACCTGCTCCACATAACATGAGAATTTTGGGGGATGGGATGAGTAGGGATGAAATCATCAAGGAGACCAAAAAAGGATTGCTGGTTGGAAGACTCTGGTATACGTACGCCGTCAATCCAACTCGAGGAGATTTTTCTTGTACGGCAAGAAGTGGAATCCGAATTATTGAAAATGGAAAGGTAAAAGCTCCTGGAACATCAGTTAGAATTGTTCATAATTTGCCAGTAATGTTACAAAACATTTCAGGAATAGGCAATGATTCAAAAAATGTTTTACAGTGGGCATCGTTGCCTTCGATTGCACCAACTGTAAGGGCTGAACGAATCAAAGTAATTCCAATTTAATTCTGAGCTAAAAACTAGTTATAGAAAAAATAAAATATATTTATTTATCAAAATCTGAATTTTGGATACCTAGATTATTTTTGATTTTTTCATGGAGTTTAAATAGAGTCCATATTCTCTTGTTTTTTAATGTCTGACACACAGCCTACACCAAAACCAAAATCATTGATGGAACAATTCATGGAATTTCTCAAAACATTTGGAATAATTGGCTTGGCTATTGCATTTGTTATAGGTGCGGCTTCCTCAAAGTTGATAACAGCATTTGTTAACGACTTGGTCAATCCTTTAGTAGGCCTAGCCTTACCCTCAGGAAGTTTGAAAGAATTATCCTACAGCGTAACGAACTCGGTAACTGGCGTAACATCAACATTTGCCTATGGAGACCTGATTGCAAATATAATTGACTTTGTAATTATTGCCTTCTTAGTCTTCTTGATGTACAAGATATTATCACGTAATCCTATATTTGGAGTAGAGGACAAGACTAAACCCAAATAATTTTTTTCGTGTAGCTTCATCCATAACAATCAAAGTAGATCTGACTTGCGATCAAACATCAGGATCGTACTAGTTGAAAAAAGGAATCTAGATAGTTCAACAAAGTTTCATCTCAAAGTTAATAAGGTAAAGTACGGTACCAATACCGTATGATGAGAGCACGATTAACTTACATCCCAGTCGAGGTAGCAGACCAATTTGGGGATTTTATCATAAAGCGCGATGAGCAGATCTTAGATGCAGTAAGAGCACGAACACGAGATTTTAGCACCTTGTCGCTGTTAAAGCTATTATATCAGGTACGAGGCGAGTCTATGACATTTTCTGATCTGTACTCCAAATCCAAAATACGAATGAAAAGATCATTTCTTAACTATCTGCACCTTTGTGTTGACTATAACTTTCTTGAAAAAAAATCAGTAGGACAGAATATGATCTATTCAATCACTGACAAAGGCATGACAATGTTGAATTTGTTTATGCAAAAAACAAGTGTAAAAGATGAATCCATATGAATGCAGATGAGCGAAGATCACATAGATTGAATCAACTTTTACAAATATATCTTAGACAACGAGACGAGCAAGCCCTGTATCAAAGAGCAAAGAATTTGGGGGTATCAGATGCAACAGCTAAAGATTATCTAAGAACAGTTATAATTCGAGCAAAGACGGTAAAAAAATTAAATTAAAAATTATGTCTAAAACTGACTAAACAATGACATTTTAAACCCAAAATAGAATACTAGTTTGATTTGCCACAGTTAAAACTGAAAGGGTCAGGGGGCTCAGTCGTAGCAGAAGTAAATGATGAGCAAGCAAAAAAAGCAGATTTGGGGGTAGGAGAATTATTTTTGGCCCCATTAGGAAGACTAGATGAAGAAAAAATTTTAAAATATTACTGTAAAAAATGTGATGCAGAATTTGAAAAACCTCCAAAAATTGAATTTGAAAACCCAAATGAGGAGGTTGCACCAGGTATGATATTGAAAGAAAAAGGTCAGTATACATGTCACCAGTGTGATTCTAAGATTGGCGAATACAGAGAATTTTCAAAACAAGGATAGATCAAGCTAGAAAATTCTAATAATTGATTGCAACTATCGTATTGATAAAAGTAATTAGACCCAAGAATTTGATGTAATGAATGCAACAAGGGGTATTTCCAGAAGCGGAAGTATTTGAGATAAAAAAAGTAAATTACAACTCTCCAATTATATTTGCTGGATTTGTTGGTGCAGGGCTGGCAGGTCCAATATCTGTTGGATATATTATTGAAAAGCTAAAAATGGAAGAAGTTGCGTATATGAGATCAAAATATCTGCCACCATCAACTGTTTTTATTCATGGAATGTTAAGACATCCATTTCGTTTTTACTCAAATAAAGACGGAACTATTTGTGCAATAATTTGTGAGATCACATTAAGAATGGATGGTCTGTACACATTGGTAGCTGCAATATTAGATTGGGCAGAACAAAAAGGCTCACATGAAATTGTAATCCTAGATGGTGTTGCAAGTGATAGTCATGATGATAAAGCGTATTGTGCAGCAGAAGAAGATCTTTGCAGAATAATGCAAGAGAAGGGAATCAGTATGATTAGGCAGGGGTTCATTACTGGAATGCCAGGCGGAATTCTCAACGAGTGCATGATGCGTGAAATTCGAGGTGTGTCTTTTCTTGTAAAAGCAAACCACACGCAACCAGACCCTGTAGCTGCTGCAACTCTAGTGGATGCAGTAAATAGAGCATATCAAACAAATATTGACACTGAAGACCTTAAAAAACAAACAGAAAAACTTGGTGCCGATTTTAAAGAACTTTCTGAAAAATATTCAGAAGATAGGAAAACAGACGCAGGAATGTACATGTAACATTTTGATTGACTTGAATTCATATTACCAAAATCCCGATCTTGCATCAGGCAGGCACAATTTATGGCAATAACCTACAAAAGCGCAGGAGTAGATGTCTCAAAAATTAAACAGAGTCAGGCCGCAATAGGTAAAATCATTTCTTCAACTCACGGTCTCTCAAAAATAGCAAAAATTGCTCATGGGTTTGGCCATTACGCTGGAATTGTTGAGATTTCCGGAGGCAATCTTTTGGCAACTCATACCGATGGAGTTGGCACTAAGGTAATGATTGCAAACATGATGAAAAAATACGATACAGTAGGCATTGATTGTGTGGCAATGAATGTTAATGATATAATTTGCGTCGGTGCAACTCCAATTTCATTTGTTGATTATATTGCAGCAAACAAAAACGATCAAGAAATATTCAAAAAAATTGTTGAAGGATTGGCAAAGGGTGCAAAAAAAGCTGGAGTTCCAATAGTTGGTGGTGAAACTGCAATCATGCCAGACCTAATTGCTGGAAAGGGTTTTGGTTTTGATCTTGCAGGAATGGTAGTAGGTCTTCTTTCAAAAAAACAAATGGTTTTAGGAAATTCGATTAAACCAGGAGATGTAATAATTGGTGCAAAAAGTACTGGCTTGCACTCTAATGGATATTCGTTGGCAAGAAAGATCTTGCTTTCAAAGTATTCAATTAAAGATAAAATAACAGGGGTAGGGGTTTTAGGAAATTCGCTTTTATCTCCAACTGAAATTTATGTAAAACCAGTTTTAGAAATGCTTGATAAATGTATGATTAATGGTCTTGCGCACATTACTGGTGGTGCATTTACCAAACTTTTACGATTAAAAAAAACTGGTTTTAATTTGGATAGTATGCCTAACCCTCCTCCAATATTTGGATTAATACATGAGTGTGGAGTAAAAACAGATGAAATGTACAATACATTTAACATGGGAGTGGGATTTTGTGTTGTTTCACCAAAAGATCAAGCTGCAAAAATAAAATCTATTTTTCGTAAACATAAAATTGTGAGTCAGGAAATTGGAAACATTACTAACAAAAAAGGTGTCTTTGTAAATTCCAAAAGGATTGCATAGTAATTAGTCAGTTTTTCTAATTGAATCCCTTCCTGCACGTTTCATTTTTGAAGTTTAGCTAAATTAATTTATCAAATTCATAATTTCACATGCAATTTTTTGTAGAAATAGAGATATATGAAATGACATGAGGAATCTATGAGGTAAAAATTAATTGAAAGGGGTCACGGTAATTGCAGGAATCATTCTTGTAGCCATAATCGCTATGCTGTTTACTTTACCAGATTTGATTGGACTTGAGATAACTATTGCAATGGCGCTAACCCTATCAGTTTTGATTGGTATTTTCGTGATTTTGGTTACTGAATCTTTCCATAGGACGACAGTTGCAATGTTTGGGGCACTTGTAATTATCATTATTCTATTTCAAACTGAAATAATTCCAGCACATGATACCGTTGACTTCGTAATAGGTGCCATTGATTTCAACACAATTGGATTACTTTTAGGAATGATGATAATTGTTGGAATACTTGGAGAGACTGGCATCTTTCAGTATATAGGAATTCGTGCAGCAAAATTGGCCAAGGGAAACGTCTGGAAACTGATGATAATGTTTTCAATATTAACAGCAGTTGCTTCTGCATTTTTGGACAATGTGACTATAATTCTTCTAATGGTTCCTGTTACTATTTCTGTTGCTAGAGTTGTGAACATAAATCCATTGCCTATAATACTTGCTGAAATTTTTGCATCAAATATTGGGGGGACAGCTACTATTATTGGAGATCCCCCAAATATCATGATTGCATCTGCTGCAAACATTGATTTTATCAACTTTGCATATCATATGACTCCAATAGTTTTCATAACATTTGGAGCCTCTTTATTATTACTTAAAATCATGTTTAGAAAAGATCTTAAACAAACACCTGAACATGTAGATAAACTTCAGCTAATTGATGTAAAAAAAGAAATTAAAGATATGGAGTTACTCAAGAAAAGCGCAATAATTCTTTTTGGAGTAATTATTGCATTTATGTTCCATGGATATCTAGACATTGAGGTATCTATTATTGCTCTAGCTGGCGCTGCCATTCTTTTGCTAATTACAAGAATGCATCCTGTAAAGGTATTTACTCATGTAGACTGGCCGCTTTTACTTTTTTTCGCAGGATTATTTGTTATTGTTTCAGGTGTAGAATTAACTGGAGCACTTGAAATCCTGGCCAATGAAATGGTGAATGTAACTGGAAGAAATTTAGATACTACATCCATCCTTATCATTTGGACATCAGCTTTTGCTTCTGCCTTTATAGACAATATTCCCTTTACCGCTACGATGATTCCAATAATTGAAAACATTTCAGAAAATCCAGCTATCGCAAGCTCGTTATCAAATCTATCATACAATCCACTATGGTATGCTCTTGCAATTGGTGCAGATTTTGGAGGAAATGCTACCTTGATTGGTGCAAGCGCAAATCTCGTTGCCATTGGGGTTGCAGAAAGGTACGGTTATCGCATTTCTTTCCGAGAATTCCTCATAAAGGGGGTTCCGTACATGATTGCGACAGTGGGAATTGCTACAGCTTTATTTTATATGAGACTAGTAATTAATTTTTAATAATTCATTTTCTTTTTATGTGACTATGTTGTAAATTTAGTATGATTCTAGACAAGACTTTTCTAATGCAAATTGAAATATTGATTGAACAAACTGTTCCCAATCCAATAAATTTTTTTAATGTTGACTCATATATTGAATCTAAAAATCTTAAATTACACGAGAATTAGAATTGTGTAAGTGGTATGTCGTCTAAAGATAAAACCTTGATTTCAGATATGATGGAAAGTTTTGTCAGTGAGGTTCCGGCAAAACCTTTTGTGTCATTTTGTGTAGTGTGTAACAAAGGGGTTATTATCGAAGAGATGATTTATGAAAAAGGCAGAGTTTTTCATAAAGACTGTTATGACAAATATGGTAAAAATTTTCCTGCGATAAATCAAGATCTTCTCAGTGAAAGCACAAATGCCAAAGTCGAATTAGTACAATTAAAAAATTTGAAAGTAAGAATGGCAGGGACAAATCCAAGTAGTTCTATATCAAAACCAAAAACCATGAAAAAATCAAAACGTAAAACCAAAAAGAAAAGACCCAAAAGACTAGTCGTAAAGAGAAAAAGAACTGTTACAAAGAGACGAATTACTAAGAAAAGATCATCCCGAAATAGACAAATAACTACTAAAAGGACAGCACGAAGGACAACAAGTAGAACAAAGAGACGAGTTTCAAAAAGAAGACCATCACGGAGAAGATAAGTACCATAGTTTCAGCACCACTTTAAAGAATTTATGACCGATTTTAATCACAATAACAATAATGCAAAAATCAGAGTCAATATTTTCAAGAGCATGTTCTGAAATCTCACAAAATCTTCTTACAGTCACAGCACCTAACAAAAGGGAGGTTAAAAGAGAAATCAAAAAAATTTGTGTAAAATACTCCCTTGAAAGAATTCCAAGAAATTATGAAATTTTATCTACAGTAAGTGGTTCTGATTATAATAAATTACAAAAAGTATTACTTAGAAAACCAGTAAAAACAGCATCAGGAGTTGCAGTAGTTGCACTTATGCCAAAGCCATTTGCATGCCCTCACGGACGATGTACATATTGTCCAGGAGGTGTGGATATTAACACGCCAAATAGCTACACTGGAAAAGAGCCATCAACCATCAATGCCATAGAGAATCAATATGACGCAAAAAAGCAAATCATAACAAAGCTAAAAAAATTGTTTGCCTATGGTCATGATCTATCAAAACTTGAATTGGTAATTGTTGGTGGAACATTTCTTTTCATGCCAAAAGATTATCAGGAAAATTTCATTAAATCTTGTTATGATGCACTAAATGGTTTTGATTCTTCCACACTAGAAGAAGCAAAGGCAAACAATGAACATGCAGATATTAGAAATGTTGGATTTACTATTGAAACTAAACCTGACTATTGTAAACAAGAACATGTTGATTTGATGTTACAATACGGGGTCACTAGAGTTGAGATTGGGGTTCAAAGCTTACACGAACAAGTTTATAATATTGTAAACAGGGGACATAATTTTTCTGATGTTGTTGAATCATTTCAGATAGCAAAGGATGCAGGTTACAAAATTGTGGCACACATGATGCCTGGTTTACCTACTATGACCCCAGAAGAAGATATTGCTGATTTTAAAATGCTCTTTGAAGACGAGCGCTTTAAACCAGATATGTTAAAGATTTATCCTTCTCTAGTTTTGGAAGGAACCCCACTATACCAAGATTACAAAGATGGGGTTTACAAACCATATTCAGATCAAGAAATGATAAGGGTTTTAACTGAAATTAAAAAAGAGGTTCCTTCATGGGTTAGAATTATGAGAGTACAAAGAGAGATTTCATCAAGCGAGATAATTGCAGGCCCAAAACTTGGCAATTTGCGCCAAATTGTTCAGAAAAATCTGAAAGAGCAAAATCTTTTCTGTAGATGTATCAGATGTAGGGAGGCAGGATTATCAAAGAATGGTGATTTTTCTTCCCATTTGAGTTTAATTCGTGAAGACTATTTTTCTTCAGGGGGTATAGAAGTCTTTTTGTCGTATGTGGATCCTAATGATACAATCTATGGCTTTTTGAGATTAAGACATCCAAGTAAAATGGCACATAGAAAGGAAATTTCTCAGGAAATTTGTATTGTAAGAGAGTTACATGTCTATGGCAAGTCATTAAAAATTGGTGAGAAAAATAAAAGCGATATACAGCACTCTGGTTTGGGTAAAAATTTAATGAATGAAGCTGAAAAAATCGCAAAAGAGGAATTTGATTCAAAAAAATTACTGGTAATTAGTGGTGTAGGTACCAGAGAGTACTATCAAAAATTAGGATATTCCCTTTTAGGTCCATACATGGCAAAAGAGTTAGCCTAGTGACGAAAAATGTCTGAACAAAGTATTATTGGCAAAGGAACTTGGATTGACAAGCTAGCTCACGAGTTGCTTGAAAGAGAAAAAACTCTTGGACGAAATATGGATCTATTAAGAGTCGAGAGTGGACTAGGGGCGTCAGGGGTTCCACATATTGGAAGCTTAGGTGATGCGGTTAGGGCATATGGAGTAAAACTTGCACTAGAAAATTTTGGCTACAAATCGGAGCTAATTGCATATTCGGATGATTTAGATGGTCTTCGAAAAATCCCAGAGGGATTTCCTGATTCGCTAAAAGAGCATTTAGGAAAAAGTGTTTCAGCTATTCCCGATCCCTTTGATTGTCATGATTCGTATGGGATGCATATGAGCAGCCTTTTGCTTGAGGGCCTTGATAAACTTGGAATAAAATATGATTTTAGACGTGCAAAAGACACCTATGAGAATGGATTACTCAAAGAACAGATTCACACAATTCTAGAAAACAGCAAGAAAATTGGTGAAAAAATATCAGAACTCACTGGCCAAGAAAAATACCAACAACATCTTCCATATTTTCCAGTATGTACAAATTGCGACAAGATTTACACAACAGAATCATTTGAGTACATTTCTGATGAAAAGAAAATAAAATATCGCTGCAAAGACGCAACAATTGGGTCTCAGAATATCAAGGGGTGTGGGCATGAGGCAGAGGCTGACATTACAAAGGATCTTGGCAAGCTTGCTTGGAAGGTAGAGTTTGCAGCAAGATGGCATGCATTTGATATTCGTTTTGAGGCATACGGTAAGGACATTATGGATTCAGTTAAGGTAAATGACTGGGTTGCAGATGAAATTCTAAAATTTCCTCCTCCGCATCATGTAAAGTATGAAATGTTTTTAGACAAGGGTGGTAAAAAAATTTCAAAATCATTAGGAAACGTAGTCACATCGCAGACATGGTTAAAATATGGAAGTCCAAAAAGCATTCTTCTCTTACTCTACAAAAGAATTTCTGGGGCACGGGAGTTAGGATTTGAAGACATACCATCTCTTATGGATGAATATAACGAGCTTGAAAATATTTTCTTTGGGAAAATCAAGATTGATAATCCTGCAAAAGAAACAAAGATGAAAGGACTTTATGAATACGTAAACCTGTTAAATACCCCAAAGACTTTGACTCCCTACGTCAGCTATAGGTTACTAATTGAGCTATGCAGAATATTTAAAGAAAAAAGAACAGATCTTGTGATGAAAAAGCTCATCGACTATGGCGTTCTGAAAAATTCTGAACCTCAAATTGAAGATTTGATAACTATGGCTGGTAATTATGCAGATGATTTTGATCTGCAAGAAAAAGTCAATGTTCAAATGGATGATGCAACTAAAAAGGCCTTAGCGGAGCTTGCAGATCTGCTAGGAGCAGATGATGAACCAGATGATCTACAAAATACGATTTATCAAATTGCAAAGAAAAATAATGTTCAACCAAAAGACTTTTTCAAAATACTTTACCAAATCATCCTTTCAACAAATAGAGGTCCAAAAATTGGACCTTTTATTTTAGATATTGGTAGAAAAAAAGTATCTCAGACATTAGCCAGTTATCTATAATGGAATGATTTAGTTTTTGGTTCATGCTGAACATAACAGACCCAAAAAAGGAGGAGGTTTTTTTCTGGTAATCTTTGGAACGTTGTTGTTAATTATAGCACCAACAATTTATCCAGTAGATTCAAACCTTGGGATCCTGGCGTTTGTGGCAGGCTTTATCATTGGGGGACTAGGATTTTACTTACGGTTTATAAAAAAACACAGTCTAAGTTGAACGAAATGTTCATCTTACCGAAATCAAAATGCTCAAGTGATTAGTTTGGGGCTCTTTAGTCGTTTTAAAAAAGAGGAAGAAGAAATAATCTCCGAAGCACCACAGATCAAAAAACCAGAAGAGATTGAAAAAGAACAGATTGAAACTGAACTTGAGCATCTAAAAAAAGAAGTTAAAGATAAAACAGAATCTTTTGACTCTATTTTAAAAAAATTAACAACTGTCAAAGAAGAATATGATTCAGTCATAGCAAAAGTAATGTCAGCTAAGCGGGAAGTTAAAGAGAAAACAACTGAGGTAGATTCAGTGAAAACAGAATACGAAGAAATATCATCCAAGATATCCTCTGCCAATACACAATTAGAGATAATAAAAAAACAGCATGATGTTATTAAATTAGATTTTGAGAAATTTGAAAAGACCAAATCAGAACTTGATTCATTCAAAGATGAAATGGACAAATGTAAAACAGAATTTGCTGAAATTCAATCTAAAATTGAAGAAGGTAAATCAAAGCTAGGGGACGTTGCAAAACTCCAGATTGAATATGAGGAGATTAAAGAAAAAGTAGAATCGGCAAAAAAGGAGTTAAAATTTACTGAATCCCAAATTTATACTGCAGGCAATAGAGATTCTCCAAAAAGCATAATCGAGGCGGCAAGTTCTATGATGGCCTCAATAAAATCAGAATTGCGAAGAACTCAACAAGAGCTTGAGGCTGTAAAGAAAGCGTTAGAACAAGAACGCAAGGTTCATGGGGAATCATATTAGAGGAGAATAAAGGGGCATCCTCACGCCCAAAAAGTGGGAATGTCACCCAGCATCTCAGTGTGAGGATACCTAAGGTATATCAGAAATTGGAAAAGTTATCTCTGTGTTTGTAATTTTCTGCTTACAACCTACGGTTGAGTCTAATAAGTTAGAATTTCATTATATCAAAAGTTGATTCATTGTATTTTTTTGATAAGTTCGTTTTTGATGTACAAAAATTCCTGTTCGGATATCATTCCTTTTTCTTTAAGAGCAGATAGTTTAATTATTTCATCAATAATTGATGTTTGATTAGATGCTGCATTACTTGGGCCAGGAGCTGTCCTGGTTGGTTGAATAGATTCATTGCTATTTCCATCACTAGAAACAGATTCTATTGGAAGATTGCTATCAAGATCTATTACCTCATCAAGAAAAACCTTCTCAGAACAACCAACAAGTTGGGTGTGTTGAATTAATTCTTCACCTGCGTATTCAATTGGAACGCCTTTTTTTGTATTAAAGCCACACATCTCACAGGCAATTATGAATTTTCCTTTGGAAACATTTGGGTGAGCTCCAAGACTTTTTCGAATATATTCAGAATATCTTGTTTTAATGCACTGATGGCCATTTGGAGATTTGTGTTCATCACAAAATTTGAATCCACAATATGTACACATTGATGGTGATTTCAAACCTTCACCGCAAAAAAGACAAACATTTGCAAGTGATTTTTGGGATTGGGTCATTATTCTAGGCATAAATCAACTTTTTTTATTAAAAAGTAATAGCTTTCCATTTTGAATAAACAGCGATTATTACACAAATTCTACCGCATTAGTTCAGCCACATATCCGTAAAAAAGGAAAAATCCAATTCCTCCACCTAAGATCCCAATCCAAATGGCTATGTTTTTCTTATTTATCACGATTGTGAAAAAAGTCGAGGATAATTTAATGTACGCAATTGAAGCTAAAATTTTTCTTCAAGAATTGAGAGCGTAAACTTAACTCAAAGTTAGTTGAATCGGTGTTATGCCCTTGATGAAAAAAATTGTAAATCTGTTTGCATTTATTGCTGGAGGAATTATAGCTATCACAGTTGGTTTTTTTATGCTAAGAGGAACTATGCGAATGTGGGATAGAAATAAAGAGAAAAGTAAGAATTTAGATGATGATAGCTCTGAAAAATCTTAAAATGGAAAATTTGAGATTTGGGTTAAATTCAGGTCACAAACTTGACAGCACTTGCTGCATCCTAAAATATAAGTGTGTAACATTTACGATATGGTTGGACCTGAAGATGGTGGTTTTGGTTTTGATCAATCAAAAAAATATTCTACAGTTGAAAATTTGGAAAAGATTTGTGTTCAGTGTCAGGCAGGTCAGCATAAAAGATGTCTTGCAAAAACCAAGCAACAACCAAGCTGCGATTGCGAATACTGTATAATTTATGGATAAATCTTCATTAGTTCTAGTAGAGTTTATTCGTTAATTGTTTTATGAGTTCCATCACACATTGGTCTATTTTTTGATTGTTGACAACCACATGCATGAACAGATGTGTCTTTATCATAAGTTATCACATTAGGAGAAATTCCAGTTCCTTTATGGGAACCATCGCAGTATGGACCATTTTTTGAATTACCACACATGCAAAAAGCTATTGTTTCACCTGCTTTGACTTGAATTTTAAATGGTGTGTTTTGCCAACCGGTCATTATACATGTCCCTTTTGGCCTGTAGATATATCATATGATTCGTCAACAGAAGATACGAAGATCTTCCCATCACCTTTGGCACCAGTATGTACAGTAATCATTATTGCTCTAACAATCTTTTCGACTTTTGAATCATCAACAACACATGTGATTGTATCAGTTCTATTGTATTCTGCTACATATCTTGCAGTTCCTTTAGCACCTGTCACTGTTGGTCGTGGACTAGAACCTTTACCTCGAGTTTCAGATATTGTAACTCCACCTGCCCCTGCTTTTATAATAGCACTAACTACTTTACTTCGCTTTAAAGTAGGAATCATTGCATCTATTCGTTTCATGGATTTTTTTAGTTCAGCGGATTAAAAACTGTTCTGTAGTATTTTTTATTTTTGGCATCTTATAAGAATATAATCTATGATTTTCTTTTGAGAGACTTCTTTCATTTTGTTAAGAGATTTAAAGAGGATCTTTTCAACGTATGAGGGGTACTGCCTAGATATTCTAGGTTTAATGGATTCTCTATTTTCAATGTAATATCTAGCTAAAGGCTCATAAACATTTGAACCAATTTTTTGTAAATCAATATCACTGAACCCTTCTTGTTTAAGGAGAGATGTTATAAAATCAATGCTATAATGTTCGGAAGACCAAGTCATTGAAAGCAGACCCAATTTCATCATGGGTGTGGTGTGTTTCTCAATCATTACTGGGATGGCCAAAGCTAGCAATCCGTTTTTTTTTAGTATTCTATAAGATTCTGAGATAAAACTTCGCAGTGGTTTAAAATGTTGGGCAGATTCTAGAGCCACTACTCGATCAATTGATTCGCTTTCAAAAGGCAACATGGTAGCTGTAGAATTTAGAAAGTTGAAATTTTTAGCGTCATTATTTTTAATATCAATTGATTTTGTGATATTTTTTATTGAGTTTTGTAATTGCTTAAAGTTAATGTTGACACAGGTGAGTTCAGCTGGATGATAATCAGAATACCACTGAATTGCAGGAGAACTCATACCACTTCCTACATCTATAATGCGTTGATTAGAAGCTAATCGAGCCATTTTCCCAAAAATTGCACACATGTTGTTCTGAGCTTCGAGAGGGGTACTAGTGGCATTATCCCAAAAGCCAAAATTTAACATGTTCCCTCTAGTTGTAATCTTCATTAAATCAGAAAGAACATCATATAGATTTACTACATCTTTTTCATTTCGACGAAAAGTCCATAAAAAAACTTCAAGTGGGTTAATTTTTTTCATATTCTAAATCAGGATCTAAATTTTTTTCATACCATGGCATCTTCTCAATGTCATTTTCCTCGTAGTAAGAATCCCAGCAGAAAATTCTTTTTTGCAATCCACAGTCATACTAATCGCTAAGAAATATCTTTAGAGATTTTTTTGTAAAATTCTTCTGCAACCTGTTCATATTCTTTTCTTGTTTTTCCTATTTCTTCTAGTTTAATTTTCTCAATTTGATTTAGCTCATCATCTACTTGTTGAGAAACATGCTGTAATCTCGCTTCTGCCATCATAAACAAGCGGTTATTTTCTTTCCAGAGATGTTGTGTTACATGTTCAACATATTCTTTCAAATCAGAGATTAGCTCAGTTGCATCACCTTTTTCAAAGTAATCTTGGGAGGATTTTTCCATTTTATTTCCTATTTTTCGAGTAATTTCGTGCTCCATTAACATCATAGCAATTGGTCCCATGTGTGTTGGCATGCCGGATTTTTCTAGTGTAGGAAATAATGATTTTTCCTCCTTGCTATGATGACAAACGTCAGTAAAATTTTTAGAAAAATCTATTACTGGAAGTAAAATTGGTTCAGGAATTTTTTTACCTGATTCTAAAAGTTGAATTGTAGTTTCCATAGACTTTATGACTTTCTCAATTAAATCATGATCACGTCTAAGTGATATTGTTGACATAATTTGATTTTTTATTTGAACGTCTATATTTCTATTTGTCTCAGAAATTATAGCCTAAGGTCGCTCTATGATTTGTTTCATAGATTCCATAATTTTTTCTATTTCTATCATGCGTTCATCAAAGGATTGGTCACTAATTCCATCAGGTTTGATGATAGTAGTAATAACTGATGAATCATTTCCGTTAGAAATTACCCTCATTGGTACATTCCACTTGGCTTCATTATCAACAAATTGATAATCTAATATGCCAAGTTGTCTGTTTTCATTAAATTTTAGTTTAGCTGGACCATGAATGGTAGTAAATGACCACCATCCATCATTACTTTTTATTGCATCTGGCATCATTTTTGGCGGGATGTTTAAAATTGCATCAAATGTCTCGGCAGTTTTACGATTTACAGAGAACGTAATTGTACGGGAATGTATATCCATGGTTTGGTATCTAATTAATTATTAAAAAGCATATGGTAGAAATTATAAGTTATTTCCTTTGTGCATAAATTGTCTAGGAACGATAAGCTGATTTTTTGGTTATTAAAAAATAAAAAAAGAGTGCGGGGTTTATCGCGCTCTTTGGGCACGGGCAAAAGCTTGCCTAAATGCAGATCTTCGCCTGTTAGCAGATAGTACTGCCATTCTTAGTGCTCTCTTTGCAATCATGACTCTCAAAACAGCTCTTTTTAGCTCGCTTTTTCGTTTGTTTGCAACTATGAGTGCTCGTCTGGCAGCTTTACCACCTGAACTCCGTCTTGCAGATCTTCTTGAAGTTCTACTTCTAGAAGATCTGGAACCTCTTCTTCGTGAAGCCATACTATCGGCATCGAGGCTTTAAATAAAAATAGTATTTGTGTAAAATGTTTAGAGCTAGAACAAATTAGTTTATTTAAAAAAAGGAAAAAAGAGGATATTGATACAAAACTTGACGAGAAATAGAAGTCAATTGGCGTCAAAGAACTATATGATTCAGACCTGAATGACGAGCTTCTCTGCTCTAGTCCGAAAATAGCACGTGGGTATTCAAGATATTTCCCAATCTAGCCAATTAACAACTCGTTTAGGTAAAATCAATTAAATATATTTTTGTTATTTACAAGTTTTCGGTATAAAACTTTCTAGAGGGATTATCGCTGGATAATGCCCTTCTAGGTTTGTTGGCGTGCAAACCAATTGTTCGTTCTAGATTTTGATATATTATTAACCTTCAGATAGAGCAGTGTTTTGATTCAGTAACTAACTTTTCTAATGTAATGAGGCTCTTTTAGCATGACTATATCTTCTTTTTTTGTTGCTAATTCAACTCGTCGAAGATTAAGATGGGTAACTATGGTTAATGCCTCACAACGTGTGCAGAGAAACGTTTTGCCATGAGAAATATTTTCAAAGATCACATTTTCTTCTAATTTATCAGCTTTTTCACAAGTAGGACATAATCGTGGGTCTTTGAGAATTGTGATTATCTCACGTACGTACAATGTTCTTGCCATTTTCACATTTTCTTGGAATTAATGGATAAAACTATTGTGTGGTAATCCTGTATAGATTGTATAAAATTACGGGCCCGAAGGGATTCGAACCCTCGACCTAACGCTCCGCAAGCGTTCGCACTGTCCAAGCTGTGCAACGAGCCCATAGATTCGCTTGTTCGAATTTTTAAAAACGTTTGCAAAAATGATAAAACCAAAGATTATGCTTCAGATTCTGCCTTTTTTACAAAAACATAGTTCATGATAAGACCTGCAATTATGCCGCCAATAATTGGTCCAACCCAATATACCCAATGGAACTCCCAAAACCCTGAAGCAATTGTAGGACCCAAAGTTCTTGCGGGATTCATTGATGCTCCAGTCAACGGTACACCGACAAGGTGTAACAAAAAGACCATACCGCCAATTGAGATTCCTTGAATTCCTGCCACTGCTTTTTTGTGTACAGCAGTCATGAAAATGACAGTCACGAGAAAGAAGGTGAAAATGGCTTCTAATCCTACTGCGGATGTTGCGCTAGAATTGATAAGCTCGCCTGGTGATTGTGTTCCAAAGTGAACCGCAGCTCCAAGATCTGGCAACACTGCTTTAAGGGTGAATGCTGCTGCAATTGCACCAATTATCTGAAATATAATATACCCAATCCCATCAGCGATTCCAATTTTTCTTGTAATTATCATAGGTATTGTTACTGCTGGATTGATGTGAGCTCCAGATACATGTCCAAATGCATAAACCATCAAACCTATAGCTGCTCCATGGCCTAGTGAAATCATAATTATTCCTTCAATTGAGAAACCTTCACCAAAGGCAACTGCTGATAGTATGATTGAAAGAGGTCCAAAGAATACTAGCGCGTAGGTGGCTACTGCTTCTGCAAACCAATTTCTTAGATTAACCATCAGACAAAAGCCACGCCAATTGTCATATAAAAGATTCGAATATTTTTTGGGCTTTGTTGGTAAAAAATCCTATACTGAAAAAATTTTGGTTTAGCGTCCAAATCCAAGTTTAGAGAGCCATCCGTTTCCTAACCTTTGTGACTTTTTTGTGCCAATATTATCAAGATACTCGTATGTAATTTCAGCACCACCGTAACCAATTAACTCTGATTTTTTAAGATCGTGTAGTCTAAACTCTTTTCCATTCTCTAGTCGAAGGATAGCATCATCACTAATATCAAAACCAGAACCTTGATCATGGAATTTAATCATACCACCTTTCATAAGCTCAATTTCAACATCATAAGTTACTTTACTGCCCAAAATTGAGATGTTACGACCTTTGAGGAGTACATGATCTTCAAGATTAATTACCATAATAGTGTCAGATTCAAGTTTTACAGTATTTCTAATAAAACCAGCAACAATTTTTCCTCGAGGAGCTTTGAGCTCAGTAAAATGCTCATTAGTTATGAACATTCCAACTTTGCCTGAGGGATCTGGCAGTATTTCTTTTTTTCCAAATACATCTCCAACTATAATGTCTCCATTATCAACAATAATTTTTGCGCCATTTTCAATAACATATCCATTTTCTATGGGATCAATTAGAGAAAATTTTCCATTTATCACATGGATACGAGTCTTTTCATGCTCCTTTTCTGAAAAATATGGATTGGAAATACTTCCCCACATTATTATCGAGCCATCATATGTTAGATTCCCTGCCCAAAACTTTCCTTTAATAGATAATGCCTTTGTTGCCTTTCTTTCAAATTCAAGTTGACCAAGCTCCTTTGAACCAAAGAGCCTAACACCAGTTGTATCTGTTCTGTTCAAAGCTGCAGTCCATTCTTGAGCATTTCTTACTTCTTCAGCTACATCATGGGATAAGATTAGATTTCGTTTTCTTTTTTCTTCTTCAGAGTCCCCAGAATAAAATCTAGATTTTTTATTTTTATCTTCTGGAGAATCAGGATATTTTTTACCTAATTTTAGATCATCAAAAGCTTGCTTAATTTTTTTAAACTGCTCATCATCTCCACCTCTATCTGAGTGATGTTCAAGAACTAATTTTCTAAAGGCATCACGTATTTCTATTCGTGTTGCATCCTCACGAACTTGAAGAATTTCATAGTTACTTTGTACCATAATCTGCATCTAACCTACTCTTGCTTAGTTTAAAATCTAATGCAGGTAGTAATATTAAAAAATAATTAATTAGGGAAATCTTCTGCTAAAATATATGATAAAAGAAGGCGACGCTGTTCCAAAATTTGAGCTCTTAGATTCAGATGGTAAAAGTGTAAAATCAACTGATTTCAAAGGAAAAAAACATGTAATTTACTTTTATCCAAAAGACTTTACGCCAGGTTGCACTATTGAGGCAGACGAGTTTTCAAAGGATTACCAAAAATTCAAAAAAAATGGAATTGAGGTAGTCGGGATAAGTAAGGATGATGTTGACTCTCACAAAAAATTTTGTGAGAAGATGAAGATTCCCTTTGTTCTGCTAGCAGATACAGAGACGGATGTTGCAAAAAAATTTGGAGTATGGGGCAAAAAAAAGTTTATGGGAAAAGAGTACATGGGAGTAATGCGAAGTACATTTTTGGTAGATGAAAAAGGAAAAATTTTCAAAGCATATACTAACGTAAAAGCTGCAGGTCATGCAAAAGAAGTGCTAGAATCTTTTACAAAGTAATTCTAAAAAATAATTAAAAGAAAAGAAAATTTTAGGGTTAAAAGCCCTTTGGAAGTGAACCACGAGATGAACCACCAGAGCTAGTTGAGCCAGACGACGCGCGTCTTTTTGCTGCTAATTCAGCAGCTGCTTGTTGAAGTTCTCGTGCTTCTCTTTCTTGTTCATCTAATCTAGCCAAGTAATCTTGCTCATATTTCTCAAGGGATTGCTTTTTTGCATTACCGCCTCCTGATGAGCCAGATTCCTTTGGAACTGTCCTATCGTGTGCTTGAGGTGGAGCTACTTGAGCACGTGCTTGAGCGGCTCCATGTCCAAGGGATATTCCATATCCCGTAAAGCTTGTAGCTTGTGGATGATAAGCAAGTCTTTGTCTTGTTGCAAAATACTTGTTTGATGGTGCAGTGTAACCTGTAATCTTTGCTTTTTGCAAAGCCCATGGTTGGGTTGGACAATCAGCGCCTTCTGCATGTCGTCTTGCCCACGCTCTTGGGTTTTCAGGCACATATGCAGGAGTCTTTGTTTTTCTCTCATGCCATACACCCATTGGTACACGTTCAATGAGTGACTCTCGTGTAACTGGTGGTGCTGCTTGAGCCTGTGGAGCTGGTTTTGATGTTTGTGTTGGTTTTGGTGGAGGTGCTGTCTGAGCTTGTCCTGCTGGCTTTTGGCCTAGCTGGGATGATAACTGAGATAGCTTGCCTTCTAGTTCTGCGATTTTTGCTTCAAGATCTTTCTTGGTTGTAGATGCTGTTGATTTGCGTTTAGTAGCCAATATTGTGGTTACGTGAGGTGTGCTTTATTTACATTTTGCTCAAAATTAAACGTCGAATTAAGAAGATCTGACCATATTTCTCAAATAAGCACAAAATCCGACCAAGTTTTATTAATCTTAAAGGACTAGCCGAAGCATTGGACGATTTTGAAAAGGACTATCCGGAATTTGATTGGAAAAATACTCCAGCATACAAACATCCAGGTGGACGAAATTGTCCGTGCCCAAAGCATGAATACGTTAGAGAGCAGATCAATTTTACAAAACAAGTAAACAAAAAGGGAAATGATACAAGTCGAGTCACTCTAAAGTTTTGTCCAGAGCATTACAAAGTATACATCAATGAAGTAATTCCTTCTATGCCACTAAAATTCAAATTACTAACAAAGATCGCACTAAAACTTGGAGCCATACAAATTGAACAACTTACTCATATGCAGTCTGACTTGTGTTTTTACTGCAAGTTTGGTTCAGGGGGACATGAGAAAAAAAGTGAGCTTCCTCCAGTTGGATAGTATTTTAAAAAATTAATTTTCTAAATTGGGTCAATCAAAATTTTTGGTTTGTTTGGAGTATCATGATGACATCTCTTTCCACATAATGGACATTTTTTTCTATCCAAAAAAATGCATTGGCAAATATGTGAATCAAGATAACTTTCAGCTGCCTTTGTAAAATCCCCCGTTCCATTACAAAAGGGACATTGGGAACCAAGTAGCTCAATTGTTCCATCTCCCTTGCAGACAGGGCATTTTTCTTCGACCACGATAAAAAACCAGTTGCTTTGAATTAAAATCTATATGTTAATATTTTTTCAAATAAAGCACGATTAGACAAATCTAGTTAAGCTTTATACCACCATCAAATCGAATTAGAGGCGTGCCCATCGAGGACATTCATCAATATATTGAAAAATTAGAAAATGCTGGAGAGTTAAAACGAGTAAAGACTCAAGTAGATACAAACTTGGAGATTGCAGAAATTTTGCGGAGAACAATGTATGCCAATGGACCTGCATTGCTGTTTGAAAATGTAAAAAATTACGATATGCCAGTTTTAGGGAACGCATTTGGTTCAATTAAAAGACTTGAAATTGGTTTAGAGACTGCTAATTTTACAGAGATTGGACAGAGAATCGTCGATATGACAAAGATGGAAATTCCATCAGGTTTTTTCAACAAGATTCGAAAACTCCCAGAGCTTTCAAAGATGAGTGAGGTATTTCCCAAGCTTGAAAAAAGTGGACCAGTAACTGAAGTTGTAAATGATTCGCCATCATTTGAAAATATTCCAATTCTCAAGACTTGGCCAAAAGATGCAGGCAAGTTTATCACATTTGGTCTTGTTGCAACAAAACACCCAGAGACAGGTGTAAGAAACCTTGGCGTATACAGAATACAAATTTTAGATAATACGCATGCTTTGATGCACTGGCAAAAACACAAACGTGGTGCCCATCATCACGACATTGCAAAAGAAAAGGGCAAAAAAATCGAAGCTGCTATAATCATTGGTGGAGAACCAGCAACAGTTTTTTCAGCAGTAGCTCCTGTCCCAGAGGGATTAGACAAGTATCTTTTTGCAGGAATAACAAGAAAAAAAGGAATTCAAACTGTAAAATGCAAAACTGTAGACCTTGAGGTGCCAGCAAATGCAGAAATTGTTCTTGAAGGATATGTTGATCCTTCTGATGTAAGAGCCGAAGGACCGTTTGGTGATCATACCGGATACTACACACCGCAAGAACCCTATCCTACATTTACACTAACTGGAATTATGCAACGACAAAAACCAATCTATCTTACGACAATAGTTGGCAAACCAATACTTGAGGATGCATATATTGGAAAAGTAATTGAACGGTCGTTTTTGCCATTGATTAGAATGTTCCAGCCAGAAGTAGTTGATTTTGCAATGCCAGCTGCTGGGTGGTTTCAGGGAATGGCAATAATATCAATTAAAAAAATGTACCCAGGCCAAGCAAAAAAGGTCATGATGGGACTGTGGGGACTCGGACAGCTTGCATTAACAAAAATTTTTGTCGTAGTAGATGAGGATGTCAACGTTCAAGACATGAATGATGTGATTTGGGCAATTACTACTAGAGCAGATGCTGCTAGAGATACGATAATAATTGATAACACACCAACTGATACTTTGGATCCTGCATCTCCTTTAGTGAATTTAGGCTCAAAACTTGGAATTGATGCGACACAAAAAACAAAGGAAGAGGGATATACGCGAGAAATTCAAGAGCTAGTAAAAACAGATGATTCTACAAAAAATCTTGTTGATTCAAAGTGGTCTAGTTATGGACTTTAATGCATGCAAACAGTATCGTAAAAGTTGTCTCGCTCTTCTACTTGATAACCAATTTGTTGAATAGCATCAATAATTCGTTGGGCAGTTAATTCAGTAGAACGTGCACCAGTACAAGATACAACTTCTTCGCCAATGAGTGTGCCACCAAAATCGTCTGCACCGTATTGAAGTGCAAGCTGAGCCATTCCAACTCCATTAGTGAGCCATGAAGATTGTATGTGAGGGATCAATCCATCTAGTACAAGTCGTGAGATTGCAATCATTTTCAATAATTTTAGACCACCTGCTCCATAGCTTACAATGTTTTCTTTTTGTAGTAGTGTGTTATTTGGCTCAAAGCTCCATGGGATAAAGGCCATAAAACCTTGAGTTTTTTCTTGTAGATTCACAATTTTCTCAAAGTGCTCTGCAATATCATGTGTTGATTCTACAGAGCCATACATCATTGTTGCCGAAGACGGTAAACCTAATTGATGAGCCTCCTCCATGATCCTTATCCATTCATCACTTGAGATTTTTTTGGGACTGATGATTTTTTTTACCGAGTCTACTAGAATTTCAGCTCCTGCACCAGGTACTGACTGCAGGCCAGCATCTTTTAACCGTGATAAAATTTCTTTTGTAGATGATTTTTCTACACGTGCTACCATGTCTATTTCAGAAGTCGAGAGTCCATGGATTCCAATTTTTGGAAATTTTGTTCTAATCAGTCTAAACGTATCCTCATAATATTCCACCCCAAGATTTGGGTTGTGTCCACCCTGAATTAGCACTTGTCTAATCTTGTACAAGTCCCAAGCAGTTTTTACTCGAGCCTCTATATTCTCAAGTGAAAGAGTATAGGCCTCATCGTCACCTGGCGATCTATAAAATGCACAAAACTTGCAATCTGTTATGCAGACATTAGTGTAGTTTAAAATAATATTATTAACAAATGAAGCCTTCTTTCCAAACTTTTGTCTAGTTATGTAGCCAGCAGTCATACCCATAAGGTGAATGTCATCTGATTCAAGCAATCGCATACAGTCTTCAAATCCAGGTCTTATTCCATCAAGAGAATTTTCAAGTACGTCACCTATGTCGCTAGAATGAATCTGTTCTGTTATTTGGCTCAATTGACTCGGTTTTTGTGCTTTCTGATTGGTATTTAATCCTTAAGTGGACGAAAATTCCAATTGAGCTTAATTGATTTGATTTTGTTTTAAACAAAAGTCACGTTATTTTTAAGTAAGGCACAAAAAGAGATTCATCATGGTTACAGGACATGAAATTAGATTAAATCGTATTCTAAGGAAGGGAAAAATGCTTTGCATTCCAATGGATCATGGAATTTCAAACGGTCCCATTGAAGGACTTGAAGATCCACATTCTGTTATCTACAAATGTGAGCATCATGGTTTAACTAGCGTAATTATCAATAAAGGAATTCTAAAAACACTTCCAAAACCAACTAGTGTTGGAATTTTAGTACATTTTTCTGGAAGCACATCTCTTTCTTCTTCGCCTAACAGAAAGATGTTGACAGGTTCTGTTGAAGAAGCTCTACGACTAGGAGCAGATGGGGTTTCTCTTCATATTAACATAGGGGGCAAAGAAGAGCCAGAGATGCTAGAACAGCTTGGACAAATTTCAGAGCAATGTCACAAATGGAACATGCCGCTTTTAGCAATGATGTATCCACGGGGAGAAAAGATCAAAGATCCTCATGATCCTGAAATTGTTGCACATGTTGCACGTATTGGAGCAGATTGTGGAGCAGATATTGTCAAAACATTATACACTGGAGATATTGATTCGTTTTCTAAGGTTGTAAGAGGCACTCCTGTACCAATTGTTATTGCTGGAGGACCCAAGGCAAAAACGGACTTGGATATACTTCAGATGACTGAGGATGCCATGAAAGCAGGAGCCAAGGGTGTAACTTATGGCAGAAACATCTTTGGACATAAAGAACCAGAAAAAATGGTACAGGCCCTAGCAGCAATTATCTTCAGAAAAGAAACAGCAAAGGAAGCTGTAAAAAAACTTGCCAAAAAATAAAGAATTAATTATTTTGCCAAAGGTACCAAGGGCTCAGCTTGGTAAATTCTTAGCACAGCTAGAAAATGAGGGAATCAATATGATATACTTGGATCCAAAAAGTATTTCCAAAATCAAAACAAAACTTGCAACTGTCTATCCATCGAATAATGCAAAGTACGTAGTTTTAGATAAGGAATCATCAGCTAGACCAAAAGGAAAGAAAGTAGGTAGAAAATTCAAAGTTTTATCAAACAAAGATATTGAAAAAATTCTAATTTCTGCAAAAAAAGGATTAGATTTCGTTATTGTTGAGGTAAAGGATTGGAAAATAATTCCGCTTGAGAATATCATAGCCAAATTACATAAAATTCATACCAGGATTTTTGCAGTTGCTAAAAATCCAGAAGAAGTTCGCAAGATGTTTTCCATTCTTGAGGTAGGAGTAGATGGAGTAATCTTTAACGCATCTTCAATTAGTGAGGTAGAAGAGGCACTTGTTTATCTTGGAAGCAGAAGTTTTGATCTTAAACCTGCAAAAATTATTGAGATAAAAGAGGTAGGAGATGGTGAAAGAGTTTGTGTTGATACTGCATCAATGTTACATCGAGGAGAAGGAATGCTAATTGGAAGTAGATCAAACTTTATGTTTCTAGTTCATAATGAATCAGTTGGTTCATCATTTACCTCACCACGACCATTTAGAGTAAATGCTGGTGCAGTTCATTGCTATACACTTTCACCTGATGGCACAACAAATTATCTTTCAGAAATTGAGACTGGCTCTGAAGTTTTAGTACTTGATTCAAAAGGAAGAGCAAGAAGAGTAACTGTTGGTCGCTCAAAAATTGAAAGAAGACCAATGTTAATGATCAAGGCGCAATCAGGGGAGGAGATTGGTGGAATTATTGCACAGGATGCTGAAACCATTCGTTTTGTAAAGCCTGATGGCCATTTAGTATCTGTCACACATCTCAAAAAAGGAGATTCAGTTTTAGTTTACTCTAAAACTGCGTCAGGAAGACATTTTGGAATGGAAGTTTCAGATGAATATATCTTAGAAAAATAAAAAAATGACTTACAAGACTTGTGTAACGATTGCAGAAAAAACTCCAAAAAAACTTGATTTAGTTCTTAAAAAGGCACTTAAAAAAACAGATTATGTAGAATTAAGGTTTGATTTTTTAAAACCTGCGCAAGTTCCTGATGCACTAGAATTAGTTAAAGAAAAGATGAGAAGATGTGTGTGTACCTTGAGACCATCTTCAGAGGGAGGAAAATTTCACGGAACTGAAAAAGAAAGAATTTCAATTCTGAAGCTAATAGCAGAGTATCGTCCCTTTCTCTTGGATGTAGAGTTTAATACTCTAAGAAAAAACAAAATGTTCCATAATTATATTATAAAGACAAAGACGGATGTTTTGGTTTCATGGCATGATTTTAAAAATACACCTGATGTATATTCCTTGAAAAAAATGTTCAAACAAATGAGAAAATTCTCAAAACATATCAAAATCGTGACTAGTGCAAAAACTCAGAACGATTCCTCAAACATACTTTCTCTATACAACAATTCTGATAAGACAAGTCTAATTGCGTTTGCAATGGGAGATTATGGGAAAATGTCACGTATTCTTTGTCTTTATCTTGGCGCACCTTTTACTTATGTGTCACTTGGCAAACCTATTGCACCTGGACAATTCAGTTTAGACCAGATAAAAAGAATCGTTGGTGCTAGAAAAAAATAGCAAAAATTTTGTCACAGGGTTCTCATTTAGAATGATTTAGAATAGATGAGGGAGTTATTCTTCTGTTTGAAACGAAGCGATACTCCACTCGGGTATGATGCTGGAGGGATATCCTGCACCAAGTATTTTATTCATTTTATGAATATGGTACTGTGTTTGTTACAAAGAACAAACTAATTCATTTTAATGAAAAGTGTATACTATCTGTGTGGTATGATATGAAAGGGATTAGCATACTAGTCGCATTGGCCATAGTTTCTGGGATAGTTCTAAGTCAGGAAGCGTTTGCAGATTCTGATCCGCCAACAAAGAATGAAAAACAATTCATGTCAAGTCTATATTTAGTAGGATTTGTTGTGATATACGGTGGAGTGATTTATCTGCGCAAATCAATGGAAGTTAAATCAACGCCTAAATGAGATTAATACTAGAATCCAATGAACCACTTTGCGAACCAATAGTAACTAGAAATAAAGTTGCCACTATAGGACTACTCTCCGTTTCTTGTTAATTTTAGCCTTAATTCCTAACGAGTAGAAGAGAAAGAGGGTTTTGAATATTGCAGACATTTTAGGCTTATATCATTCATCAAATTGAAAAAACTAGATGACTAAAACATATGCAGTAATTGGAGATCCTATTGATCAGTCTTTATCTCCTAACATTCACAATGCTGCCTTCAAAAAACTAGGGATGGATTGCACTTACATAGCATATAGGGTTCCAAAAGGGGAGCTGGCAGCGGGAGTAGAGTCGTTAAAAAAAATTAAGATTAGTGGATTTAATGTTACAATTCCTCACAAAATAGCTATGATTAAATTTCTTGATACAGTTGATGAGACTTGCAGTATTATTGGTGCTACAAATACAGTTTCAAACGATGAGGGAAAGCTTCGAGGATATAATACAGATATGGAAGGATTTCTTGATCCAATCAAGAAGCGAAACATCCCCATTAAAGACTCGAATGTATTGTTGATTGGAGCAGGCGGAGCTGCACGAGCTATTACTGCTGGCTTTGCAAAAGAAAAGGCTAGAAAAATTACTATTGCAAATAGCACATTACAAAACGCAAACGCACTTGCCCAATTTGCACACAAGATAGGTATTGATGCTAATGCAGTAGCATTAGATCAAGTTGGAGAAACTGCATCAGATTATAACTTTATTGTAAATGCTACATCTATTGGTATGAAAAGTGAGCCAAGCCCCATTTCAACAAAAACCATCAATGAAAAATCAGTAGTGTATGATATAATATCCAAACCAATTAACACAGATTTAATTCAGCAATCCAAAAAAAATGGTGCAACAATAATTTATGGATATGAAATGTTACTTGGTCAAGCGGCTCTAGCCTTTAAGATATGGCATGGAATAGATGCACCTTATGAAGTAATGAAAAAATCAATCTTAGGGATGTTTTGATGGCTCAAGCTCAAGCAACATTACATGGGGCAATTTCAATAGTAAATGCAATAGCAACAGGAAAGGGTGCAACCCTTGGGGTATCGCTAAAAACTAGTGCATTACTTGAGACATCGCCAGGAAATGGTATTTTTATTGAATCAAGAAATAAGTCAATTAGTTCACGTTTAATTAACAAGGTAATTCAAAAAGTTATTCCAAAAAATGATCTTGAAAATACAAAGATTCAGATTTCATTACAGTCAGAAATTCCAACTGGATATGGATTGAAAAGTTCAAGTGCAATCTCTTCTGCAGTTGCATTGGCATGTGCAAAATTATTTAGACCAAAATGGAATGACTCACAAATTCTACTTGCAGGTGTAGATGCATCAATTGAAAGTAGAGTTAGCATAACAGGAGCTTACGATGATGCTTGTGGTTGTTATTATGGAGGATTTGCAGTAACAGAGAATTACAAAAGAAAGATAGTAAAATTAGAAAAAGGTCCAAGAAACGTAGTGGCTGTAATTTTTATTCCAAAATCCAGAAAACGTGGGAATGTAAAAAATCTAAAGAATCTTAGCCCAATTTTTGAACAAGCGTGGAGTCTTGCTAGAAATTCTGATTATTGGAACGCGATGATACTAAACGGAATGGCAACTTCGACTATCCTGAATTCGGATCCTAAACTTATTTCTAATTTAATCGAGAATGGTGCGCTTGGCGCCTCAGTATCAGGAAATGGTCCAGCAATTGTAGCCATTTCAAAAAAAGAAAATGTACCAAATATAAAGAAGGTTTTTTCAAACCTTGCCGGAACAACAATAATTTCTGAGATCAATAACAAAAAGGCGGAAGTTTATGAGCTGTAAGATAGAAAAAACAAAACTCTATGGAAAAATCGTTTGCCCCCCAAACAAAAGCTATACCCACAGAGCAATTATGTTAGCATCACTAGCTGGAGGAAAAAGCATTATCAAAAATGTTCTTCGGGCTAGTGACACAGATGCAACAATTGAAGCATGTAAAAGATTTGGTGCACAGATTAAAGAAGATGGAGATAGTTTAACTATAGAAGGGATAAAGGAATTCAAAAACCAGAACATCGTAATTGATGCGAAGAATTCTGGAACAACAATTAGAATTGCAGCTGCAATAGCATCCTTGTCTGCAGGAAAAACTGTTCTTTCTGGTGATGAAAGCCTTAGAAAAAGACCAATGCAGCCATTACTTGATGCTTTAGAATCCATCGGTGCAAAGTGCGCCTCAGCTGATGGAAAACCTCCCATCACAGTTTTGGGCACCGTAAAGGGAGGAGAAGTAAACATTCCAGGAAATATTTCAAGTCAATTCGTTACAGCGCTTATGATAATTGCACCAAGAACAGAAAAAGGACTAGTTTTGAATATTAAAGAAGACTTGGTATCAAAGCCATATCTTGATGCCACTATTAACATAATGGAAAAATTTAGTGCTAAAGTGGACACTATCATACCATACAAAAAATATCAAATTGCCCCACAAGATTACAAACCAACCGAAGTGACAATTCCTACTGATTTTTCTAGCCTTGCGCTATTACTTTCTGCAGCTGTGTTACTTGGAGACAAAGTAACATGTGAAATGATGAAAGGCGATTTACCTCAGGGAGATGAAAAAATAATAGACATTTTAGAAGATTTGGGGGTAGTTGTTACTTTGAGTAAAAATACTATTACTGTAAAATCCCCAGAACTACTAGAAGGTGGCAAATTTGATCTTATTGATACACCAGATCTTCTTCCTCCTCTTGCAATTTTAGTACTAAAATCCTCAAAACCTATTGAACTTTACAATGTGAAACATGCAAGATACAAGGAAACAGATAGAATTGCTACTCTGGGAAGAGAGCTGCAAAAGTTAGGAGTGAAGGTAAAAGAAAAAGAAGATGGATTAATACTAGAAGCTCCTGATACCCCAAAGGGAGCAGAATTGAATTCTGAAAATGATCATCGATTGTTTATGGCGTTTTGTATTGCAGGAATGTTTGTAGGAGATTGTACAGTTACAAATCCTGAATCAGTAGCAATATCTTATCCCAATTTCATTTCTGACATGAATAAAGTGGGCGGAAAGATAAAATCTAATCTATAAGGATTATAAGCATCATTTTGGTATTCTCCGTTATTGCCAGGAAGTTCTATTGGTCAAAGATTAGTACTCACAAGTTTTGGTGAAAGTCATGGAAAATGTGTAGGTGCAGTGCTAGATGGATGTCCTGCAGGATTGGAGCTTGAAGAAAAAGATATTCAAAAGATGCTTGATTACAGAAGACCAGGACAGTCGCAAGTTTCTACGCAAAGAAAGGAAGAAGACAAAGTAGAGATAATCTCTGGAGTGTTTAGGGGTTACACCACAGGAGCACCTATTGCAATGATCATCTGGAACAAAGACCAAGACTCTAGAGCTTACGAAAATCTTACAACTAAAATGAGACCAGGACATTCTGATTATCCCGCTCTAGTCAAATACAAAAAATTCAATGATTATCGCGGGGGAGGTAGATTCTCAGGCAGATTAACTGCTACCCATGTACTTGGTGGAGCAATTGCCAGAAAGCTGCTAAAGGTAACCTTGGGGGTGGACACCAATGCGTACACCTTACAAATTGGTAAAATCAAGATAAAAAATCACCCCACATTAAAAATGATAAAATCAATTTATGCAAATGAAGTTAGATGTCCTGATAAAAATTCTGCAAAACTTATGAAAAAGGCTATTCTTGACGCAAGAAAAAATGGGGACTCACTTGGTGGAATAATTGAATCGGTGACTACAAATTTGCCAGTTGGTCTTGGTGATCCAATTTTTAGTTCATTAGAATCAGACCTAGCAAAGGCGCTTTACTCAATCCCATCTGTAAAGGGAGTGGAATTTGGTTCTGGTTTTGCAGGTTCCGAAAGTTTTGGTTCTAAAAATAACGATCTGTATACCATAAAGAAAGGCAAAATCGTTACAAAAACCAATAATTCAGGAGGGATATTAGGAGGCCTATCAAATGGGATGCCTATTGTCCTACGAGTTGCTTTTAAACCAGCCTCGTCAATATCAAAAAAACAAAGCACTATAGACATTAAAACAAAAAAACCAACATCATTGAAAGTTGAGGGGAGACATGATCCCTGTGTTGTACCACGTGCTCCACCAGTAGTAGATGCTTTTGTATCATTGGTGTTAGCAGATCATGCCTTGGTGAGTGGATTCATAAAACCTGTTATTTAATGCCATGTCAGATATAGATAATCTCCGAGATAAAATCGATGAGATCACACTTGAAATGATTAATTTATTAAAGAAGAGAACAGAAATTGTAAAAAAAATTGGAACAATAAAAAAAGATCTTGGTTTGAGTGTAACAGATGAAAAAAGAGAAGAGACTCTTCGTTCAAAAGTTATTTCCTTATGCACAGAAATTGATATTGATGAAGGTATTGGTGCTAGATTTCTTAATTTTTTATTAAATGAGTCAATCAAAGTACAAACAACAAACAAACAAACGCATCTTTCAATTTTTTTAAAAGCAAAATCTCTGGAACAGCAGGGAAAAAAAATTATTCACATGGAAGTAGGTGAACCAGATTTTCTTCCACCAAAAATTGTCAAGGATGCATTAGAAGAAGTCTATGACAAGGGATTTGTAAAATATGGACAGGTAAAAGGTATGCCAGAATTTCGATCAGCTCTTGCAAAAAAAACTAGCGAACAGTATGGTATTGATTCAAAACAAGAAAACATTATCGTGTGTCCTGGAGCAAGATACGCAGTTTACTTGGCCATTACAACCCTTCTTAATCCGGGAGATGAGATAATTGTATTTGAACCAGCCTGGCCTGCCTACAAAGATTGTGCAGTAAATGCAGGAATCAAAGTAAGAACAATTAAAACTACACTTGAAAATAGTTGGGAACCATCAATAGACCAAATCAAAGAAGCAATAAACTCCAATACCAAAATGATTGTCCTAAACTATCCCAATAATCCCACAGGAAAAATATTGCCAAAAAAAATTCAAGATCAAATATTGGAGATTGTAAAAGAGCATAACCTCTATGTGTTAAGCGATGAAATATACGCACAGTATTCCTATGTGGATTGGAAAAGTATACTCAAATATAATTACGAAAAATCCATAGTCACCCAATCCTTTTCAAAATCACATGCAATGACTGGGTTTAGGATTGGCTACGCTATCGCAAACCCAAAAATTATTGAAAAAATGGCAAAACTTCAAGCGATTTGCCTAACCAATGTATCTGAACCTATTCAATATGTTGCCTTAAGAGCCCTAGAAGCAGATACAACCAACAATTCTAATATCGTAAAATCTAGACTAGATATTGTGATTCAAAAAGCTAACGAGATAAAACTTGATTTTATCAAACCAGATGGAGCAATGTATCTTTTTGCAAGAGTAAAAAAAGAGGGTTTTGATGGAGTTGAATTTTCAAATAAATTATTAGATCATGGACTTGCTGTTGCTCCAGGGGAAGGTTTTGGGGATTTCAAAGATTTTATTAGAATTTCTGCATGTCAAGATGAAAAGAAAATTGTTGAAGGAATGAACATACTTGGTGATGTTCTAAAGGAAAGAAAATGAAAATAGTAATTGCAATAATTGGTGTAGGAGGTAAAATGGGAGAATGGTTTGCAAATTATTTTCTTGAAAATGATTTTGAAGTAATTGGGTATGATTCTGAAAACGAAATAAAAACAAAATCAGTAATCAAAGCAAATTCTCTTGTTGTGGGAGTTTTAAAGGCTGAATATGTACTACTTTGTACTCCTACTAGGAGAACTCCAGAAATTATTCGCCTTATTGCTAAAGAAATGAAAAGAGGATCATATCTTATTGAAATTTCTTCACAAAAATCTAAGACAGCTGTTGCACTTGCTAAAATGCCATCAAAAGTAAATCCAATTTGCATTCATCCCATGTTTGGGCCAGGAATAAAAAAAATCCACGGACAACATGTTATCTCGATTCCTATAAAAGATGCAAAAAAGGAATTGTCTGTTGCTAAATCACTTTTTCCAGATGCCAATTTTGTTACAATTGATGCAATAGAACACGATAAAAAAATTGCAGTTATTCTAGGATTGACTCATCTCATCAACCTTGCATTTGCAAATATATTGTCTAAAGATGACAAGATTTCACTTACCGAAAAAATGTCTGGCACTACCTTCAAAGCTCAGAAAATTCTAACCGAAAGCATTATGACAGAATCACCAGAATTAATTGAAACCATTATTTCAAATCCAGAGATCAGAAGAGTCGCTGAAGAATTTTGGAAAGATATTGGCCGATTATTAACTTCAGTTCAGGAAGGCAAATCCGAAGAGATTCTAACATATATTAGATCTACCCAAGAAAGATTGGGAAAAAATTCCGACCTAGAAGGAGCATATAAAAAATTAACAACGATGGTAAACTCTATTGAAAAGAAATAATGACGCGTGCAACAAAAATCATTACTTGTTTTCTTAGAAACGAAGATAAAATCTTAATTTTAAAAAGAAGTGAAAAAGTCAAAAGTATGAAAGGCTTGTGGGCAGGAATAAGTGGAATTATAGAAAAAAACGAATCTCCTCTTTCAAGAGCAAAAATTGAGATATTTGAAGAACTCGGAATTAATCATGAACAAATAGAATTGGTAAAGGAAGCTGAGGAAATGAGAATATTATCACCGCAATATGAAGACCATGAATGGGAGGTCTATCCTTTTTTGTTTAATGTAGAAAATCCCAAGATTAAGCTGAATTGGGAAAATTCAGAATACAAATGGATAAAGGCAGAAGAAATCTCACATTTTAAAACGGTTCCTAGTTTAGAGAAAGTTCTATTCAATCTTCTGTAGTTTCCCATTTTCTTTTTCATATTTTCTTTGTTGAGGCAACATTATGTATACGCAAGCACCACCACACATTGTACAAGGTACATTGTTACCTGGTCTTTGACCAGTTCTGCCATGAATACGTGCAGCTTCTTCAGGGTCAATTGATAATGCTATTTGTTTTTCCCAATCTAGAGTACGTCTAGCTTCGGTCATTTTCATATCCCACTTGATTGCTTTTTCCCTCAACTTTACCAAATCACCTGCATGTGCGGCAATTCTATAAGCAATAAGGCCTGCTTTTACCTCCTCTGCATTTGGTAAAGCAAGATGCTCAGAAGGGGTCAAATAACACAACAAGTCAACGCCTTCACTAGCTGAAACTGCAGCTCCTATTGCACTTGCTATATGGTCATGTCCAGAAGCTATATCGGTTACAAGAGGTCCTAAAACGTAATAGGGCACATCTCCAATTAACGATTTTGCCAATCTGACATTTGCTGCAACCTCATTTAGTGGAACATGTCCAGGTCCTTCTACCATTACTTGAACATCTTTTTCATGGGCACGTTTTGTTAAACGTGCGATGTTAATCATTTCTTGAACTTGTAATTCATCATGTGAATCAAGAATAGAACCAGGTCTCAATGCATCACCTAAACTAAATGTCACATCATATTTTCGTGCAAGTTCAATTAGATAATCATAATGAGTTATGTATGGATTTTCTTTATCATACTTGAGCATCCAAGCTGCAGTAATGGTTCCACCTTTACTTACAACCCCACCATATCTTTCAACCTTAAGTATTCTCTTAGCAATTTCCTTTGTAATTCCAGAATGAATTGTTGTATAGTCTACTCCATCTTTAGCATTATTTTCAAAGGCATTTAGAAAATCATCTTCAGTTAAATTCATTGGATTTTTGTGCTTTTCAACACCATGGTTGTAAGCTTCATAGATTGGTACAGTACCAAAGGTAATTGGGGCGACTTTTAGTAATTCCCTGCGTATCATTCCCACATCTCCTCCATCACTAAGATCCATTATTGTATCAGCATGATATTTTACAGCAATCTTGGCTTTTTCAATCTCTTCCTGAAGATTGACTTTCAAAGTTGAGGTTCCAATGTTTACATTAACTTTTGTTTTCATGCCTTTACCTATCCCAACGTTGTGAATTTTTTGAGGTCTTGCGTTATTGCTAGGAATAATGATTGAGCCACTTGCAATTTTAGGTATTAACCAGTCTAAGGTCACATCCTCGTCTTTTGCGACAAGTTTCATTTCATCAGTAGCAACACCTCTTCGTGCCGCATTCATTTGTGTGCCCAACATAGTATGTACATTTTTACTAGATTTAAACAATAGTCCTTTAGGAGAACTGAAATGAACTTACTTTCTATTGCAGGTTCTGATCCATCTTCGGGTGCTGGAATACAAAACGATATCAAAACTTTCACATCATTAGGATCATATGCATTAACTGTAATTACATCGATAACAAGCCAAAACACTACAAAATTTGGTAATATAGAACCAATTTCTTCAAAAATGATTAAAAACCAAATTGATTCCATTTTTTCTGATTTTAAGGTTGATGCCATCAAGATAGGAATGGTTTACAATTCCTCTACGATTAGAGCAATTTTCTTGAAACTATCAAAGACTAGTATCCCAATAATTCTTGATCCTATAATAAAATCTACAACTGGAGGGAGATTAATGAAAAAAGATGCTCTTAAGGATTACAAGAAATATCTTGTTCCCATTGCTCATACAATTACACCAAATGTGTCAGAAGCATCAACTCTTACTGGAATTACTATAAAAAATAAACAGGACCTACTTAGATGTGCCAGCAAAATACAAGATCTAGGAGTAAAGAATGTCGTCATTACAGGAATTACTTTTAAAAAAGGCGAAATTTCAGATTTTGTTTTGGAAGACTCGAAAAAATATTTCATTTCAGGAAAGAAATTAGAGCAAGTTAATCACGGAAGTGGATGTAATTTTTCTTCGGCATTAACTGCAGCAATTGCTAGCGGCAAGAATCTTCGCAATGCAGTAAAGTTTGCAAAAAAGTTTACGTATAATTCAATTAAGAATTCAAAAAAAATAGGAAAAGGCATACCAATTACTCATTCTACGCTTAAAGCCGATACTAACAAAGAAATTCTAGAGAATGCTATTCATGATTTTCAAAATTTTAAGAAAATTTATTCAGTCATACCTGAATGCCAGACTAATTTTGTATACGCTAAAGAAAAAATAAAATCTACTAAAGACATCCTTGGAGTCTCTGGAAGAATTGTAAAAGCTGGCAAAGATGTTGTCGTAGCAGGAAGTTTAGAATATGGAGGATCAAAACACGTTGCTTCTGCATTATTGGAAATTGCTAAAAAGTTTCCACAGATGAGATCTGCTATAAATGTAAAGTATGATCTAAATTTAATAAATACAGGTCGTAAAAATGGTCTGATGGTAAAAAGCTACGATAGATCTAAAGAGCCATCCAATGTAAAAAGAAAAGAAAGTGAATCAATTTCCTGGGGAATAAAACAAGCAATTAATAATTTGGATGTTCCTCCAGATATAATATTTCATAAAGGCGACTTTGGAAAAGAACCAATGGTTTTGATTTTTGGTAGAAATCCAAGTGAAATAGTCGAAAAGGTTTCGAAAATTTTGTAAGTCAAGTTTGATTGTAGTGTATTAGAAATCTATATCCTAACATAAATAGTCATTATTTCAAATACAAACTCGTGAAAGCTGTAATATTAGCAGGTGGTCTAGGTACTAGATTACAACCATATACAACATTTGTTCCAAAACCAATGCTTCCTCTAGGAGAAAAACCACTGCTAGAACACCTCATTGAATGGTTAAGAAAAAACGGTATTAAAAATACAGTTTTGTGTGTAAGTTATCTTAGAAAAACCATCGAGGATTATTTTGAGGATGGCGCAAGATTTGGGATGAATATAGAATATGCAGTAGCAAGCAAGCCTCTTGCAACTGCAGGACAGTTAAAAACTGCAGAGCAATTAATTGATGATTCATTTGTTTGTGTTTATGGGGATTCAATTTTTGATTTTAATTTAAGAGAAATGATCAATCAGCATAAGAAAAAAAGATCTTTTATCACTATGAGCCTTTACGAGTATAAAACCAGACTCAACTATGGAGTGATCGAAACCTCAAAGAATGGTAGAGTCACAGGGTGGAATGAAAAACCCGAGATTAAGGCTAACATCAATATCGGTTGTTATTTGATGGAGCCCCAAGTTTTTGACCTAATTCCCAGTAACAAGCCGTATGGAATGGATGATGTTATCAAAAAAGCCATCGCCAGAAAAAAACCAGTTAACAGCTTCCTAACGAAAAAGGGATTCATGGACGTGGGGGATAAAGCATCCTATAAGAAGGCCTATCAACAATTTCTTGAAAAATTAGGAAATATTTGATGGCTAGAAATGGTTGACATAACAATAAGAGAATTAGAAGAAAAAGACCTCTTCAATGGCTTTTTACAATCAATGGATTCCCTTAAACCAGCAAGCAATATTGACAAAGAAAAAGCAATTGAAATTTACAACAAAATTAAATCCAACCCAAATCATTTAGTGTACGTTGCAATTTTAGATGAGAGAGTTGTTGGTTCGACAACTATGTTAATTGAACCAAAATTTATCCATGATGGTGGAAATGTATCTCATATTGAAGATGTGGTAGTATCAAAAGAATATCAAGGAAAGGGCATTGGTGAAATGTTAGTTCAATCATTACTAGAACTCGCTAAAGATAATAATTGTTATAAAACAATTTTAGATTGTTCTGATGAAGTAAAACCATTTTATGAAAAAATTGGTTTCAAAAGACATTCAAATGGTATGCGTTACGACCATTTTTAGAGATATTCTTTTTTCGGTTTAGGTTTTTTTATTCTAAACAATATCACACCGAAAATCATTACAGGAATAGAGACTCCCATAAAGAGAGGCGGAGTAATAATTACAGTTCCAATCATGTAAGCTTGATCTATACTATCAATGAGGGATTGAGCTATCAACATACCAACAAAAAGTATTACTCCACTTGCAATTATCATTAGACCGATTGGTTTTGAACCATATCTTTTTGACATAATAAAAGTAGTTCCAGCTAGCACACACGCCGGTGCAACGCCAATGGAAATAAATTGTAAAATTTTTGGTTCTGGTTCAACCTCTCTTGGTGGCTCTATCATGAAAATATAAAGAGTAATAATTTCGCCAACAAACATAATGAACAAACCAAGACTTGCTGCAGCTATGTATTTTTCAATTCCCATACAACTTGAGACTTTATAGAAGATAATTAAACTATGCAGAGTGTCTATACGATACCTACTAGGCTAGCTAGTTCTTTTCGACATGAAGCACCTAGTTTTTCAGCTGCTTGTTCAGGAGAGATTTTATTCAAAAATACTCCATACCCACGCTCCAGTCCAGACCAGGGGGCAGTAATTGGGTACACCTCAATATGCCAATGAATTTGTCTGCTGTTCTTTTTTTCAGGTGACAGATGAAAGACGAAATTATAAGATAAATCGGTGATGCTATTTGTTAATCCACCTAGGGTTGCGCGTAAAATCAAAGAAAGATCGTTTATTTCTTTTTGAGTAATTTTTGAAAAGCTGGTTGTATGTTTTTTAGGACAAATCCAAAATTCGTATGGATGTGATGGGGCCCAAGGACAAAAGGCAATGAATCCCTCACTTTGTAAAATTTGTCTTGGTCCTCCAGTTTCAGCTGTTACGGTTTGACATAATGCACAAACGCCTTTTTCATTCAAAATCCTATGTGTGGCCTCGGCTTCAGCTTCAATTACTGGCGGGATGGTAGAAAATGTCACCACATGCAAGTGAGGATGAGAAATCTCGGCACCTGCTTCCTTGCCATGATTTGCATAAATCGAAACATAGGTCACTCCTTTCTGTGTGTATAACCATCTTAGCCTGTCTTGAATAACTACAAGTATGTTTGACCACTGTTCAACATCAATTGTTGCAAAAGAGTCATTTTGGTTTGGAGAAGCAACTACGATATAATGATAGCCATAAGCAGGTTCGCTGTAGTGAGGTTTATCGCTATAGGTATTTTCTGTCGTGATGGATACGGCTGGATTTTTGCTTTCAAAAACCCTTATTGTCCAACCTTTAACATAACTATCTTCACTATCTTGAAGTCTTTGTAACATACCATCTCTTGCTACCAGAGAAAGAACTGAAGGGTTTGTCATAGATTCATTTCCAGGGGAATAAGGTGATTTTTTACTATCTACAGCTTTACCATTACCTGAAGATATGATCATAAATCTTTCAAGAATAGAATCTTTGCGCATCTCTCCCATTACAAATAGAGAAAAAATTTACGTGTTAAAAGCTTTCTATGGATCGATATTTTTAGATAAATTGGTCAAACTGATTGCAAGATTTAAAGTAACCATAACAATTGCAGAAGAAAGGAGCTGAATAAGCATCGCAGAAAATTCTGATGTGCACATGGTTTATGTCTTATTAGATGGAGTAGGAGATCTTCCACATCCAGATCTCAAAGGAAAGACTCCTTTAGATTCTGCAGTTACTCCAAATCTTGATAAATTAACAAAAAATGGTGCCATGGGAGAAGTTATTTCAGTTGGTAAGGGAATTGCTCCTGAATCTGACATTGCTGTTTTCAACATGCTAGGTTACAAATTTCAGCATGACGACTATGTTGGAAGAGGTGTTATTGAAGCAATAGGCGTAGGAACTGATTTTAAAGATGGAGATTTGGCGTTAAGAGGAAACTTTGCGACATTAAATGATGATGGAGTCATCATAGACAGAAGAGCAGGAAGAAGAATTGAGCGAGAAGATGCACTAGAAATTGCAAAAGAAATTGAACAACATACTAGATTTTCTATCCCCAATACTTCTGTAGTAGTAGCACCAACAATTGGACATAGGGTCACAGTTAGGATTAGATGTGATGGACAACCTCTCTCATCGGATATAACTAATTCAGATCCTGCATATTCCAGAATCGCAGGGATGGGCATAGCAAAAGCGGTTACTGATTATATGAAAATCGAAAAATGCCTTCCCTTAAATGAGTCATCTAGCTCTAGCCTTACTGCCAAATTAGTTAATGAATTTACGGAACAGGCACTTAGCATAATGAAACGAAGTGAAGTTAACCATAGAAGAAACAAAAATGGCAAGAAGCTTCTAAACAGCATACTATTACGTGATGCTGGAAATAGATACCCAGTAGTAAAACCGATAAATGATTTGTATTCGATGAATTTTTCATGTATTGTTGATATGCCAGTTGAATTGGGTATCTCAGAAGTTCTAAAAATGAAGGCCTATAGTGCCGGAGGTATGACCGATTATGAGGAAAAAGCAAGAGTTGCAACAAAAGCAATGGAAACGCAAAATGCCATTTACGTTCATTTGAAAGGACCTGATGAATTTGGCCATGATGGCGATGCCATTGGAAAAATGAAAAACATTGAAGAGATTGACAGAAGATTCTTTGGAACTTTACTTGAGAATATTGATACCAAGAAGATATCTGTGATGATTTCTGCAGATCATTCTACCCCATGTATTAACAAGGGTCATAGTGATGATCCTGTACCTCTTCTTGTCTCAGGGGATTCAATTAAAAAAGATAACACTGTAAGGTTTACCGA
>JBQTHA010000003.1:0-13185 GCA_052390375.1 Nitrosopumilaceae archaeon
TTAGTTGGTGTGCATTAATTTCTCTTATTGGTTCTCTACCATTAGGAGAACGTAACATGAACTTTCCATCTTCAGTATTTACAAGAGCATTCCAAAAGTCCTCCCATATGCCTACGCTTACGTTGAAGTTCTCAAGAATTCCAGGCTGGGTCTTATTTGTTATGAATTTCTCAACATCAGGATGCCATGCCTCTATAATGCCCATATTGGCACCTCTACGTTTTCCGCCCTGTTTGACTACCTCAGTTACAGTGTTTATGATATTCATGAAGGAAACAGGACCTGAAGCGACTCCAGATGTGGAGGCTACAATATCGCCTTCTTGACGTAAATCTGAATAATTAATTCCTACCCCACCTCCTGATTTGAATATTAGTGCAGCATCTGATGTTGATTTCATAATTCCTGCCATATCATCAGGCATGGCTAATACAAAACATGCAGAAAGCTGTCCTAAGCGTCCACCAGCATTCATCATAGTTGGGGAGTTTGGTAAGAAGATTTGTTCTGTCATTAAATCATAGTATTCTGAAACTTTATCTGCATAATTATCAAATTTCTTAGCAGCAATCATTGTCAAAAGTTCTTTGAAGCTTACTTTCATCTGACTTTTCATTGCCAAGTCAATGTAGTGATTAATTAAACCTCTAAAGTGCCATTTGTTAAGATAATGTTCTCCTAATTTGAATTTGTAATCAAAGTCACCCAGTTTACCTAGATAACTTCGTGCCTCTTCGACGTTCTGTTTTATTCCACCTTCTCTTGAAAAGATTGTATTGTCACGTAATAGATCAGCTATAGCTACAAGAAGAGCAACTCTTTCAAACATTTGAGATGGGCTTTCAATGATTTCACTTTTGTTATTTCTAACAAGATATCTTGATGCTAAGACTCTCAAACAATTAAGATCAAAGTTCTTTGAGACTGGATCAAGGATTTTAAGATTAAGTACTTTGATTTTATCGTCTCTTACTTTACGACGCTCATGCCTGTATAGAATATAGGCTTTGGCGATCTCACTGAATCCTTTGTCGATCAAAGTAGATTCAACCATATCTTGGATATCTTCAACGCTTGGGGGACTAGCTGCTGAAAAACCCTGTTGATGCAATTTTGTAAGTACACCTTCGGTTAATTGTGCTGCGATATCACGATTAGGTTGACCTGTAGCATCCAACGCTTTGGAAATCGCGTTTGTGATCTTGTCTTTGTTAAAGATGGTTACTTTCCCGTTTCTTTTTCGGATTTCAGCGATACCACTTTCTATTTGTGAATTTTCAACCATATAATATCTCCCCCGCGATAGGTATGAAACATGTGCTTATATCTGCTGTGGCAAAAAAAATTTTATCCAGATCAGATTTAGCTCAACTTATTTTACACCAGTAGTATGAACTTCATACCGGTTTAATTTTCGTATCCAAAACGAAATTAGCAAATTCCTTTTGAAGAAACACTTTGAGTTACAAAATTATTTTTATCTGATGAGACCAAGCTTGCGAATTTCGTTGTTAGATGATGTATGAGGACTTGCAATTAGGACATTTTTCGGTCAATTTCTCATCTTTCATACCACAATTTCCACAAATTGGTACCTGTTTGATCGGCTTAAAGGAGGTAGTTAGATCGGCTGCCTTTTCAATTGTTTTTTTGATTTCAGCAACTTTGGCATTTTTATCAAACTGAATTTGTGTTAACAATCCACCATTAAGCATCTTTGCGATCTTATTACATTCAACAATTTTTTCGTTCTTGATTGAAAGTTGAAGAATTTCGGTTGCATCAAATGAAATACCTTCTGAGTAAGGTTTTCCTTGAAGAGATTGTAAAACAGAATTTTTTCCATATTTCTCTCCATCTAACGTTGCAAATCTTGCAGAGCCTTCACTTTCAGTCATGCATATACTAACGTTATCTCCAATTTCTTTTCCTTTCTTCTTTGCAACATCTACTGCTGTTTCAATTACTTTATGTAAAATCTCTCTTCCCTCTTTGTTGTCTTCAAATCCTAGAATGTTAAAGACGGCTTCATGTAAGCCCACTAGATTGACAATAAGTGTACTAGTACTTCGTTGCATGTATTGAGTATTTCCAGCAAGAATTGGATTTAGACCTCGTCTTGTCAGATCAGAAATATCTTTCTTTCTTAATGACATTGAAGAAAGAGCTGGCTTCATCAATAGTGCTAGTCGTGCTCTAAAGTAAGTTTCATCTTTGTTTGATTCAAATGCAAGTCGAGGTAAATTAATTGATAGAGACTGAAGTTTAATTGATGTTGCTCCTGTGTTTTTTGTATCATCTTTTAAAATTCCCTTATTTGAAACACTTCCTTTAGAGAAGATTACTTTTCCTCCAAGTGCAATTATTTCGGCTAATATATCAGATGAATCAGTTAATTTTGCCTTTTCATAATCAATGATAAGACCAATTTTTGGTATTGGTGTTATTTTCACGTAGTTTTTGTAAGCTATAAGGATTGCTTTAACAATTTTTTGATCTGAACCTAGTTGGATTATAAATGAAACAAGAGTTGGGTTGTGACCATATTGTGATGTTGTAGAAGATATAGCAAAGGCATCTGTTAATTTTTGTTCTAAATCTGATGAATTTTTGGTATGTTTTATCAATAACTGGGCTAGTCCATCCATCACTACCTCTTGTGATACTTCCTTTGAGATCAAAGAGATTATCATTGATAATGCAGCGGTTAGATTTTCCAGAGTTTTAATTGATGGAATTCTAGTCACACCTAGGGCTTTGCCGCGTAAATCAATTCCATCTTCGATTAGTTCTTTTAGATTCACAAAAATCGTATCAGGCAGGAGAGACCATATTCCAGGATTTGCAATATGTAGGTCTCCAGACAGGTGAGAATCTGCCACATCTTTTGGTAGGGTATTTAATAGAAGGTGTTCTGCAAACACCGTTTGGCCAGTCTTATACAAGAGACCCTCTGCCCCATTGTCTACATTTTCTACATTTGAAATCATTTCTTTTACCTCAAATACTGGCATTCCAAGTCTTGCCAGTTTGTTTCTATATTCTTCGTGACCGTGTTCTAAAAGAACAGAATTTACCATCTCACGAATAAGTGAACCAGTAAGATATGTTGTTTGATATTTGTAAATTCGATTTTCTACTTCTTCTGTAATCTTTTGGGCTAATTCCAAAGGAAGACTTCCTTCACGTACTAAAGATTGAATTATTTTGTGAGAGTTAAACTCTTCAATTGATTCATGTGAAGTACGTACATACATTTTACCACTTTCTATGATTGAACGTTCTTCAATCTGTCTTGCAAGACTCAAAACTAGTTTTCCTAGATTTGTAATTGTATAACGCCTTTCTGATTTATTCAGTGCCACGAGTGATTGTCTCAATAATTTTCTCAGATGGTAGGCAAATTTTCCACTCTCTTTTTTTGACTTGAATCCAGCCAGTGATTTTAATTCAGAATAAGTTAATGGTCCTTTTGAGTTTAGAATTCTTAAAATATCAATTCTGTTAGGGCTTGCCATAACAGAAAAGATCATTCTTACACGTTTTGATGTAGATTGCAGAATTCCTCCTCGCTTTGGTTCCTCTAACTCCTCGCTCAGTTCCATATTCATGTCTAAAAGATCATGGGGTAATTAAGATTTGTGACGGAATGATGATGTAGTTTTTAGATCAGCTTTCTCTTACATCTAATGTAAACTCTGATGTTGAAAGAGTCTGTCCACATTCTGGACATTTATTGTTGTATGGCCTAATTACATCTTTTACAGACTTTAACATTTTCATGTTGGCGATCTTTTTTCCACATTTACCGCAAATTATTTCAACGGACATAGGGTATAGTGTATTTCAAAATTATTAAAAATCCTTTTTGATTTTATTTCATAATTACAATAAATTAGATTCACTGTTTTTCAATTAAAATTCCACGATCGTCATATCCAACAATTTTAGCTTTTGCTCCAACTGGAAGATCTGATGGTTTTGAAATTCTAGCCATAAAACCCGAAATTCGAAGGTCAGAATTATCGAGGTTAAGCACTACCCAAGCATAGGGGGTATATTTTTCAAATCCTGCTGGGGGAACTGTGATTATTGTGTAGGTCGCAATAGAACCTTGACCCTCAAGTAAGGCATTTTCAAATTCCTTATTTCCACAATTTTGGCAAAAATATACAGTCGCTAAATGCAGTTCCCCACATTTTTTACATTTTCTGGCAAGAACTTTGCCTAACTTGACAGCATCTATGAATTCCTGTTTGGAAGACAATTTACACACTTTGGAATACATGCACGGCACAGCTTGCGCCTGTAGCTCCGAAATTCTGTGTTAAACCAATTTTTGCATCTTTTAATGTTCGTTCGCCTGCTTTGCCGGTAAGTTGATCAAATACTTCAACAACTTGTCCCACACCTGTAGCACCAATCGGATGACCTTTTGATTTTAACCCGCCTGATGGATTAATGGGGATACTACCATTTCGTGTAGTTTGTCCTTCACGTACACCTTCAACACCCTTACCTTTTTCAAAGAAACCCAAGTCTTCAGTATCCACTATTTCGGCAATAGTAAAACAATCATGAACTTCAGCAAAGTCAATATTCTTTGGTGATATACCTGCCATTTTGTAAGCAGCTTCAGCTGCAATCTTAGTACTTGGTATTGTTGTTAAATGTTCACGCCCTTGCAATGCAGCAGGTGATCCACCTCTACCTGAACCAATAACCCTGATGTAATCTTTAGTATGATCTTTTGCAAATTTTTCATTACATAAGATAACAGAACTTGCACCGTCTGAAAAAGGACAACAATCATAAAGTTTAAGCGGACTTGCAACTACAGCTGAATTCATTACATCATCAATAGTAATTTTTTTTCTCAAATGTGCTTTCGGATTTAAGAAACCATTTTCATGATTTTTTACTGCTACCATTGCAAGATCTTCTTCTGTAGCTTTAAACTCTGTAAGATAAGCTCGTGCCATTGATGCAAACAATCCTGGAAAAGATGCACCTGCCTGTCCCTCATAAAAAAAATCTGAACAATAAGAAAAATAAGTTGTGGTCCATTCAGTTCCAGTATGTGTTACTTTTTCTACACCTGTTACTAAAACTACATCATAAAATCCAGCAGCAACATTTGCAAATGCTTCTCTAAATGAAACAGATCCACTTCCACATGCAGATTCAATTGACAACGATGGTCGTTCAGATATTCCAAGATTACTCATCACAACTGGTCCTAGGTGAACTTGTTTATCAGCTACACCAAAAACGTTGGAAATGTAACCAGCCTTGATTTCTTTTGGGTCAATTCCTGCGCTATTAATAGCTTCAACTGATGCTTGAATAGTAATATCAGAAATACTATCAGCAAGTTTTCCATATTTTGTGCTACCAGCACCTATAACACAAACCTTTTCCACAAAAGACACTGACAAGAATCCCTATAAAAATTGTTCATACGTTTTCATTAAGATGGTTTAAACAAAGAAGACAATGGTTTTGCAAAAAAATATAATACAAATTTTGAAAAGTAAAAATGTTCTTGCTTCAAGAAATGTTATCACGCCAACAAAAAACAAAGTAGTAGTTTTAAAAAACGAAATTAAACAATATTTTGATAATAATGGATACCTATCTTGGTCTTCAAAGAAAAAAATGTATATAATTTTAGGAACAAATTCGCCTCAAAATGGACTAGTAAAATGTCCAGAATGTCATATAGGAGAATTAATGGTAATTAGATCCTATAAAACAAAGAAGCGGTTTCTCGGTTGCTCCAATTATTATAATGGGTGTAACGCCTCATCACCTCTTTTACAAAAGGCAAAGTTACGTGCAACAAAGATTCCATGTAACTTTTGTTCGTGGCCAATTATAATATTTCGATATAATAGAAAGCAAAAATGGACTAGACAATGTTCAAACATGGGATGCCAAAGTAGAAATCTTAAAGTTTGAATAAAGATCCGTCCTTCTGTTCTTAAGAAGAGGTAACATTCTTCTTGTTTGTTTTACTTTATCAAGAGAGATGTTGACTATTCCAATTCCTTGTCTTTTTTTCATATCAAGTAATATTTTTCCAAATGGGTCTACTACAATACTACGTCCACAGTAAATGTTTCCAACTTGGTCAGGAGCAATAACATAACAACCATTTTCTATTGCACGAGTTTTGTTTATGGTTATCCAGTGCTCCTCTTTCATTTTACCTTGAACCCATGCCGAAGGTGCTACTAAGATCTCTGAACCAGCAGATGCAAGACTACGTGACATTTCAGGAAATCTTAAATCATAACAAATGAGCATGCCTAGTTTTCCTATACTAGTTCGTGTTGGTAATGAAATTTTTGAACCTGGAGTCATTTTGCTAGATTCTCTAAATCCTAACGCATCATAGAGGTGTATTTTTCTGTATGTAGAGATTACTTTTCCTGACTTGGTAACAAGAAAAGATGTATCATATACATGGTTTTTCTTCTTACTTTTTTCATAAAATGTTCCTACAACTTGAATAGAGTTTTGTTTAGCAGCGTTTGCGACTGATCTTACAAATGGTCCGTTAATGGTTTCAGCTAATGCTGCAAGCTTTGCTGGGCTTTGTGAAGAAGTAGTGTAAAACATCATAAACTCTGGAAACGCACAAAGTTCTGCACCACACTTTGATGCCTTTTCTATGTAATTTAAAATTCGTTTAAGATTTTGATTTTTATCTGTTGAAGCTTTGAACTGTACTAAAGCAATCTTTGACATAAGTTTTGTAAAAACAATTAAAATAAAAGATTATGGTAAAGTGTTTTAGCGAAATTAGAACAGAATCCGATAATGAATTTCATAGATATATTGTAAAACATGCGAAAATATCCTTTAAAATTTCATTTCCTATATTGAATGTACTAAATTCATTATTTTATCCTTTTTGTATTTTTAATTTCTCGAATAAGATTGGTTTATCTTCAAATAACCCTTGCTTCAAACTTTGTATGGACTTTATGATAAAAATTATAAAGAAAAAATGATCATATTATGACAGATCTTTACCGCTTACTACCAGAAGAAATGGAAAAGATGGTTATGGAACTGGGACAACCGCGTTATCGTGCAGATCAGATTCTTTATCCCATATACAACAAATTTCCAAAGGACATATCTGAACTGCGGCAGCTTCCTACAACGTTCCGAGATACACTAGTTGCAGAAGGATATACGATTGGTTCTGCAAATGAAGTCAAACGTATTGTAAGTGAAGATGGGGATACGACAAAATTACTTCTCAATCTTGTAGATGGGACTCCTGTTGAAACAGTTCTGATACAGTATACACCATCAAAGATCAATGGTCATCCTAGGTCAACTATCTGTGTTTCAACACAAGTTGGTTGTGCAATGGGTTGCATATTTTGTGCTACTGGACAAATGGGATTTAAACGAAACATAAAGGCCGAAGAAATTGTTGCACAGGTTATACACTTTGCTCGTCTTCTTCAAGAACGAGGGGAACATGTCACTAACTTGGTCTTTATGGGAATGGGTGAACCACTGGCAAATTATGATGAGACGATACGAGCTATTCGTTTATTGACACATAATCGAGGCTTTGGAATCGGACAACGACACATTACTATTTCTACAATAGGTATCATCGCTGGGATAGACCGTCTTGCCGATGAGGATCTTCAGATTGGACTTGCTATCTCACTACATGCACCAAATGACAAACTACGTAAGATACTAGTACCTACTGCAGGACCATATTCTGTAGATGATTTGATCTCTGCAGGAAGACGTTATTTCAAGAAGACGGGACGACGTGTTACATTTGAATATGCTCTAATTGAAGGTATTAACGACTCCCCAGAGATTGCAACGGAGCTTGCGGATCTATTGCATGGTAATGGTTCTCATGTGAATTTAATTCCAATAAACCCAACAGCCAGTGATTTTCAACGTCCATCTCGACGAAATGTCATTGAATTTGAACGAATATTAGTCGAGGCGGGTGTGAACTGCACTGTTAGAGTGGAAAAAGGGTCGGAGATCTCAGCTGCGTGTGGTCAACTACGAACAGATGTTGTAGGTTAATTGTATTTTTGAGAAGGCTGTAAGTGTTTAGACGTATATGACAGAAGTTTTTGTTTGAATATTGTTTGTTGTAAAAAGGTTCTAAGATCTTGACTCTTTTTCTTGCAATAAATTGTAATCCAACATTATCTTTGGGAGTTTATCATCAGGATTGGGGGTTATGCCATATTTTTGGCAATAAAGAAAATAGTTTGGCCAGTTTTTTTTGGCTGTCTGATTAAAATCTTCTCCTACCATATGATCATACCAATCAATTATTATCAAACCATACGCAAAGAATCTGTTAAGATATTTAGCAATCCCAATAGGGATTTTTTTGTGTATGTCTAGGAAAGCAATTTGATCTACAGTATTCAAATAATCATTTGCATATCTCTGACAATCTTCAGTAGTTTTAAGAATTGAATTTTTGTCTAGTCTATTTGTAAGATCTTCGTGGAATTCTCGTAATAGTTGAGAATATGTTGCCTTTGTGTTTTCTCTAATATTTTTCCAAGTCAACAAAAGTGTGATTATAAAAATCGTAGCAGTGATGGAGCTAATAATGATTGCCAGTGTTGGAATATCCATGTTTGGAGTTAATTGTAAAAATATACTATTAAGATTTAGAAACATATGGGGTTTAATTGTATTTATGACTTATTATAATATGCCTGACATACATAACTTGTTTAACTGATAAAAATAATTAGAAATCTTAACTCGCGTTGTAATAATTATAATGAAATTGATATTATTTCTGTAACCTAGTGTTGAATTTGAATCTAATTTTAGTTTAAACATTTTATGTAAAAATAAAAAGATGAATTAGAGTTGTTTTCCTGCCATAAACCAATTTTCTTTCGGTTTTTCGTCAAAAACCACTATTACATGATTTTCTTTGGTCTTTAGAATCTCAACTGCGGACTTTGTGATTGCTTTTACATAATCGTCTTTTTGTTGTTGAGTTCTGCCAGGATATAGTGAGACTGTTATTAGAGGCATGAATTGTTCTGAAATACCTTTGATTTATTCCTTAAAGAAGAAATTAACGATCTTCTTTCCAACCATATCGTGTACCATAAGTAAATTCAGAACTATGTGTTTTTTTGTATAAATATCCAGTAGCTAATCCTATTAGAAAACCACCAATATGCGCCATGTATGCTACTCCTCCTCCAGCAATACCAAAACCACCAATAAAGAACGGAAGTAAATTTTGAAAGATAAGCCAAAATGGCAAAAACCATTTTGCTTGTATGTGAATCATTCTCCAAAAAAATCCGAGCATCATGAAAGTCATAATTTTAGATCTTGGAGATAGTATGAGATATGCTCCTAAAACACCAGAGATTGCTCCTGATGCTCCAACTGCTGGAGTAGAGCTTAATGGATCAATTACTATGTGAGCTAAGCCTGCTACGATTCCCCAGAAAAGATAAATTCCAAGAAACTTTGCTCTACCAAATTTGAATTCAATGTTATCACCAAAAATCCATAGAAATAACATGTTGCCACCTAAATGCATTAATCCACCATGAAGAAACATCGAGCTTAACAATGAAACATATGGCATGTCAGGACATGGAATTTGTATTCCTGGTTGAGTGATATAGCTAGAACCAGTAATGCACGTAGGTACAGCTCCCCATTCAAAGAATAATGTTCCAGCTTGCTGATTTGAGAATTCCCAAAATTGGCCTGTAAATACAACTTCATAGAAAAAGATTATCACATTGATAATAATGAGAAGGATTGTCAGCTTTGGTTTGAACCATGTTGGGTGGGGATTTTCATCCCGAAGTGGAAGCATGAATGACTTTGCTTATTGAAAATTTGTATAATAGTATTTCAAAAAAACTAGACGGAGATTATTCCTTGCTGAATCAGATATTGAATTCCATTTGCAAAGTCCTCATCAGAAATTAGTCCTTCTGACCACCAACCCGCATTATTTCTAACCCATTCAGGGATTACTGCGTTTTGGGGTACTCCACTAGTTACAGGTGGAACTTTGATAATACTCTCCTTAATCATGAATTCGATTCCAGAAGCAAAGTCATTATCTGTAATTGCTCCATCTGACCACCAGCCTGCATTATTTCGAACCCAATCAGGAATTGAAATTTTGGATGATGGTTGGAGATTATTGCTTGATGGTTTAAGGCCACTAGGTCCCACTTCAATTAGACCTGAACCAATTCCTGCGTATTTGGCATCATAGGTAATTCCCTGACCAAAAACTGCAATATCAATACGATAGGTTTGTTGAGAGGGAATCTTTACTCTTTGAATATCTAGTCCTTCAGAAGCTAGAATTCCTGGCATGTTAGAATCACTTCCAACATTTTGAAATATTATTTTATTATTTTGATCAATTAAATAAAAACCATAATGAATATCCTTCAAAAGATTTTTGTTTTCATCAAAGAAAGCAATTTCAAATGGAATTTCATCATTGACACCAGAAGAACTATCCCAAGAAGTCTTCACAGTAGTTCCAACTTTTGCAAGAGTATCTTTATTTACAAGATAAAATTCCATAGAGTTTTTTACAACTTCATTTTGAGGAACTAAATTAAATTCCATTGTTCCTTTGTTATGATGAGATGAACCTAATTTATCATTAATTCTTTGTAATTCTGAACCAGATACAAGGAAATGAATTATGTTTGTATCTTCAATGGAGTAAGGATCAAGCAATAAGACTCTACTATCAACTTCTACACCATCAACATAACCTTTGAAATGTTTTCCCTCAGCATATGGAGCAAAACTTTTTGGAACACGAATTTCTTCATGTACTACTTGTACTAAATTAATATAATCTGGAGCCCAGTCAAAATTCATATCAAATGAAATAGAATTATCTGAGTTTTGGAATTTGAAATCTTTAACCTCATCATAATAGGTTTTAACAACTACTGGAATTTCTTGAGCTTGTGCAGATTGAATAAGAAAATCCTGTTCTTGTGCAACACTTACGAAAGTATCAAAGCTTAAAAGTTGTGCAACTTGGGTTCGGGGACTAGTTGCACCCTCAATATCAACTCGTATATTATACAATCCACCCTTATCAAAAATAGGGCCAGTAATTGTCGGTCTTCCATTTCCATAAACATACAAAGCACCTGGGGAACTTACATGTTCAGAACCGCCATAAGTAGTACAATCAATTAATCTTATTTCTTTACAATCTGTTTTTGGTTTTAATTCAACATTAAGTTCTCCATCTGTATCAAAAAACAAATTTCTTGCTAACAAATCTCCACTTCGCCAGATTTCTACTCGATAAGTAACTTGATCGAAGTTCTTGTCAGTTAATTTATCAAAAAATCTTACAGCCATGTTTGCACTCTTGACTTCTCCAACGGTAATATCTGCAGGATCTAGTTGAGTACTTACTGTGACTTGCATTCCAGCAAAACTAATTGGTGGTGCCATGTCTCCCCCTAAGCCGTGTCCAAATACTTCATTAACTAATTGCGGAGCTGAGAAAATTCCAATTAATGCAAAAATTAGTGGTAATGCAGAGGACAACTATCTCAATTAGTTCGATTTCCTTATTTAAAGCTGCTATAGAATTCTCAGATGCGGATAAATTAATTTTGATTATCAATTGATATTTTAGTGGATGATTTTTATAGCTATTAAAAAAATTCAAACTTGTTGAAATTTCTAGCCATTTTACTTTTGATGCCGCTGATATTATTTCCAGCATTCGCACAAGACTATAACCAAGTTTTATCAAGTGATAAAAAAACTCTTAATGTTGGAATTACAACAATGCCAGAAAAACCAGTTGCTGGTGGAGTTACTAAATTCCAAATTGATTTTATAAATCCAAAGACAGAAAAAATCCAAGAACATATTGATTATAAATTCACTTTACAGAGAGATGGGGAAAATGTTTTTGGCCCAACTGATTTAATCCATACATCTGAAGGTTCAGTTATAATTCCTGTTGAGACTATAGAATCTGGCACATACTTTGGGATAATTGAAATTGAAGGGATTCTTTTCCAACCAATGCCAGTAGAAGTTGTAACATTTAGCATACCAATTACAGACGCTCAACCATCAGGTAATGGATCAAAAATAGATGGTGGGGGTTGCTTGATTGCAACAGCCACTTTTGGTTCTGAGCTATCTCCACATGTACAACAATTACGAGAGTTACGTGATAATGTTGTGTTAAACACAGAATCTGGAAAATTGTTTATGACAAGCTTTAACGAATTTTATTATTCATTTTCGCCAGCAATAGCAGATTATGAACGGGAAAATAGTTTTTTCAGAGATACTGTAAAAATAGTATTGACACCCCTGTTGACCTCCCTGTCAGTTCTTAGCTATGCAGATATTGACTCAGAAGAAGAAATGTTAGGATATGGAATAAGTTTGATTTTGTTAAATGTTGGAATGTATTTTGCCATTCCAGCAGTAGCCATAACAAAATGGTATAAACTTCGAAGAAATTAGTTAGTATTAGAATAGAGAATCCCAGTGAGGTTTTTATGTACCCCCAAAAGAATCAAGGCCAATGAAGACTATAGCTATAAGCTCAATCTTTGTTCTTTTTGCATTTGTAGTAGGAATTGCTGCAACTGCACCAACAGCTTTTGCAGATCATGCAACAGCATCTGTTAGCATAGCATCAGGTTCCTCTGTCCCAGGATGTGAGGTAACTAAGGAATGTTATCTTCCATACACAGTTACGATAGATCCAGGTGGGGAAGTCACATGGTCACATGATGACTCTGCTGCACACACTGTAACCAGTGGAACAGCTAAAGACGGACCTGACGGAAACTTTGATAGCAGCCTATTCATGGCAGGAACTACTTTCTCTGTTGACACACTTGATGAACATGGTACATACCCATACTTCTGTATGGTACACCCATGGATGACAGGTGAAGTTATCGTAGAAGCTGCAGGAGAAGAACACGGAGAAGATGAAGTAATGGTAACTATAACTGACTTAGCAACTGATAATGGAATGCAAGTTGATCTTGAATTCAATCAAGTACATGTCAACTATGAAATTACTGCAACACAAAATGGTGATGTTGTCTTTCAAGAAACTGGACATGCACATACTGACATGATGGGACATCATAT
>JBQTHA010000004.1:0-4095 GCA_052390375.1 Nitrosopumilaceae archaeon
GAGTTAGCCAATATAGGAATACGATTAAATCAAAAACCTCCAAATATCATCATAGAGCAAAGCGGGATTGGAGGAATTTCAATAGCTCAACAAGTCAAATTAACTAAAATATCTGAAAAACTTCTAAAAGATATTCTTCATGTTTACGGAATAACCAGCGCAAGAGTTGTAATAAGAGAAGATGTAGAGTCGGATCAAATTGTTGATTTTTTATCAGGCAGTAAAACCTATGCTAATTCTCTTACGCTAATTAACAAAATCGACTTGGTAGATGATGAATTTCTAAATGATTTAAAATCAAAAATTAAATCAGAATTCATCACAGTATCTGCTGATTCAAACAAAAATATTGATATTCTCAAAGAAAAGATATACGAGAAACTTAGGTTCATGAGAATTTATATGAAGCCAAAAGGTGGGGAAACCGATTTCAAAGAACCACTTATTACAAGAGAGAGTTCCACAGTGCTAGATATTTGTAACAAACTACATCGTAATATGAAAAAACAATTCAGGTATGGGATGGTTTGGGGAAAAAGTGTGAAATTTGGTGGTCAAAGGGTTGGGATTAATCATGTATTAGAAGATGAAGATGTATTAACTATAATCAAATCACGTGAAATGTAAGAAAAAATGTAGCATGGCCAAAAATAATGATGATGTAGAAAAAGATTTTGAGAATAGATGGTGTAAGTTTTGTATTGCAAAAACCAAACAAGAGATCATTTTTCAACCAAAAATTCCAACCTACAAACGTAGAAGACAATACAAATGTACAATTTGTGGACAAATAACATGGTTACAAGGTAGACGTCCATCAGCTGAAAGTGTATACTAGTCTGAATGCTAAAGAATAATCAACTAAACATTTGTGAGGGTGGAGAAGATTGCGTTCCTTTTATGGAAGTTTTCTCGACAGAGAATTTTCTATCGTTTGGGATTATGGATAATTTTACTGATGTATTGATGGCATAGTGAGGAGTTCCATCTGGATTATTATAATTGGTAGCAATTCCTACTCGATCTAAATCAACTTTTACTTTTACAATTGTTCCATCTTCAAGTTTGAATGATACAAATTCATTTTCTAATCTTTCGTAATCCAGCATTTTAAATTCGATTTTATTTGGCTTTTGACTCATCAAACATTACTCAGTTCTTAATCATATTTGAACATATTACTAATACAGGTAACTCATCAATTTGATTTGTTCTTGTGTAGTAATGATATTTTTTGAAGTTAGTATTTGCAATAGTTCCTTAAACAGTACTTTATTTTCCTCTGACATTCCAGCAGCACCTTTTTCTCCTGGTGGACCTGGAGGACCCCTAGGACCTATTGCTCCTGGCGGACCTTGTTCTCCTCTTGTACCTTGTTCACCTTGTGGACCTGGAGTACCTGCTGGACCTCTTTCTCCTTGAGGACCTTGTATTCCTTGAGGACCGATTGGGCCTTTTTCTCCTGGTGGACCTGCTTGTCCTCTTGGACCCTGTGGACCCTGTGGGCCTATTGGACCCTTATCGCCTGGAGGACCGGATGGACCAGTAAGACCTTTTTCTCCTTGAGTACCTGGTGGGCCTTTATCACCTTTCTCTCCTGGAGTTCCAGGAACTCCTGTTAATCCTTTATCACCAGGTTTTCCTTGAGGTCCTTGAGTTCCTTTATCACCTTCTATCCCAGGATCTCCTGTTCTTCCTTTTTCACCTGGAGAACCCTGTTCTCCGGTTGGACCTTTATCTCCAGCTGGACCCCTGGGCCCCCGTTCACCTGTAGTACCCTTGTCTCCTTTATCACCTGGAGAACCCTGTACACCTTTGTCACCTTTCTCGCCAGGAAAACCTGGAGGGCCTTTGTCTCCTTTATCTCCCTTATCTCCAGTTAGCCCCTTGTCACCTTTATCGCCTCTAGGTCCAGTTGGACCTTTGTCTCCTTTGTCACCAGGGGGGCCTGTGTCTCCTTTGTCACCAGGGTGGCCTTCAGGACCGGGAGGACCTTGATCACCTTGTGGACCTGGAGGACCTGTTCTTCCTTTATCACCTAATTGACCTGATGTTGTACGAGAACGTTCTATTGGAATACCATATTCATCACGAGGGGAAACTGTTTCTTTCTGAATTTTTGCAGGGGTTCTAAAATCAGGTTCTCTGGATGGAGTTTCAATCTTAGATTTTGCAGGTTTACGTGTTGGGGTTTTGGAAATTTGGACATCGAAAACTGAATTTAAAGAGGAAAACTGATCTGAAACTATCACCCAGACAGAATCAGAGTCTAATACGGATTGGGGTAATGGATTTTCACTACTTCCTAAAATTTCGGTAAATTTACGGTCTTGTACTTTTAAATGAAAATCGTCTTTCCATAGAGTTGGAAAATTTTTTTCAGTTAGGCTTTTTTCAGAAGGTTTTTGATCAGAAATTGCTATTTGGACCTCAAAAACCCCCGAAGGTAGTTTGAAAGGAGAAGTTCCTTGAATCTCGATTTTAGGGCTAGTAGACACTACCGAAGGTGGAATTATGAAGTATTTTTGTATTTACCATTTGAAAAAGAGTGAGATCAGTGGTAGAATTAGGAAAATTTTAGGAATAGTATTTATCTAGAGAAAATTCGTTAAAGTAATCTATATGAATAAACCCTTCAAAAAGAAACCAGAAGAAAAAAAAGAAGAAACTAGTCTCACTGATGCTGATTATAATAGAAATAAACTTTTTAAAAAAGGCGTTAATTTAATGGCTGATGAAAAGCTTGAAGATGCTGCACAAGTCTTTGAACAAGTTTTAAGAATAGATCCAGATAATGTTGATGCCCTTTTAAAATTAGGCTATGCAAGATTTCATTTAGATGATCATTTAGATGCTTTGAGAGTTTATGATAAGATTTTAGATATCGACGTAACAAATGCAGAAGCTTGGAATTTAAAAGCTTTGGTACATTATGAACAAAAAAACTATGCAAAGGCACTTGACTCTGTTGAAAAATCAATTGAGTCTGAACCAACCTTTGGCATGGCATGGTATAACAAGGCATGTTTTCTTTCTCTTTTAAATCAAATACCTGAATCAATAGAGGCACTCAAGCGAGCAATAGAGATTGATGTAAAAAATGCCAAAAGAGCTGTTAAGGACAAAGATTTTGTAAATGTCCGTGTAGAAGAAGGTTTTAAACGAATTGTTGAAATTGTTGTTTTAGAGTCTATCAGACAAGGGTATCATACAATTGGCTCGATGGTATGGACTACTTTCCTTGATAAGGCTGATGCGCTAGATGCACTTTCAAAATTAATTGAAAAAGGGCTTGTTGTTAAACATCAAAAACAGCAAGGGTTTAGTAAAATAGACACTTATGATCTTACTCCAGAAATGGCAAAAAAAGTTGGTGCTGAAAAGAGAGGATTGCTTGGAATAACACAGAAAAGATTACCGACTACGATAAAAAATCTAAAAGAAATTAGTCAAGCGATTCAAACTGTGAAATCATCTATCAAGGAAGAAGATATTGAAAAAACAATTGATAATTTTGATTTATTTATTGATTCAACAAAATATGGTCAGCAAATGATAGACCAGTTTTTTGAAAGTCATAGAGAAATTAGGCTATGGAAGATTAGACTAAAGGATAGGGGGATTGACTATTTACATGAAAATAAGAAGAAAATGTTAGATGTTTTTGATGATATTGAGGCTACAGTAACCCAAAAGTTACGCAGCGAGGTAGCCCAGAACTAAGTTTTGATATTTATTCAGCAGAAAGATCCCAATAGTGTGCATTTTCTTGTTTGTCAATTGGTTTGTTCAGATTTTTCCATTCCTTAAATGAACGAACATACAATTTTACATTTGGAAGGTTGATTGATTTTAAAGCATAATACGCCAATCCAGAGAGTGTGCCAACACTACCACAATATGTTATTATCTCAGCATCTGGTTTGATTCCTCTATTTTCAAGCAATCTTTTCATTTCTTCTTTTGGACGTAAAATTTTCTCTGATGTACCAAGAGTTCTATATGGAATGTTAACTGCACCAGGAATATGTTGTTCTAAGAAATTTAATCTCTCTCGATTATCCAACAAAATGACATCTTTTTTTTCTTTAGCCT
>JBQTHA010000005.1:0-16764 GCA_052390375.1 Nitrosopumilaceae archaeon
TCAACGCCGATAAGAGGATGTGACATTATTTTCTTCACAGGAGTTGTTATGGGATAAGCATGGGCCACAATTTGTACTGCAAAATCACGATCTGTGATTATTCCCACTGGGGTATTATTTTCCATAACTATTATTGCGCCAACTTTAGCATCTTCCATCATTTTTGCTGCGTCATTTACATTGACTGTCGCATCTACTGAGATGACTGCTTTAGTCATAATGTCTTTAACGCGAATTTTTTTTGGCTCTTTTCCCATTTAATTCACGGTAAATTAGATTTAGACCTATTTGAGGAGGATCCACAATTTCATGCCTGAAAATCACCGACGAGAATCTGTGTAGAGTTTTAAAGGATTCGTGATGCATATTAAAACATGAAAAGAATTGAGGCAATAATCCAACCAAATATGTTAGAAGCCGTAGTAAAGGTATTACGAAAAGCAGGTGTGGGTGGATTTACTGTACTTGATGGAAAAGGTCAGGGTGCTGCTGAGCCTCCCCTAGTTGGTGAATATTATTCTAAAAATATAGTGATTGTAGTAGTAGATGATGAAAAAGCAGATGATATAATGGAAAAAATAGCAAAAACTGCATGTAGCAGAACAAAGGGAGACGGAAAAATCTTCATTACAAACATTGAAGAATCAACTGACATCTGCACTCAAGAAAAAGGAATACACACACTTTGAGATAATCTGTATAATCATGAAAAAAATTGAAGCAGTTATTCAAAATGATAAACAAAAAGCAGTAATTGATGCTCTAGTCAATCAAGGGGTAGGGGGTCTGACTGTAACCAGATCATTGGGCAGAGGTGCTGGGGAAAGACCAAGAATCGGTGGAAAAAAAGGAGAAGAGATTCAATACAACGCAGTTGATACTATAGTTACAGTTGTTGATGATTCTAAAGTGGATTCTATTGTATCTGCAATTTCACAAGCAGCTTATAGTGGTTCAAAGGGGGATGGCAAAATTTTTGTATCAACTATTGATAATGCATTTGACATATTTACTAAAGAAAAGGACTCTAAAGCCATTTGAGAAAAATGATTATAAAATAAAATTACTTTCCGCCTTGGGATAATATTGGAGATAGCGTGTTGGTTGAGCGAATTTTTGGAATTTTGCGGATATTGTTAGTCAATATCTCATCTAATTTCTCCCTAGAGTCTGACTCTAGCTTTGCAAAAATGTCATAAACTCCATAGGTTCCTCTTACCTCTTTTACCTCTGGTATTTTTGTTAATTTCTTAATGATATCGACTTCAGCACCCATATCGCACTGGATAAGAAGATAAGCCATTTCCATGGGTTTTCTAGTTTATTTCTATAATAAAAAGATGGTTGATAACCAGGCATTTATGAAACAAATTATCACTTTTAACTTTGATAATCAAGGTTTGTTTTTAAATTAGTACATGTAAAAAAAATTCTATGGCACACACATTTGTGAAGGATGTTATGAAAACAAACGTCATTTCTATTGATTCTTCTATGACAGTTAAGGATGCAGCTTGTATGATGGATGACGCCAATGTAGGTTGTATAATTATAACAAAAAACAATATTCCTTCAGGAATATTGACCGAAAGGGATTTTGTAAAAAGAATTGCTGCAAAAAATAAGGCCATGTCAACTCACGTATCAGAGGTAATGTCTTCTCCCCTTGTTATGATTGAATCCGAAGAAACGGTTTGGGAGGCTGCTGAAAAGATGAAACAAAAAGGAGTTCACAAATTACCTGTACATAAAGGAAACAAAGTAATTGGAATCATCACTACTACCGATATCGTTAAAATTTGTAGCATTGGCTCGGATTCTAGCATGCGAAATATTTGTGATCAAATTCTATTGAGGATAAAAGACACAAAATCATCTAGGTGATCTCAACTGGTCTATTCATGTCACACAATAAAGTTTCAACACATGGAACTTATTCAATGCACCCACTGGTTGCAAGGAATTTCAGAAAGAGGAGTTTCCTACAAAGCAATGCATGATCCATATTCTAAAATGTTAATAGAATCTTCAAATGAAACAAAAAAATTATTCCATGTACCTAAAGATAAAATTGTTCTAGTTTTAGATAGTGTGGCGCATTTCACAGGCGAAGAAGCATAATAAAAAGATAAAAATTATTTCTTATTTCAGATTGGTCGATTAATTTACTTGACTACTAAAACAGGTCTAATTGCTTTATGTATTACATAATTTGATGTACTGCCAAAAAACTTTTCTTTTGCAACACCAAGACCACGTGCACCAATTACCATGATATCAGCTCTACTGCCTTTTGCCACATTAAGTATTGCATCACCAGGTTTTCCACCAGCAGTTTTCCATTTGAATATGATCCCATTTCTTTCTACTTTCTGCCGTGCGATGCCAATTGCATGAGTTGCCTTGGCCTGTGCCTCTTTTTCCATTGATTTTGTGAATTTTAATCCAGCTTTCCATGGTAACTGAAATACAAAAAGAGCTGTAATAGTAGCCCCTGAACCCTTTGCAATATCTATTGCTTTATCTAGCCCTCGCATTGCATTTTGTGAACCATCGATTGCTACTAAGATGTTGCTAATTTTTCCAGCCATTAGTTATATTGTTGTAATACATGATATAAAGAACAATGATAATTTTCACTTTTGAAAATTCATCCCCAGTTAAATACCACAGAATTGAATTGAAAAATTTAGAATTCGTTTAGCATTCCCAAGTTATCCAGATTTACCTTATTCTTATCTACGCGAATATAATAATCTCCATCAACTTTGAACGCTCTTACCATGTCTCCTCTTTTCCAAGTTGCTGATGATCCATTATGGATGGTCATGTATGTTATACCTTTTTTTATGTTAGATGAAACAACATCTCGTTCAACGATTTCCCCTTCGCTAACCTCTCCATCAAGGTCCTTGTGCTGTTTTACTTGTAGGATACGTTTATGCTCAGGACTATATCGAACCTCAGAAATCAGATATTCAGCCCATTTACCCACATTATTTCGATTGTATTTTTGAAAACTCCTCTATTTATCTCATTTATCTAACTATCAAGACTGGACAGCTGGCAAACTCTGAAACTTTTCTACTGGTACTTCCTAAGGCCTTGATCTTCTTTATTCCATGAAGCCCTTGGCTTCCAATAATGATTAATGTGATCTTCTTTTGTTTTGCAAACTTTAAAATCTCATCGACAATGTTCCCTGATGCTACTTTGGACTCTGCCTTTATTCCCTTGCTCCTGCATTTTGAAACTTGTGAAGCTAACATTTGGCTTGTCTCTTTTTTTGCAGAATCTGCTAACCGCTTTATTGCATTTACTGAGGACGAACTCACCATCCCTAAAAGGGAGCCTGGTGGTTGAATGTAACCTACATTTACCACACTAATGAAATAGATCTGAGACATCTCTTTTCTTGAAATCTCTATTGCTCTGTTTACGGCATGATTTGAATATTTAGAGCCATCATATGGGACAAGTATTCGCGATAAGATCTCTGAGGCCATTTTTTCTCCTATTTTACTACCATTACTGGAATTTTGCACTTATGAACAATTGCATTTGAGACACTTCCAAGAAATGCTTCTTTTAGAGAACCTCTGCCATGAGCACCAATAACTACAAGATCAAATCTTTTAGTATTTGCCAATTCTTGAATTTCACATGTGGGGCTTCCATGAGTGATTTTTGATCTGAAAAGAATTCCTTTTTGTGCAGCCATTATTTTAGCGCTTCTCATGAATTTCTTAGCCTCTTTTTCTGGTTGAATAAAATACGGAATAATTGCATCTGCCAGATTTCTAGGATACATTGGTATGATGTATATCCCTGTAATAGTTGCCTGACATGCCCTGGCAATAGATATAGCGTTATCTAATCCTCGAATTGAATTTTTAGTACCGTCTAAAGGAACTAAAATCTTTTTAATTCTATTTCTGATCATATTTATTTTACAATTACTACTGGAGCAGATGATTTATGGAGAACATAATTTGATACACTACCAAGAAAAATATCTTTTATGCCGCTTTGTCCTCTTGCACCGATTACTATAATGTCGTAATTTAGGGATTTTGCAAATTTAACTATCATATAAGCAGGATCTCCAAAATCAACTTTTTTGTTAAAAACAATTCCATTTTGAGCTGAGCGCAGTTTTGCTTTCTCCATAATTTTATCAGCAATTTTTAATACCTCTTTTTCTGGATTTTGTAATCGACGAAATGCTTTCTCTGGTGATCGTGGCAGAACAAACATTCCTGTTAACGTTGCACCACATTGCCTAGCAAGATAAATTGCCATATCTAGCCCCCTGAATGAGTTTTTAGAACCATCTAAAGGAACGAGGATTTTTTTCCACATCATAATTACTACGATTTTGTTCATTAAGGCAATTTAACTCGCTGACAATTCTCGCAACTGAAACTCACTATTGGAAATGAGCTTTTCTACAAATATACTTTAACAATGATTTTGATTCATGATAAAAAAGAAGATTAGGAATATTTTTGTACCCCTGGAAGATACAGCACTCCAATCCTCAGTCATTAATTACTGTATGATTTTCAATTTTGATAATCTACAACTTTCTAATATGTGTCATTGATACTACCAAAGCATGCCAAATAAAAATTCAAAAAAAGAACTTGAAAAAAAATGGAAAAAAACAGAACAAGAAGAAATGAAAGATGGATCACATCAACTTGACCTCAAGGAAGAATATGAACAAGACGAAGAATTCGAAGAAACAGAAGAATAAATCTTCAAAAAATCATTCCATTTTCACCTTTGATTTTAATCTACAGTCTATTTTAAGGGCATTTTAAAAATAGTATTTCATGAAAGTATCAGAGATTATTTCTGAAATAGAAGAAATTGTGGCATCAGAGGCTGGTGGAGTATATTCCAAATGGAGAATAGGTACAGCAAATGATGCTGATGATAGTGAAAATGAACATGGAAACCCAGATAGTTGGCGAGACTGGGATACTAACACTCCTGAGGATGCCGAGAAAGTAGAATCATATTTTGTTGATAAAGGAATGAGATCTGAGGGAGTAGGTTTTGGAGACCACGATTACGTCTATATCTTTTACAGTGGTTCTCCTCAAGAGCAATTCTGACTGTAAAAATTTTAAAGTTCATCTTTTATACCTCCCGCAGTTTGTTCTTTTGAAATTTTTACAGGTTCATCAGATTCTATTTCTTTAATCTTTTCCAAACAAGATGAGCAAACCTCCAGCCTGTCAAATTTACTTAATATTCCATCAGAAAGACAAATACTACAAAATGATTTACTAAACACTCTTTTGATGGATTTAACTAATTCCATTATCTACAGTCTGTGGTTTTTTGAATTTGTCAAGTATTGTCATTACTTCTTCATCAGATACTTGATCAAATTCTTCGTAAAATTGACCTACAGCATAAAATTCAACGGGGGTTTCAAGTGTAACTATGCAATCTACTAGCGGTTTCATTTCTTTGTATGTGTTTAGCGGAATTACTGGAACAGCTAAAATTATTCGTTTGACTTTTTTTTCAGAAAGCCATTTTAACAATACAAAAACCGTTGCTCCAGTTGCAATACCATCGTCTACTAATATCACAGTCTTATTATCAAATTTGTAATTGGCACTTCCTCTGTACTCTTCTAACCTTCTTTTAACCTCAGACTTTTTTTTATAAACTTCTTTATCAAAATTTGGCTCATGCGAAAATTTATCCCAATATTGGCTATAGTAGATAGTTCCATCATGGGTTATTGCACCAATTGCATACTCAGGAGAACTTGGAGGCGTAATTTTTTTTGAAATTATAACATCCAAAGAACATCCTAATTTTTTTGCAATTTCCTCACCAACAATTATTCCACCACGTGGAATGGCAAGGATTAATGATTCCTTACCGGTAACAATTTCTGCAAGTTTATCTGCTAACCTTTTCCCTGCGTCACTTCGATTCTTTATCAATGTCAATGCTTAGCTATAGCATTTACTATATCTGATTTTGTAATTATTCCTACCAGTAATGATTTTCTAACAACGGGAAGGCCACTTATGTCATGGCGAATCATAAGAAGGGCAGCAACTGATACATCATCATTTGCATCTACTGTTATGGGATTTGATGTCATTATATCAACTGCTTTGAATGGAAGAAGATAGCTTAGCTGATTTGTTTGCAACTCCAGTAGTTGATGGCCTTTTTGGTATCTCTCTAATTCTTGTGGGTCTGCAGTTTCTGCAATCCAATGAGGTATTTTGGCAGGTAAAAAGTTGCGATGAGTAATAATTCCAACAGGTTTTCTTTTTCTCTCAACTACTATCCTTGTAATTCTATTGTTAATTAGCAAACTTTCAACTAAAAGAACAGAATCCGAAGGTGTCACAGTAATTACATTGCGAGTCATAATATCAGAAATCTTCAAAGGTTTGGTTGCTTGAGTTAAAAATACTGAAACTAGATCTGTTTTTGTTACTAGTCCCTCCAAAACCCCTTTCTCATTAAGAACTATTATTGAGCTAATTTTCCGGTTACTCATCAATTTGGCACAATCATATACTGTAGCATTTTTTTTGACTGTAACTAGATTTTTTGACATAAAATCTCCAACTTTAACTAATTTAATGGATTTTCCACCAATACTGTAAACTGTTTTTGCAACATCTTTTTCAGTAATAATTCCAACAGGTTTGTCTTTTGCGTCTAAAACTATCAACCTTCTAATTTTATGTTTAAATAAAATATCTCTTGCTTCCAAGAGCGATGTAGTTGGTTTTACTGTTATAGACCTCTTAACAATTACATCATTTAACCCGGCTTTTTTTAATAACATGATATTATTTTCATTTTATTTATTAAATATGTGAATAAGAATCTCACTAATGAATATCACAATTGAAAATCAAGCATTTCTTTTAATGCAAAATTCTTATCTTGGTAATCTAGGATAATATACAATTGATTACTGAAACAATTTATGAGCATTTGAAGGATATCTACAACTCCAAGGTAGGCCCTCTTGTTAGCCCTGCAATCGAAATTGATCCTTCATTAACTGTCTCTAGAGTAATACATGACATCACTAACAATGATGTCTATGACGTTTTTTGCATGGACGGAGACACTGTTTTAACTACAAATGTTAGGGCTCTTCTTGCAGGAAAGGATATTGCTGATATGAAAATAAGCCCATTTCTATCCACAATTCGTTTTCTCACTAGAAATGACCTTATCCAAAAAGCTGCCAATATAATTGCACATTATCGAGTCAGGGCAGTACCTGTAGTTGAAAATAACAAAATTATTGGGTGTGTTACTGCAAAGAGTATACTTGAACTGCTTTCAAAAAAAGACAACAAATGGATACAAGCAAATTTGATCCTTACACCAAACCCAATTACCATAAAGTAAAACGACCCAATTGGTACTGCAAGAAAGTTAATGTTATCAAAACGAATTGATCATCTACCTGTAATAGATAAAAATGCCGTAAGGCAGGTCTTGACATCATTCCATATACTTCAAACAATAAATCCACTTGAAAGTCTAGGGCGAAGATCCATTGGGATGACAAAGGTTGGCAAATTTAGTGCCAATATTGGAAATATTGGTAGCAGTAGAATTCCACGGTGCACCCCAACTGATAATCTCAATACAATAATTCGTATAATGCTTGATACAGATACAACTTGTTGCTTAGTTTCTTTATGGGATAAGCTTCAAGGCATAATCACTTACAATGACATACTGAGTCTGCTTGCTGCTAAAATTGAAAGCGAGATTCCATTGTATGTTGTAGGTATTCCAGAAGAACAAAAAAACGTTGATTTAATTATCTCTAAATTTTCAAATACACTAAAAAAAATTCGAAACGTTTACTCTGAAATACAAGAAGCTAGAGTAACTATAAAAAAACAGCGTACTGGAAGTAATAAAAGAAAAGAAGGAATGTATGAAATATCAATATTGATCATTACCCCTCACTATGCACCTTTTATCTTCAAAGAGTCTGGGTGGGATTTAGGCAAAGTTTTTGAAACTCTAAGCAAAAAAATGCTTAGGACATTATCTAAACGTGCAAAAAGAAGATTCAAACCAAGTATTAGAAAAATTGAGACTCTTGGTCTAATTGAGTCAATCTGAAAATCAATTTTGGAAATCATCATTACTTAATTAAATAACTCTGCAGATAATTATTCATGGCACAAAAACCCACAAAACCTACAAAACCAAATGCACAAGGAATGACACCATTTTGGGGTTCAGGCTGGACAGATTTAGATAGAACATTTGAAAATTTTAGGAGAGACTTAGAAAGAAGCTTTGCATCATTTCCCTCCTTCAAGTTCCCATCAATGCCAATGCCTGCCATGCCAAAAATGGTGCCAAGCACATGCGATATAATAGACGAGGGTGATAAACTACGAATAAAGATGGATGTTCCTGGCGTCAAGAAAAATGAAATAGATTTGAACGTAACAGATAATTCTATTGAGATTTCAGCAAAACATAAAGAAGAATCTGAAGAGAAGAAAAAGAATTTTCTCAGGCGTGAAAGAAGTGAGGTTTCTTATTACAGAACTCTTCCACTTCCAGAAAAGGTTCATTCAGATAAAGCACAAGCAAAACTGACTGACGGAGTTTTGGATGTAATAATACCAAAAATTACTCCTACCCAAGTACAAAAGAAAAAATCAATCCAAGTACAATGATTTTTTAATATTTAGTAATCGTGTTCACTGAAGTCTGAACCAAGGGCAATTGTTGCAATAACCGTCTTTTCAGTTGTTTGGCATTTTATATTTTGGTTAGGTAAAAACTCATTAAAAATCTCCTTAAACAATCTTTCAGTAAGTAGTGACCATTTTACTCCAAGTTCGTGTTGTACAATAAAGTGGTGCAGTTCCCCCTCAATTCTGTGGTCAGATTTCATACCAGAGGCCTTCATATAATCTTCTAATGTCTCTATGCATCGTTTCAAGTCATATTTTCCCTTCATAAAAAGAACAGATTCTTTAATCATTGGCAGCATTGCTTTTATGATGCTATCGATATCCTCCCCTGACATTTCTTTACCAAGTTCATCAAGAATATTTTTGGGGACTGGAATCATTCCAATCTTGTCTGCATATCTATCCCATTGGACATGTTTTTCTAAAATTTGTTTGACTAGAACATTGTGAGAAATATTTTTTTCCATAGATTCTGTTTCTAATTCTTCGACAAGATTCTCTGGAAGCCTATAGGTGATGCTGCGTGTTTTTTCTTTTTTTGGAAGATGTTTTTTCCGATGTACAGTAGAAGCCCTCATAGACTCCTAGGATTTGTTGCACTCTTAATTGAACCTAACTTTCCTGCTTGGGCGAGATTTCCCTCAAAGAGGCCTTTACCAATATGAATATCATCAATATGACGTGAGAGGGATTTTTTGTCATCATATAGAGATGAACAGTAAGGGCACCTTATTTTATCAGGAATTTCAAGTTCAGGTAATACTGCGGCAAACTTTCCTAGATTTCCAATAACAGTCTTTTGAGAAATGATTCCAATTGGTCTTTCCTCGTTTGTTACTATCAATCTTCGAATATCGTTTTTATTCATCAAATCAATTGCATCTTTAACTTTTGCATCATTGTGAATCTTGATAATTGTTCTGCGAGCAATTTCCTTTAGTGTCACTTTAGTTGGATCTTTTCCTTTTGCAACAACATCACGAAAAATATCTTTTATAGTAACTATGCCAATTACACTACTATTTTCAAATACCAGAATGCTTTCAACTTTAGAATCTACCATGGCTTTTGCAGCATCACTTACCTTGAAATGACTATCAATGGTTGTCATGCGGTGATCAGTATATTTTGAAACTGGTTCATTTAGCATATCTATGACACTCAATATAGATCGCCGTATTTTTGTGATAGTTCTTTATCTGTCTTTACGTAATTAAAAGCCCTTACGATGTCAGACTTGTCAATTACTCCGACAAGGTTTTTTTTACTATCTACCACTGGAATTCCACTTATCTTATTTTTGATCATCAGCGTTGCAGCTTTTGCTAAATCTTCACTCTCTTCAATGGTTAGCAAATACTCAGTTAACAAATCTTTTACCTGCAGATTTTGGGATTTTAGAGGAAGAAGATAATCTCTTGTTCTTGTTGTTCCTTTTGAAAAATAGTCACTATGTGTAAGAAAACTATTTGTTGTAATTATGCCCTCTGTGTTCCCTTTATTATCAGTTACAACTAGTCGAGAAATATTATTTTTATTAATCATGTTTAGAGCAAATCGTAGAGAATCAGTTTTTCTACACGTGATCAATTTTTTTGTCATGTAGTTTTTTACTTTGTATTGCCCACCATAAATCTTAGAATAATCTTTTGTAATATCCGTTTTAGTTACTATCCCAATTAGGTCCCCAGAATCATTTACAAGAATTACAGAACCTATATTGAATGTCTCCATTCTCGTAGCACACTGCTCAAGATGATCATCAATCACATCCTGAACTACAATGGGATCTTTTTTCATTACATATTTTATTGGAATTTCATCTAAAGCCTTTGCAGTTTTATCTTGTTCCAAAAACTTGCTTATATCCCGTTCAGTTACTACTCCAACAGGTTTATTTTTTGAAGCCACTACTATTCTTTTGATAAAGTTTGTCTGCATTTGCAACAATGTATCATGGATTGATGCTTCTGGATCAACTATGATTACTGGTGATGTATACTTCTGCATGTGATTATTCTGATAAATTAAATGATTTAAAGCAGAATTTTGATTCTCAAACATGATTATCACCTTTGAAATAAAATAAACTCCTAACCCTAGCTTATCTGAACTGGATTAGGAACTACTTCGATTTCTACAAAACCTCCTTTAAACGATGAAGAAATTGCCTTTATCCTACTTCTGTATAGAAAGTATTTTTTTCCGTCATCACTAATGGAGCCTGATATCCCCAAAAGCTTGTTGTCGTGCAGACTTTGTAATCGTCTGTAGACAGTACTAATTGGTATTTTGCTTTCTGCACTAATCTCCATAGCAGACTTTGGTTTATCCATGGTTGTCTCCAAAATTGCTCTGCAGTACTTGTCAGATATTATTTGAAGAATGGCGTCTTTTCGTTCATCTTCATCGATTTTTCTTCCTACAACTAGTGTTTGCATGGTTTTGATATAGTGCCTTTTGAATATAATGAGAAGGATTACATTGCAATGCACTGCCGTGCATTTTTACAGAAGCATTTCGCCATTTAAAGCAGGATCTTAACGTTACTGAGTAAATTTTTTAAATGCATCTTATCAATTTTGAAAATCAAGATTATTTTTAATTATGCTGACTACAAACAAACAGGAAGCGTTACCTCTGATTTGTATATGCCCCTAAACCTATGCTCCATTTGAGGTAATGCCTCCGATTATTCTAAACTTGTTTTCATTTCATATACTCAATTACGATAACTGTAATAGCCTTAAATTGTTCAAGCTTTCTATGTCATCAATTGATTTCCATTATTGGAAGTGGTCGTGTTGGATCGGCAATTGCCTTTCTTGCAGTATCTAATTCTCTTGATGATATTCATTTGATTAACCATCACAAGGAAAAAGCATTGGGACAGGCTTTAGACATTTCAAATGCCATTCCAGAAAATTCCCCAATAACTGTTGTTGGATCTGACTATTCAGAAATTAAAGACTCTGAAGTAATAGTAATCAGTGCAAGTACTGGCACATACACAGCAAATAGAGTAGAATTACTTTCAGAACAATCTAAAATGATTAAGGACATTGCAAATCAAATTAAACATTTTGCTTCAAACTCTAAAGTTTTAATTATTTCTAATCCAGTCGATGTCCTTACTTATCTTTTTCTAAAAGAATCAGGCTTACCACGAGAAAGAGTAATGGGTATGGCATCTAGCTTGGATTCAAGTAGATTCAGGTATCTAATCGCAAGAGAACTTGATACAAACCAATCTGAAATTAAAAATGCACTGGTTTTGGGAGAACATGGAGATTCTATGGTGCCAATTTTTTCACTTGCAAAATGGAAAGGCAAACCAATTTTAGATATGTTTGATGAAGAACAGATTCATAAAATTAAAGGTGATCTGATATTCTACTGGAAAATATTAAGAGAGTACAAAGGACCTTCGGTTTTTGGGATAGCAAAAAACACATTTGATATCATAAAAGCAATAATAAAAAATGAAAAAATCTCCGTACCAGTCTCTGTTTTATTAAATGGCGAATATGGAATATCTGATGTATCTTTAGGAATTCCTACTCAAATAAACAAAGACGGAATCTCTAAAATTGAAGAAATAAATTTGGATAAATCCGAATTAGATTTGCTCCACAAATCCGCTGATACAATAAAAGAATACATTAACTCTTGTTAATGCTTTTATGAATTCACTATCTTATCAAAAGATTAAGCGCGTAACCTACTTGATATGCAACTGATGCAGCAATTGACCCTATGATCAAAGTGTAGAGACCTGATCTGAGAAGTGATTTTTGTACAATCTTTCCTTTTATAATGCCTACAATAAAGAATGCAGAGCCGGTTGTTGCTACTGAAAAATAAAATGCTTCAGAATTAGCATTAATTCCCAATCCAAAAAATACTACAAATGGAATTAATGGAATTAATCCAATAATGTTAAAACCAATAAATGTGCTTAATGCTGAATCTAAAGGTCTTTTTTTATCCTCAATTAATCCAAGCTCTTCTTTCATCATTGTATCGACCCAAATCTTTCTTCGAGAAGTAATCATTCGAACTATCTCTTCTAAAAATTCATCTTTGAATCCTTTTTGTGCATAAATATCACGAATCTCTTGCTTTTCTTGTTCTTGTAAATTATCAATTTCCCACTCTTCTCGTTTTCTTTTCATTTCGACATATTCTTTTTGAGCCTTTGAAGACTGATAATTTGCAACTGCCATTGAAAACCCATCAGCAAACATATTTGCAAAACCAAGTATCAAAATGATGTTTGGAGAAAGTGATGCACCTACTACTCCTGCAACAACTGCAAAGGTAGTTACAGCACCATCAATTGAACCATAAATAAAATCTTCAAAATGCCATTTCATGTTCAGATTAAATCCCATATTATGCCTTCAAACTCATCGCTTGGAACAACACTTACTGCCCTTAATTGACCAAGCAACTTTGGAGTCTGTCTTTTATCATAATAGTTGTAGACTCCTTCTTCTTTAGGAAAAATTGTAATGGTTTCTTTTTCACCTGGGTTTAAGAGATCTGTTTGTACTTCTAAACCGTCAATGTATAATCGATGTTCTGTGTTGCCATCGTTGATTACTGTTAGAATATATGCAAAACTTGTTCGCATGATTAGAGTAGGATTCTCTTTTCCATCAACTCCTAATATCCCTACTAGTCTAACTTCCCCCTCAACATCATGAAAGGCAACCGTCTGTTCAATCTTTTCTGGGTAAAAAATTTGAACATGTCTAACATTTCCTTGACCAACTACTCCAATTATTATGCCAAGAGATCCAACTCCAACAATTATTAGAATAATTATAAATTGTTTATCTGAAACCATGTGATTCTGAGCTCACCATAAAATTAAGTTGTTCAGCAATAGAAACTAATCCCTTCATCCATGGATGCATTATGCAATAATATGGATAAATTCCAGATTTAAAATCAGAAAATGTAAATTCAAATCTATCATTATGATTCAAAATCTTACTTTCAAATAAACCATCTTTTCCAGACCAGAGATTTCCGCTTGTCACAGTATGTGGTGCATAATCCCCATTTACCCAGATAATTTTATCCCCTTCATCAATTACTATATTATTTGGAATATAACAATTGGAAGTCTTTGCACAAACTGGGGAATAGGCTCCATAAGGAACTATTGCCTTGTTTTCTTCTTCCTCTGCTATTACTTCTGGCATAGTCGCAATTGAAATTACCAAGAATAAAAAGACGCAATATCCTTTCTCAGAAATTTTCATTATCAGCAATAAGAAAAATATAGGAATTTTATTAAAACCAACATATAATTTTCAAATTTGATTTTAAGAGAATTGAAAAACTAGGCATGATAAATTCGTCTCATGATCAACAATGTTCATAATATTTCCAAAGTAAACGAACACACGATTTTAAGCTTTTTTTATCTAAACTATTCATGGCTGAAACCAAACTTCAGATTATTTGTAGAGATTTAGACTATTGTCAAGAAGTAGATTCTACAATAAAGCATATACTAGTACCTTATGATGATTCACAATATTCAAACAGAGCATTTGTTTATGCTCTTGATCTGGCAAAAAAATATGGAGCAGATCTTACCTGTACTTTCAATAATGTATAGTTCACCATTATCTACTCACATACAACATCAAACAACAATAGATGATGAGAAAAAAAAGTAATGGAAAAATCTTTTAAACGACTACGTAATGCAGCACAAAAATTTGGTATTCCAATAAAGACTCAGATGTTAATGGAGTCTGCAATTGTAGATAACATTGTATCGTTTGTATCATCAAACAAAGTGAATCTGATTGTGATGGGAACACGTGGTAGAGGAGGCCCAAATCGATTGATGTTTGGCAGTGTTGCAATGGCCACCTCTCAAAAAGTACCTTGTCCAGTAATGTTAGTAAAGTAAGTTAATTTCAATCTCGAAAATCATTTATCACTAATTTTTGTGAACATTATACGTTGTTTTGTGATATAAATAGAAAATAATGACTAGTCGGGCCGCAGGGAATAGCTATGGTCCAGCTACACGAAAGGATTGGCAGGCGGGCCCAACAGTCACTGATCTTTCTACACAAATTAGTTAGTATATCCATGTGTGTCTAAAACATACAAATAATTTTTAAAAATTTGTTCGACTTGGAAATTTGCAGAAAGTATATGCCCCTAGCTGTATCAATCCTGCCACAAGCAATTTTGGAGAATCTGAATCAAACTTAGGTGAATTTGATTGAATATAATAAAGAAAACATCAAAATTAAGTACAAAACTTTGCCAAATTCAGTATCTGAGTAGGTAAATTACGATCGATATTATATATCAAATAATCCTAAATTAATTATGGCAGAGGCATATGTTCTGATGAATTGTGAATTAGGTACTGAGGAATCTGTAATCTCTAAACTAAAATCAATAGAAGGAGTAAAAGAGGTACATGGAATTTTTGGCGCATATGATATTCTAGCTAAAATAGAGTCTGATAGAGTAGAAGATCTAAGAGAAACAATTACCTGGAAAATTCGTAAAATAGACAACATTAGGTCCACCCTTACTTTGATGGGCATAGCAGGTCAAACGTGATTATAAAATGCCCACAGCTTATTTTTTGTTAAATGTGGCGCTTAATCACGAAGTAGAAGTGATAGAAAAGATCAAAAAAATTCTAAAAGACGAAAAATCAATTGAGTTTGAATTACAAGGAGTTTTTGGAATTTATGATATTATAGTCAAAATTACTTCAGACTCTGATGATAATATTCGCCGTTTAGCATTAGATAAAATAAAACAAATAAACAACATTCAGTCAGCTATTACTATGATGGTAAACGACAACTAATAACAAAACTAATCTATTTTTTTAAATTAACCCACATTCATAAAATATTAGGCATTTCAAAATTCTTATTTCAAATTTTTGCTAAATCACTTTACAATATAAAAAAATTAGCAATTCTATAGATATAGAATTGCAGCCAGTATGCCAGCACCTATAGGTATTCCCAATCCTAGAAAGAGAAGATCAAAGGAGATTACCTTCTTAAAAGATGCGTGAACCATCTTTTTCATTACACTTGTTTCTGTTTTCATGTTTAATGATATGCTATAGATCCTCATAACAATTGATAAGCTTAGATTGATATTTTTCAGCTAGTTTTTTATTTAATTTTCCATAAATCATTTTAAATTTCTTATTCCTGAAAAATTCTTAGTATCTAGGAATCTGAAAAAATAAATAGTTCACTTAATGTAAAAAGAGAAAAGAACCTGATCTATATCTGAATTTTCTTAAGTGTGGACTAGGTATCAAGAATTGTTCTTAAACCTGCACATCTATTTCGAATAGTTACTTCAGTGACTCCTGATGCTATTGAGATTTCCTTTTGAGATTTATTTTCGCCATTGCTGATACATGCAATGTACAAGGCAGCAGCAGCAATGCCCATCGGGTCTTTACCTGCAATCATACCAACCGTTCGAGCTTTATTTAGAATCTCTACAGCTTTTCTTTTGGTTTTTTCACTTAATTCTGCAAGACTTGCAATTCTAGAGACCCCTTTTAGAGGATCAGGTACTGGAATCTTTAATTCAAGTTCTCTGAAGATTAGTCTATAACATCTTGCGACATCTTTTCTTCTAATGTTGATTCCTTTTGCAATATCATCTAATGTTCTTGGAGTTTCAGTATTTCTACACGCTGCATATACACATGCAGCAACTAAGCCATGAATTGATCTTCCTCTGATTAGTTTTTTCTCCATAGCTTTTCTGTAAATGTAGGCAGCCTTTTCTATTACTGCATTAGTGAGTGCAAGTTTGTCTTTAATCTTATCCATTTCATTTAGTGCTTGTCTGAGATTTCTATCCGATGAAGAGTGAGCTTGAGTTCTACTATCCCAAGTTCTAAGTCGCTCAATTGAGCTTTTCATTGCTGAAGATAGAGGCTTTCCTGTAGCATCTTTGTTTACACTGCCAATCACGGTTGAAAGACCCATGTCATGCA
>JBQTHA010000006.1:0-5410 GCA_052390375.1 Nitrosopumilaceae archaeon
AAAACACTTCAAGATAGTTGAGGATCGTGAAACAAGCATTATAGACTATGAAGGAAAAATCTCAGAATATGAGCAATTTGCAAGAAACGAGCTCAAACTGGCCAAGGGAACAATCGACAACCACAAATCAATCATTAGATCCTTTCATTTACACGCTGGAAGTCTAGTAAATTTCGATTCCGTCAAGTCATACCTTGACTCTAATGATTCTGATGATTGGAAATCAAACCAGCTCAAGACCCTGCGAAGATATATCCGTGATTTTTTGAAGCTTGGCAACTGGATTAACGAATTCAAGTTTTCAAACAGGAGAGCCAAGGTAAAGAAATCCGACATCCCATCTGATAATTACCTGGCTTATTTTTGTTCGGTGCTGCCCTATGACGTCCAGATGGTGTTTCTAATCCTGCTTACTTCAGGATTGCGTGTGGGTGAGGTACTGAAGTTAAGAAAGAACGATGTCAACTTTGGAACAAACATGGTTGATGCATCAACAATCCACAAAGGGGATACAAAATCTGCCTGGATTAGTTACATCACACCACAGACAGCCCAATATCTGGAAGATTATGTAGAGACACAACTTTATGATCCTGATAATCCCAAACTCTTTGATTTTTCCTACAATACTGTACAGGAGGCCTTCAAAAAAGCGTCAATCCAAATTGGAGTCTTCATAAAACCACACTTTTTGAGGACTGTATTCACCGAAAAATGCACACAGGCTGGAATTGAAGGCAAATACATAGACGCATTTTGTGGCAGGATACCAAAGAAGGTGCTAGAAGCTAACTATACCGTTTATTCACCGCAATCATTGAGGGTGCAATATGAAAAAGTGGAGGAACTTTTGACCTTACCATTTTCTGAGGATGAAGAAAGCTAGTTTTTTATTATTTTTTATTGTCTCTAGTTGTTACAAACAGCTACAAAAGACAGCTTGACCTTTTTTGTCATGCGTAGATTATTTCTTACAAACAGCTACTCTTACGCATGAAATAGCTAAAGAAAGAGATTGCAACGATTAGTGGTGCGTTGCGGCGCCTTTTTGTAATATTTTGCTGCAAGACTTCTTGCGATAGATTGCAATAAATTGCAATAAATTGTGGTGCGTGGTGAAATTGTTTCTTACTGGATAATCTTACTAGGATTACCCAGAATAATAAAATAATAATCCGCATTATTATTGCTGTTAGTTGTGGTTAACTACATCAAACGATACTGTTAGAACCAAATCTAGAGGGATTAGGTACCTTAATTGGTCTAATTTTGGACCCTATTTTTTTTCATGTAAATAAACCATACAACTTGTCCTGTTATTCCCACTATGGTAATTCCAACTAGACCAGTAATTACAGGATTTACACCAATAGCTGCAACAAAGAGTGCATAGTTGTCAATTTCTAATATAGTGCCTCCAATCATTTGGCCCATTTGTTGTGCAATACATTGCATTCCTGAGATTATTGTCCCTTGGCCACAGATTTGAGCTAGATCCGGAACACAGATTCCTGAAATCTCTATTGTGTTTTGACCACAGACTATTGGTTGTTGATTGGAATCTGGTATACATTCATTGCCAATCAGAATTGTGCCAGAACCACAAAATAGGGGAATGTCAGAACCATCACAGTCTTGGTCAATAGTATCTCCTGGAATTTCAAAAGCTCCAGGAAAAATAGATGAATCGAAATCATTACAATCTACATCATTAAAAAATCCATCTCCATCATTGTCGAAGAAACCTTCATATCGCCAAACTTGATTTGTACCAAGACTACTCACATAGATGTTTCCGTCAGGACCAAAGACAAGTCCCGCAGGACTACTCACGAAAGGAAGGGCAATTTCGAAGATATCGATTAATACACCTGTGTTGCCGTTGTATCGCAAGACTGTATCATTTACACCAGAACGACTCACATAGAGGTTTCCGTCAGGACCAAAGACAAGTCCAGAAGGTTGAAACAGACTATCAAATGCAAAGACATCGATGAATGCACCTGTGTTGCCGTTGTATCGCAAAACTTGATCAGTACCAGAACTACTCACATAGAGGTTTCCGTCAGGACCAAAGCCTAGTCCTCTAGGACCATCCAGACCACCGCCACTTGCAAAGACATCGATGAATGCACCTGTGTTGCCGTTGTATCGAAAAACTTGATCAGTACCAAAACTAAGCACATAGAGGTTTCCGTCAGGACCAAAGACAAGTCCCGTAGGACCATCCAGACCACCGCCGCTTGCAAAGACATCGATGAATGCACCTGTGTTGCCGTTGTATCGAAAAACTTGATCAGTACCAGAACTACTCACATAGAGGTTTCCGTCAGGACCAAAGACAAGTCCAAAAGGTAGACTCAGACCACCAGTAGTTACAAAGGGAAGGCTATCTAGAAGATCACCAGGAGCCGCATAAACGTCAGTAAATCCAGATGTACCAAAAAACAAAATCCCAAATAGAATTGGAATAATTACTTTATTCATACAACAGATGTAGAATGATTTGATTTTATCATTATGGAGTTTGTAGTCTAGATTTACAGTTTCATATCGTAAATCCATTTAGCGAAATTGTAAGTAGTTAACATTTCATAACAAATGTAAAAGTATGAATCCACCAAGACCCAGGCCATTTTTTGATTTAAGTTCAGTTGTGCATAATGGAAAAAAATTTTTTGTATAATCTATACAGGATTACCCGAGTATGAAATCATAGAAGAATTTATGAGTCTTTTATCAAAGAGAAAAAGAAAATGGGAACTAAATTCACCACAATTATAGTAGCAATAGGAATTACGGTGCTAATTTCTGGACTAATGATTTTTGCAAAACAAACTGATGGTAATGGAATTTGGTGTTTTGATGCATGTGGCCCATGTTCATCGTATGGTACTTTCTATATTGAGGTAGACGGAAGATGCATTTTACCTGATGATGCACCACGACAAGATGTTATAATAACTGAAGAAAAAAATTCATTAGAACCTGAATCTGAACTCGAAACTGAACAGCTCAAGAATTTTACATTAGCTGTTAGTAACCAGAGTTTTGACATTAGTCCTGTAGACATATCTGTTCAGATAGATGGCAAAGTAGTAATTGATAGAGATTTTGACGTTGGCAACCAGCATATTTATCATGAATTCAAATTTCCCTTAACAAAGGGTATACATACAATACATGCTGAATCTATACATGGAAAAGCAAAATTAGAGAAAGAATTTGTAGTTGATAAAGAGATATGGGGATTTTTGAGTTTTTGGTATTATGAGAATGAACACGAGTCACCATTTTTTGATTTCATAGTTTCTGAATCCCCTCTTGGTTTTCAGTAATCCTGGAGAAAAAGATAATCAAAATTTTTTGTATAATCTCTACAGGATTACCCAATGACCTTTCAGGAGTACACATTTTCCTATTAATTATTACATTTCAATTGAAAATTCCTTTGTTACGGTATGCCTTGAAAGATTAATTTCTATAGTATATGTTCCTGGTGCAAAAATAACAATTGGTTTATCATCACTGTTTGGAACGTCACTTGCAGTATAATATGGTCCATCAACATTTTCGCCAAAGGGTAAATCAGGATTGTTATCAGACCATATTATGTTACCAGAATAATCTTTGATGTAAATTTCCATATAGCTTAAAGTATAATCATAGCCATTTAGATGAACTTGAAAGTAAATAGGTTCCCCTGATTTGTAAGTCTCTTGTAATTGATAAAATTCAGCCTCTAAAAATGGGTCTGGTTCAGGAAGTAATTCTATTATTGAATAAACTGCAAAGGTAATTCCAACATACAAACCAAATCCAACTCCTGTCGCAATCACTGCAATCTTTGCTGCTTTCTTTACTACGTGTCTTCGAAATTTTTTTTCGAGTCGGATTACTAAAAATGCCAAATATCCAAATCCAAAATACATTGCAAATGACCAAAATAACCAATATGTGTCCCTTGCTGCTTCTAATGGGATATATTCTGTCTGAATTGATGCTGTTCCCTTTGCAATGTATTCGACAACTACATGTTCAAACGGAAATGGCGTTAGTAAAATTGGCATGTATATGAAAAACCAAAACATGTTGAAGATACCAAAGGCAATCAAACCTCCAGCAATTAGGAACTTTATCTTTAATCTAGAATCCACAACTTGTAAATTCAAAAAAGCCTCATAAAGCGTTCTATCCTTTTGGGTAATCCTCTAATGATACCCGAGAATGAAATCGTAGAAGAGTTTATGAGATTCCAGAAATTTATCAAATGCGAGGATTCTTACGAAAAAAGTTATCATTCTAGCATTTCTAATCTTTGTTGTTTCTATTAATTCTGTATATGCTGATAATTCCGAATGGCAAACACTTGAGGTGATAGGTAAATACACCAACTCTCAACCGCCAAAGCCTGATCAAACCTTCATAGTGCAATATAGAGTAACCAATGCAACACTAGAGTCAGTAGAGGTCAAAGACAGTCTTACCTTTGTTGCAAATACTACAGAAAAAGGAATACTTGAGGTAAAGTTTCCAAGAAACTATCCATATGCAAACTTTGCAGACAGAGAAGGATTCATTTTGTTCATTAATGGATATGGTACTGATGTATACTATTTACCAGAATCTACTCCCATGATGGACCATGTGAGGCCTAAAATAATAAACGACATCAATCGTCCTCCACCTCATCCATACACGTTTTCAGAAAAAACCGACTGTCATTTCATATTTAGTGTACCATTTTACACTTTTGCAAAAATAGAGATAGTATATGGCGGAAATGGACTAATTCCCTCACCATACTACGGCGATGATGTACCTCAATATTGTAATGAGCAAACAATTGTAGATATAGATAACAATATTCAAAGGCATCAACCTCCACAAAAACAAATCCAACAAGGCATCGACTTATACTCTGTATCTTGTAATGAAGGGCTGTACAGGGCAATCAGGCAAAATGAAAAGCCTGCATGTCTTTCATTAGAGACTTTTAGGATCTTTTTCGAACGAAACCAAATCAATCATAGGGGACTTGATTTTGAGAAAATTGCTCTTGATTCTGCACGCGATTTTATTCTCTCTAGTCCCACCTTTAGTTATGATGGGATGAAGGGATCTCTTGCATACTCGATTACTGCAATACGCGAATCACTTCCTCCTATTATCACAGTTGATGCGCGTTTTACAAATTATCATCCTGGTTATGGAAACGAATCAAACCGTAAGGATTTGACTGAGAGTTGGGGTCAGCATACTATGCAGATTGGAATTTCGGGAGTAGGAGAAATTGATTCTGCAATCATCGATATGGAATGGGATGAAATACGCCAAAAGCGTTTGAACTAATCTGAAATTTTGTTCATTTTCTAATAGTTACTTTTGGGTAATCCTGTAGAGATTATAC
>JBQTHA010000007.1:0-6542 GCA_052390375.1 Nitrosopumilaceae archaeon
TTAGAATCTGATAAAATTCTACAATATCCAAGATTTGTAATTTTAATCTATTGAACTTATTTTAGTCTAAAACCGTTCCATGAAATACGAGCTAAAATTAATCATATAATGTACCAAGTCTTAACAGATTTGTACTATTCTAAGTATTATGATACCTGAAAATCACGTTTGGTTGCAAGTAATTTTTCTAAAAGCTCGTTATTCTCGGGAATATCAGGCGATGATTCAAAAAGTTCAGAACCTATAGTGTTGCCTAAATCTTTGTCTTCGAGAAATTTTTTCAATTTCATTATTTTTGATTTCTCGTCTCCCGCAAGTTCAAAAAACATTTGAAATATTCTTGCCACTACGACATGAGCCCGGTTGTGGTCCCTTTTAGCTTCCAATACAAGGTTGTTAAAGAATGACTCTCTGGACTCAAATCCGTATTTGATCTCTTCAAGTTGTTTTGTAAAATGGGATTTCATTTGTACTATCTCATTTTTTATAGCATCCTTTTCTGTACGCTCTCTTTCGTCCACTTCCAACGCAGTTTGAAGATCCAGGGCTCGTCCGCATCTTGTGCAAAGCTTTGTGTCATATGGGTTTGAAAGATTGCATATACTACAGGTTTTAGGAATTTTTTGTTCAAATTTTTCTTCCTTTGTTATTCCGTAATGTTCAAAAAGTGCCTTGTCAACGTCTCCATCTACCAAATGAACATATCTTGATGGCATCTTTGAAGAAGATGACCAACCATGTCGTATCCTTGTTTGAGCCTCTGTAAGAAAATTAGCTGTAATGGTAGCTTCTGAATGTCTAAAAAGATTAAGATATACACGTTTTTCTAAATTAGATTTTTCAACAATTCTCTGTACAGTTTTTCTTGCAGCTGCATAAGTCAAAGGCATTCCATAATTTTTATGTCCTAGCATTATCCATAAAGGCGCATCTGGATTTTCCTTATCTGGATGTTTACTAAGATAGTTTGCTAGGTCTGGTGTACTTTTTATCAGTCTGATTACTCGAGGTCCTGTTTTACCATCAACATGCAAGACTGCACCATATTGATCAAACTTTACATGCTTTATTCGCAGATTCAAAATTTCCCCCGGTCTGGTACCTGCCTCCATATGACAGTGGATAAAGGCACGGTCTCTTAGATTCTCGCCACATGCTTTTAGCAGTCTTTCATGTTCATCTTCTGAAATGAGCTCCTCTCTTACAATGCCATCTTTAACTCTCTTTGTCTTGATCCACTTTGTTTCAGGGGGATCACCTACTTCTGTAAAGTCCCTAGAACCATATTTTAGCCATCTATAGAAACGCTTCAGAATTTTTTTGTGGTCAACCGTTGTGTTAGTTTCTTGCCCGTGTTGGCTAAATTTTTTGTTAATATTGAAGACAAGCTCCTCAATATCCTCTTTTGCGGTCTCTACCCAGTTCATTTTAAGAACTCTTGAAAGGCTGAGAAGAGTTGAAAGATTCTTTGATCTAGTTGCATCTGCCAATGACTCGTTAACTAACATCCTATCATATTTTTTAATAATCTCAACATTGTTTTGGGATAACTCGCTCTCTATTTGCTTGTAAATATTGTCTATGATCGTCTTGTAATCATGAACTAAAATTTCACCTTTTTGTCGTGTAGATGCAATTTTTTTCATATGTATAATAGAAAAACGGTGAGAGTATTAAACAAAATGGAGTATGCTCCCGTCGGGATTTGAACCCGAGATCACTGCCTTGAGAGGGCAGTATGCTTAGCCGGACTACACCACAGGAGCTCGGTAAAAACCAAAACAAATCGCAATTTAAAGGAATGTTTTGACATTACATACTTTGGTAAAACTATCTCAGTTGGATACTTTATAGAAAATTTAACCACTAGTTTTCCTATGAACACAAAAAAATTATTAGAAAAACTTTCTCTAACAGATTTTCCAGTAGCACTGGGTGGATGTAGAAATGACGAAAAAAGTTTTGATTGTTGTGAATATGACATAACAGTTTTCGATGATAAAGATGACAATGACTCTATAATTGATTTTGATGACGAAACAGCAAGAATACATCATGGTTCCTTAAAAGAAACCAATCCAGATGTTCTAATCCAGTATAGCAATATGCAAATAGTCTGGGATGAAAAATGGGATCTCAAAATTTTTCTTTCTCAAATTTCAGCCAAGAGAGAAAAATTTTTCAGTGCATATTCCAAAAGTTGCCTAGTTAATGCAGCAGTTTGCGTAACAAAAACTAAAGAATGCATCAAAAACTCTGATCCATTTGCATCCTCGTGGTTCAAATGTGCTGCATACTATATTGCAGATGCAATAGTGTTGGCAAATCACAAACGCCCTAGTCCTTCACACATGCTAGAACAGATTAGATCATTTGAAAAAAATAAAATCAACGAAAAATTTTCTCAAGTTAACGAGTCTATAGGCATTGAACGTGCCACGCCTTCTCAACTTTTACGAATGTGCAAATCAACAATGGGATTTTCAGATATGGTTGAAAATAATGGGCATTCAAAAATAATTCAAAAAAAACATGATTATTTTGTGAAAAACTCTCTTATCTCTGACTGCTACTTTTATCTGGGTTATATTAACAGAAACAACTTTATCAAAATAAAAGACACTCTACACAGAAAACCAGAATTAGTTCATGTATTGAAGGTAGCATTTGATGTGGAAAATGATATGACTAAACTCGAACTCCAAACAAGCCATCTTCATAAAACTGCAAATGATTTACTTTTAATCCTAAATGGTTGATTCTTCAGTTCGTATTTTTTGATAAACTTTTAAACCTGGGAATATTCTATCAAGTATATGGTAGATCAAGCATGTGGATGCGAAGCTGAATCTGGCGATCCTGATTTCCAATGTGATTGTGCAATGCAGGGTCATTGTATTTGTAGCCAAGATTGCAGATGTAAAACAGACGTCTGTAAAGAGGCTGTATCACAATTATAAAAAAACAATCTTTTCTTTTATTTTTTAAAAATCCTATTGCTATTCTTCTTCCTCAAAGCCCCATGATTTGACTAGGTCTTTTTGAAAAGTGTCTGCCTGTTTTTCATTTAATGGGTCGCCACAATTTTTGTGAGTTGGAACTACAGTCATCCCTGCTAGCTTAAACTCTACCTCAAAAAGATGAACTTTTGCGCATTCACACATTTCTATAAATCAAAAACTATGCCTGTATATTTGCTTATTTGAACAACTTTTAAACGAGGAAACAACCTAAAGAAGAATACTTGAAGGCAATCCCACTAACTCTTTCACTTATAGTTTTATTATTTTCTGGCACAGTTTCCATGCCTTTAGCGGCTGCACAATATCAAGGTGGAGGAGTGGATCATCCAGGAACTTGGTATGTTGGTGAGGGATTAAAACCAGGAGATTATTTTGAATATGAGCTTTGTCATGTTGACTACAAAGAATGTAGTGAATTTGAAATGCAATTATGGATTGAAGGATCAATCAAAGTAGGAACTGAGGACAAGTGGCTTGCCCAGGCAGTGGTTTATGATGGAAACAAAATTGTGAAAGGTAGCATGGAGCTTGGAAAAATTGCTCCTGAACCAAGTGGAGGTAGTAGCGAATTAAGCGTCTACAGAGGCGCCTTCAAATCATCTGTAGTTTGGTTATCTGCATATGCGACTAAAAATACTGGGTCAGATACTTCAGGTGAGAAATCTTTTTCTGCACCATCTTGGGGAAAAATTGCAAATATTGGTGGGGAACAAATAATCCCTACCGCATTGGAGACTATCTCAGTTCCAGCTGGTACCTTTGACACAGTACTTGTTCAATGGAAAACTGGTGGTTTACAAAGTAAAGTTTGGGTTGTAGATGATTTTCCATTTCCAATAAAAGCTAATACTTGGACTCATGTTTCTACAGGAAGAGCTCCCCAAGAATATCGCTTTGAGCTATTAGATTATAAAGAAAATGTCAAATCCAACCCATTTACTAGTGTAGTTGCTACTCCGCTAGACCAAGTTGTGGCTGGATGTCCACAACATTATGATCTAGTCGACATTACCCGCAGTACAAAAGATGGTAAATATCTAATTGACCTCAGATATGGTCCACCAGACCCTGCAACTGGCTGTGAAATAGAATGGTTCATCGAGTTTAAGAATAAATTTCATGAAACTGAATTTCTTAACCAAGTCCAATATGACATATTTGTAGTTGATGAAAAATTGACTTTGCCTCCTTTAAGATCATTAGCTAAGGAAGAAGGGCGCAGTTTCTTATTCTCAGAATCTGGTCAGGTACTAAAATCAACTATAGTCAAAGAGAAACCTGGAACTGCCCATTATGTTATTTGGGTTTATGGTTTGGCTCCTCAAAATGTTATTCCAGATACTTCCCCAGATTTTCTTCAAATTGATATTCCAATTGGGGGAAAGGTCACTCCACCACAACCCAGTCTCAATATTCCTCCTTGGATAAAAAATAATGCTGGTTGGTGGGCAAATGATCAGATTGGCGACTCTGACTTTGTCTTAGGAATCCAATATCTAATTAATCAAAAAATAATGACAGTTCCAGCTACTACACCTGGTTCAGGTACTGGCTCTGATGAAATACCAGCATGGATAAAAAACAATGCTGGTTGGTGGGCAAGTGGCCAAATCTCTGATAATGACTTTGTTTCAGGAATTCAATATTTAATTAAAAACGGAATAATGAAGATTGGATAAAATCTTCAAACTAGAATCCAAAAAAACACAGTGATAAAAATTGGTTAGATTATTTAATTATCCCAAACGTAAACTCAGAAAACTTGTAAAAGAAGGTGAATACAAAGAAGCAGTAGAATTTGGACAACGTTTAGAAAATCAAAATCCTAATGATGCAGATCTTCTTTTCATAATGGGAAGTATTTTCTATATTTTAAAAGATGCAAAATCTGCACTACATTATTTTGATAGGGTTTTAGAAATTTACAAATTTGATTCAGAAACACTTCTTCTAAAGGCAAACGTTCATGTTTTTTTAAAAGAATACGAAACTGCAGTTAACTGCTGCAAGAAAATTCTTGATGTTGAACCTGAAAATATGGAAGCTCATCAAATATTAGAACAATTAAAGAATATTTAATTAATAATTTATTTGCTATTTGGCACAGACGAAATATCTTTTTTTAATTGATATACGTTTTCTAATAACCAATTACAATATTCTGTTACTTTTTCAGAAAATTTACACCATATGTGTAAAGAATGAGGAAGAATGTCAATTCTACCTTCTTCAAAAAAGATCTTAACTCCCTCTTTTCCTTCGTACATATATGCATCTTCAACTTTGACATCACCAAACATTTCTTTTGCCTTTGATTTAATTATGCTTCGTGGAATTGGAAAGTTTGTTTTTGTTTGATCAATAATTATGCTAAGGTCTTGTGTTCCATACGAATCAAAATCATTGATTTTTCCACGATGAGGAAAATTTACTATGAGTTTAATATTGTATTTTCTACCTACTTTAAAACCTACTTCAGTAATTTTTGAGTAGGCTGTTGCCTCACTTTTTTTTAAAAGAAATCGAAATTGCGGAAGATTTGATTTTAATTCTTTTTGAAGATCCTTCGTAATTACCGTAAAGCTCATATCACAAAAATGAAAAATCTCAGATATATTCATTGATACATGTCTTTTTGAAGTAAAACTCTAGATTGATTTTTGTACATGTGTTATCTTTGAAAAGTATGGCACTGCCAATGGATTTTGATAATTTACGTTCTGATGAAAGCTCAGAGCGGGCAAGCAGTGTTGAGGATTACAAAGTAACTTGCATGGCGTTTATCAAAGATATTTCTGGAGATTATCTTGAATGGGTTGATTACTATAAACTTCCACCAGATGAAGACAAAAAAAGAAGGGCAGAAATTGCTGCCATAATAGAGCGAACCAATGATTGGATTGCGAAAATATCTCAATCAATCAAAGGTGTAGATGTAGTAATGAATGACGGTGTACAAAAAATGGCAGAGGCAACTGCAGGAAAACCATTTCAAATTGGTGTGTTTATTAATTCAAAATCCGAATACACTGTGGCAAAACCTGGTATCATAGACGTTAATGTAAAAGCAGCTGGACGTAATGGTAGAAAAACGAAGCTAGGATTTCATCACAAAGAGCAACGATTTAGAATTGAATACACAGGCAAGGCTTTTTTTGATGAATCTAATCTGCCTAACGAAGAGTTTGATTTAATGGATATTCATTTGAAGCTAAATGCAGAAGATTGCAAACAACGCGATGTTATTTCGTTTACTGTAATTGTTTCTGAAATGGAAAACGGTCAAGAAATGGATAGAAGAGGCTCAAGTACTATAATCCATATTATTTGACTTATTGAGAATGATCGCAAAGAGGAAATGACTGGAACGATTAATCTTTAAGTATACTTTGACAAAAATTTTCCAAGTTATCAATTAGACAATATCCGTATGCCTTATTAACCGCCTGAGATTTGGGTAATTTAAGGGAAAAATGAGAAAAGAAATTCTGTTAGGGTTCTTACTACTCTTAACTACAA
>JBQTHA010000008.1:0-2562 GCA_052390375.1 Nitrosopumilaceae archaeon
TATGGACTTGAGAACTTGAAAAGAATCCAAGAGGATTGTTCAGTTGGTTTTTTGATAACCCAACCACTCAAAACTATCATCAATATTCCAGAAGCTATTGCAGTATACAGATACACTTGACCCATTACAGATGTTCCATCTTCATGAGTGAGAAAAAATGGAACTATAGAAAACAGCACCATCATTAATGTAGTTCCTGCTATAATTCTAGAAGCTGTTCCTTCTGAACGAGTTGCTGTCAGCATTGGAACATTGACTTTATTGTAATCATCCCTGAAGTGTAGTGTCAATGCCCATATGTGCATTGGAATCCATACAAAGACAAGAGCTGCCATTACCAAACCAAGATCCCATAATCCATGAGTTGTTACTGTAACATATCCTATCATTGCTGGGGCTCCTCCTGAAAAGCCACCAAGAATAATATTCGTCCAACTTCGTCTCTTCAGTAAATAACTATACACAAAAATATTATCGGCTAAACCAAAGGCCATAAACGAGCCAGCTAAAATTCCCTGCCAAAATGATGTAGTGTAAGAAATAGCAAATGCACAAGCTAACGATATTCCAGCTAACACCAAACCAAAATCACGAGCCTTTTCTGGTGCAATTCTTCCACTTGGAATTGGTCTTCCCTTCGTCCTCTCCATTATTCCATCAATATCTCTGTCGTGATAATTAGTCAGTGTATTTGCAGCTGCTGAACCTGCAGCAACGCCAAATAACATCAAAGCCCATGTTGCTGGTGAGATCTCAATGGAATAGATGTTTGATGCAGTAATTGCAGCAGCAAAAGCAGTAAACACTAGAAGATACCAAATTTTTGGCTTTGTAAGCTCATAGTAAACCTTGATGCGAGATTCAACTTTTGCTTTTTGCATTAATCAATACCTTGTCCAAAACTGGTCTTTCTTAAAATTAAATGTACCAAGGCTACTTTGAAGGCATATAAGGCATCGACTTTGTCCTAGTCTTCATCTCAATGAAGCTCTCAGAGCTTATTACTCCCTGAATTCGACCGATTTTATCAGAAATAAGTTTGTGCATCCCATCTAGTGTTTTTGCATACATTGTTACTAAAATATCAAATCTACCAGTGACTTCAGCGATCTCACGTACTCCATCAATCTTGAAAAGCTCATCAATTACATTATCGCGTTGTTTGGAATCCATATTGAGTCCAGCCAAGGCCTTTACTTGATATCCCAACTCTTGGTCGTTTACAACAATTGTAAAACGTTCAATTAGTTTCCGTTTAACAAGTCTCTTTATTCTACTATACACCACAGAAGGATTTACTTTGATTTTCTTTGATAGTTTAGGAACAGAAATAGCTGCATCCTCACTTAATTCAGATAAAATTTGGAGATCTAAATCATCAATTTTTGCCATAAGAACCAGTAAAGATCGTTCAGAAATATCTAACTAATAAAGCTATTATTGAAATTTTTATAAAATTACTTTAGATTTTACCTTTTTTGTATAGCATTTCCGCTAAAAGTACTGCCCCCTTTGCAGACCCCATCTTCTTGTTATGTGAGAATAGCATGTACTTGATTCCATGATCAAATAGGGTTTCTTCTTCTAATCTACCAATTGTGGTAGTCATGCCGTCGTTAATTTCTCGTTCTATTCTTGGTTGTGGTCTTGTAGGGTCATCATAGACTAGCAAGTAATCTGGGGGAGCAGATGGCAAACCAGCTACCGAGATGTTTTTTGAATATTCCTCATAGGATTTCTTTGCTGATTTTGGATCAATTGGTTCTGATGTTTCAACAAACACTGATTCGGTATGTCCATCAATTACTGGTACACGTGTGCAGGTGCAGCTTACCTTGATATTAGCTGGTTCTATCTTTCCATTCTTTAGTTTACCAAGTATCTTCGCAGTTTCAATTCTAACCTTTTGTTCCTCTTTTGGAATATATGGAATAATATTATCTGTAACATCCATAGCTGATACACCTGGAGCCCTTCCTGCACCGGAAATTGCCTGCATTGATGTCATCAAAACCTTCTTTGCACCATACTCTTCATAAAGTGGTTTCATTGTAATTGCAAGTCCAGTTGTAGTACAATTAGGAAGAGGAGCTACAAAGCCCTTCCAGTTACGATTCTTCTTTTGAACATCAAGTAAATCAGCCTGTTCATCATTGATTCCAGGTATCAGAATAGGAACATCATCTTCATATCTATATGCTGATGATGTACTGATTACAGGTACATCTTTTGCAAAACGAGCCTCTATTTCTTTGGCTGCCTCACTTTCAATTGATGAGAATACTAGATCAAGATTTTTTACTTTGATATCATCTACTGATACCACTGTCATGTCTTTGATATAATCTGGAATGTTTCCTCCTACTTGCCAGTTCGTAATTCCGCTATTAGGATCCTTAATGGCATCCATATACTTTTTACCAGCAGATCTTTCAGAAGCTGCAATTTGAGTTACCTCAAACCAAGGATGATCCCTAAGTGACACTACGAATTCTTGGCCTACTGAGCCTGTTACCCCAATAATCGCTACTTTTTTTTTCACAGATCAAATTCCTTCGTGTT
>JBQTHA010000009.1:0-10759 GCA_052390375.1 Nitrosopumilaceae archaeon
TTTGGACTCGTTGCACAGTCTGGACAGTGCGGGCGGCTTCGGACCGCCAGGTCGAGGGATCGAAGCCCTCCGAGCCCTCTTATCAAAATGAATTTAGCGTATGCATATTTAAGGTGAAAATAAGTAATAATTTCTGAATTGAAGGTACTGTCGCTGTTTAATCTTGGTTTGATTTTATCAATAATTGGAATAGTGTGGATTGGGGTAGTGTTCATGGAAGCAGAAAAAGTCTTTGAAAGTTACGATTTGAATCCCTCCCAAACCATTATTCTTGATGTACAGCTTCAAGATACTGGTATTGGATTTTATAGAATTTTGATTCCAGATTTTGCAGGAGATGCCTTGTTTGTACAGATTCTTGATCCTAATGGAAATATTTTAGCTGATAAAAGAATTGAAACAAAAATGGCTGTTAACTATTTTGATTTTGAATATGATGGAAAATATGTTTTAAAAGCTACGAATCTTTCAGAGAACTTAAAAATTGTGGAAATTGAATTTGGAGATACGAATAGTTCTGAGATGAAAATTCCAGGAATTTCTCTTGGAATAGGATTGATGTTGATTATTATTTCCACTTTTAGAAAGTTACAAAATTATAAAACAGCGCAGCCCGAAGAAAAAATTTCGTAAACGAGAGTACATAAAACTGGACTTGCAAATATAAGACTCAGATTAAATCCTAACCAACTTATAGAAAAAATCAAAGTCAGTATAGATACAGGCAATAGTTTTTTGAATTTCTGGTTTTTTATAACTGTCATGATTAGAAATCCTCCAAGAGCACTTAGAAGTAAACCAATCTCTAGTGGTTGATGAGACCATGAAACTAAACCATCTATTCCAAACAAGTCATGGGAAAGAGAATCAGCAAATCCAGCTGAAACTTGAAGAGCAGATCCTATTATGATAATTTGAAGGCCTCTTTTCAAATTTACATCAACTTTTTTTGTAATTAAAAATATGGCACCCAGTATTCCTGAGATTGCAATCATTGCAACTCCAGTGTACACTGCTACATGTTGAAGTGTCCAAAATAATTCTGGTTCTCGTAAGATATGAGAAGTTGCATCCCATATACCTCCAGTTATTTCTAAGAGTGAACCAAACACTGCAAGAAGAGAAATTATTTCTAAGAGAGCCTGTCTTCTTAATAGAATTGAACTTGAAAGCTTTTGAATTAAACTCATTTTGATTTTTTCCTAGTCATTATATTTACTCTATTTGCATATTTTCAAGATTGGCAACTAGAACCTTTTACCTTTAGCTTGTATTATAATTAACTATAATAGACTAGCCAGTTATTCGAGTTTTATGAGTCCAGGCATAGGTCTGATGAAGCGAAGGCTAGAAAAAGAAAAAGATGCTATTGCTTTGGCAATTTCAGGTATTATGAAAAATTACAAAGTGGCTGAAGAACAAATTAGTACCCTTGAAACAAAATATGATGATAATGCAGGTGATTGGTACGTTGCTTTGGGTTGGGATGAGAAAAAAGCTATAGTCAAAATGGATTCAGTTCAGGGAACAATTACTGAAATTAAAGAAATCTAATTAAGATTTATAGTTACATTGACAGAAGCCAAAATGTTTTACATCTACCTAATTTTGATTTTTAGAGGAAAAATCTTGTTCGAGTTGATATAATTTTTCAATTCTTTTGTAAGTTAATGGATGAGTCCTAAAAATCTCACCAAACTTGTTAAAACTACTTTTCCTTTCCCAATCCATAGCCTTTTGCACTTCTTCTTCTGAAATATGTTGATCCTTATAATATGAAGCAAATTTTGAAACTTCATAACTTGAAGCAACAGGATCTACAGCATAAAATGATCGTAATGCAGAACTTTTCACTTCACGTTTTTGCAAACTCAATCCATAAGTTATCTTTGCTAAAGCATTGGCAAATATAGATGGTTTGACTTGTCTTCCTGCAAAATTATCTGCATAAAATTCTCTAAGACGGGAAAAATATAGGATAAGAAGATTAGTAATGAAATACACTGCAAAAGCTCCAATACCAATTAGAACTGAAGCACCACCTTGGTTTTTTGATCTGCCACCAAACATAGTTGACATTGCAATAAAATATGCAATTGTTGGAATAACTGAGATTATAGTCATAACAACCATATCATTATGTTTTATGTGTCCTATTTCATGTGCAATAACTCCTTTTGCTTCATCTTTTGATAAAGTGTTTAGTAGACCACGAGTTAAGGTTAGTGTTGCAGATTTATTGGATCTTCCAAATACAAAGGCATTTGGCATACTAGTATTTGCAATTGTTATTTTTGGAATTTTCACTCTGTTTTTTATACATATTTCATAAATGGTTTCTTCAATCCATGGAAATTCATCTTTATTTAATGGATTCATGTTAGTACTCCACCGTACTATGACAGGCCCAATTGCCCACTGGAACAAACCAAGGACAACTGCTAATCCAACTATTGTATATATTCCAAGGTCAAAGTAGAAACCCAAGCCAGCAAGCAATGCAAAAAGTAATCCAAATACAATAACCATTGTCAGACTCATTGAAGCCACAAGTCCTCTGATCATGAGGATGCCTTTTTCTATGCGTGGGATATAATTGTTCGAATCTGAAGGCTTCTTACCTATAGAAATTTAATTGGAGTTTTTTTCTATTTCTACATATGAGTAAGGCAATAGTCATAGGTGGCTCTCGAGGAATGGGAAAGGCTATTTCGAGTGCCTTGAGTTCAATTGGGTATGATGTTATAGCCACTTCTAAAAAGGAATTAGATACTTCAAACCTCAATAGTGTAAAAAACTTTGTCCAAAATCACAATGAAACTGATGTTTTAGTTTTGAATACTGGTGGTCCTCCTGCAAAAGAATTTTTTTCAGTTACCGAAGAAGAGTGGTTACGATATCACAATCAACTATTTTTGGGATTTTGTATAATATTACAAAAAATTAAGATCAATGAAGGAGGATATGTATTTCTCATTACTTCAAGTGTAATAAAAGAACCGAATTCAAAATTAGTAATTTCAAGTTCATATCGTTCTGCCTTAGCAAGTGTTTTTAAAATACTAAGCAAGTATTTTGCTGAAAAAAATATTAGTTGTATCAATATAGCACCTGGACCAATTAACACCGATAGAACAAAGGAGTTAATTGATAATATAGATGATTATAAAAAATCACTTCCTATGAAAAGACTTGGTGAGCCAAAAGAGATAGGTGATTTTGTTAGAGCAATTATTGAAAATAAGATAAAGTATCTGTCAGGTGTGGTAATTAATTTTGATGGTGCTGCATCAAATTATATTTATTAAATTAAATTAGTTCTAGCGTTTCTTAAATTCTACATTAGGAGTTTCTGGTTGATTTGGTATTAAAATTAATCCACCATCACTTAATTGTTTGATCAGCTGCATTACCTCTTTTTCAACTTGATTTCTTTGCAAGCCTGTTTGTTGAGCAAAAATTTCAACGAGCTCTGTAATCTTTCGTTTTCCATTACATGATTTCCAAAATTCAACAATAGCTTGATTTACCATAAATCCCTGATCATGTTCATTAGCTAAAACCAAAGAGCCATCCTCTTGTTTTACCAACTTTCCAACTCCTTGAGGCAATGCGGTTTCATAATCAATTGGTGCTGGAGTAGACATACCTGCTCCCATATTTTTTAGGGTGGCTTTTGCTTCATCAGACATTTTATCCATCGACCAAGGAGGGTTCCAAACAATATCGACTTTAACGTTATTTACACCTGGAACTTTTTTGGCATATCTTGTAACATCTTGTACTAATGTTTCATGTAACGGACAGCCTTGAGTTGTCATAGTCATTTTGATATTTACATCGTTATTTTCTAGTACATCAATTACGTAGATAAGACCCATATCAACAATATTGAGTGGAACCTCTGGGTCCATACATTGTTTTAATGAATCCCTTATTGCTTGAGATGTAACTGTACTCATCTTCTTATCAGCACTCTAAAAAACAATAAAAACTTTCTATTAATTAGCTTCAAATAATTTTTTGATAGATTCTTTGAACGGGGCTTTGACCACGCCTTTTTCGGTAATTATGCCTGATATTAATTCCGGTGGAGTCATATCAAATGCTGGATTTATCACATTAATTCCATCTGGAGCAGTTTTTTTATCTCCAATTCCAGTTACCTCACTACCGTTTCTCTGTTCAATAATTATATCTTCAGGGTTGCTTTGTAAATCAAATGTTGAAAGTGGGGCTGCTACATAAAATGGAATTCCATGTTGTTTCGCAATTAATGCAACTTGATATGTACCAATTTTGTTAAAAACATGACCGGTACATAGAATTCTATCAGCTCCTACAACTACCTTATGGACTAATCCTTTTGCCATCGTATAACCTACTGCAGTATCTGGAATAAGACTAACATCTATTCCATCATGTTTTAATTCAAAAGCAGTAAGACGTGAACCTTGCTGAACAGGTCGTGTTTCTGTAGCTATAACTTTGATTTTTTTTCCACTTTCTTTAGTTGCCCGTATCACACCTAACGCAGTACCATACGAAACTGTTGCCAATGCCCCAGCATTACAATGAGTCATTATGATATCATTATCGTTAAATAATTCTGATCCATGTTTTCCCATAGCCATATTGGTTTGTACATCTTCTTCTGCCATCTTTTTGGCAGTTTTAACTACCAATTCTTTTATTTCATTTACATTATCCGCTTCATTTGCTACTTTCATTATTTGTTCTAATCCCCACTTCAAATTTACTGCAGTAGGTCTTGTTTCAAAAAGAATTTTTTTTGCTTTTTCTAAATCTCCTATTAATTCTTCTTTGGTAGATGCTTTACTTTGTAATACAGCAAGTGCTAAACCAAATGCTCCTGATACACCTATTGCAGGAGCACCTCTTACAACTAGAGTTCTAATAGCATCTGCAACTTGATTAAAATCATCATATTCAACAAAAACTAATTGATTTGGTAATTTGGTCTGGTCTATCATTACAACCTTGTTATTTTTCCATTCTATTGTTCTTAATGAGGAACCAATATGAGAATTATCATTCATTAGAAAGAAGTCTCTCACTTCATATTTAAAATAACTAATCATTTTGAGAGGATTTTTAAAACATTATAATCCCATCAAAAATTCAATCATATTATGCTTGATTACTTGACTTTGGAGAAATTTGATATTTCAGGAATGCATAAAATTTATGATAAATGGCCAGAAATTGCTGATGAAGCATTTTCGTCAAATTTTAAAAAATTAGAATTTGAAGACATAGATCACGTAGTTTTTGCAGGGATGGGCGGTTCTGGCGCTATTGGGGATGCATTTGCAGCTATTCTATCAAAAACAAAAATTCATGTTTCTGTTGTAAAAGGATATTTACTTCCAAACACGGCTGATTCAAAATCATTAGTGATAACTACAAGTATTTCAGGAAACACTGCAGAAACTCTTTCTATCTTAGATTCTGCAAAGAGGAAAGGATGTAAAATAATTGCTGTTTCTTCAGGAGGAAAAATGGAGGAATATTGTAAGAAAAATCAGATAGATTTTAGAAAAGTCTCTCAAATACATTCTCCACGAACGTCATTTGTGAATTTTTTGTATTCATTATTAAAAATTCTTGAACCAATATTACCAATAACAAATGAAGGAGTTATCGAATCAATTAAAAAAATGAGAAAATTAAAAAATGATATTTCTTCATCTAATCTTTCTAACAGTAATTCTGCACTAAAATTAGCAGAATGGATTACAGAAATTCCATTGATTTATTATCCATGGGGATTGAATGTAGCAGCTATAAGATTTAAAAATTCGTTACAAGAAAATACAAAACTACACTCGATGATTGAAGATGTAATTGAGGCATCTCATAATGGAATTGTTTCATGGGAAAAACCATCAAATGTACAACCTATTTTATTACAAGGACAAGAAGATCATATAAAAACAAAAGAAAGGTGGAAAATTTTGAAAGATTACTTTAAAGAAAATAATATAAAATATTATGAAGTATTTTCAGTAGAAGGAAATATTCTGTCAAAAATTATCAATTTGATTTATTTTTTTGATTATGTATCTATTTACAAAGCAGTTTTATCAAATACTGATCCAACGCCTGTAAAATCAATTAAATACATTAAAGACAGATTAGATACCTTAAGTAAATAATATTTATTTAGATATTTCTATCTTTGTTTTATTTTTTCATCAACAATATTTCTATATGGAAAGTAATCAATGGCAGAATATTCTGTATCAAAATATTCTACAAACAAAGAATCTTCTAATGCAGTTAAAAGATGAGCCACATTAGGTTGTACAGATATAATACATGTAGCAGAAAGAATACGAATTTGCTCCATATTTGTATTAAGATTTAGTTCTCTGAATTCAATTTTGCCTTGCAAAAGTATATGATCACTTTTAAATTCATGATAATGACCTCCGCGTGAAAATCCTTTTTTTGTTTCAACAAAATTGAAAGTTGATTTTCCAAATGAATAAAAAAAGATAGTACCACGAGCATCACTTACAGATTTGTTAAATTCTAATGTCATTTGAGTCCAATTGATTTTATTATATTTACATTTGATAATAACATTTCTGAAATATAATCATTCTTTTTATTGAAGAAAAAACAATTTACACTTATTCATACATAGTTATATAATAGAATAGGCAAAGTAAATTTGAAAGCAATATCCATGCTCAAGGAAAAATTTAGTATGAGTGTTCCTAAATAAATTGGAAACAGTATTAAACTGAAAATGAATGTCAACGTGTAGGCATTCATCAAGTCATTTTAGAATACAATATTCTGAAATTATATTTGTTCAAGTATATCAAATGTGTTGAACATGAGTTTAGAGAATAAAGGAGTAATTTCTTCTCTCAACCTTTGTACATTAGCTTCAAGATCATAGTTTACATCATAATTTACTGGATGTTCTAAAGAGATAATTGTTTCACCACGATCTATTATGTTATCAAGGTAATGAGCAGACAAGACAATGGTTTTCTCATTATTAAGTAATGCTTGTTTGATTGGTTCTGCTCCTGCATAATCTGGTAATTTTCCTCGATGTATACCGAATGCTCCAATGTTTGCCTGCTTAATTATTTCTGACGGTATGAGATATCTCCATGATACTTCAACTAGAAAATCACATGACGGACATTGTCTAACACTACCCAATTTGTCATCAATAGTAAATAATGGGATTTTATTTTTTGAACAAATATCTTCGAAGAAAGAGAAGTCTGATCTTTGTGATCTTGATATGTCCTGTGATTTTGGATTAAATTTATGAGTATAAAGCTGTAAGAGTTGATAATTTTTGGATTTTACAAGTGAGTTCAGTACGCTCAAGCCATGTGATCTTGATAAAAATCCAACAACCTTTTTCATCTTAATGCTAATGCAAATAAATTATGCTTATTTTAAAGTGTAAGTTAGATCATGATTTTGGGATTAGAGTATTTTTAAACAGCCTTCATAATTAGAGATCATGAACGAAATAAGGTTAAAACGAGTTATCACGAAAGATTATCCATTTCTATATGAATTATTACAAAAAAGAGACATAATGGCAAACATATCCCATAAAAAAATGCCAAGTTATTCACAACATATAAAATTTGTTTCATCTAATCCGTATTCATATTGGTACATCATTTTAATTGATCATGAAAAAGTAGGTTCCATATATCTAACCAAGCTTAATGAAGTCGGAATTTCAATTATGAAAGAAAAACAAATAAAAAATTTGGAAATGATGGTCTTGAAGATACTTATGAAAAAACATCCAAAAAAAAGATATCTTGCTAATATAAGTGCAAGAAATAAAAAGCAAAAAGGATTTTTCCAAAGTCAGGGGTTTAAATTAATACAATATACGTATGAATTAACAAAGTGAGATGTAGCTAATTGAAAATAATAAAATTATTTGATCCTGCAATAGGAATAAAAGAAGAAGTTACAGTAAGAAAGGTTTTAAAAAGTGGATTTTGGGCATCTGGATTGGGGATAAAAAACGTATTAGTTTTTGAAAAACAATTTAGAAAATATATTGGTTCAAAAGAATGTGTTACAGTAAACAGTGGAACGGCGGCTTTGCATCTAGCTTTATCACTTTATGACATTAAAAATAAAGAAGTGATTTTACCATCACTGTCTTTTGTCTCTACAGCTCATTCAATAATTTACAATGGAGGTAAACCTGTTTTTGTGGATGTTGATCCAGTGAAATTATGCATTGATCCACAAATGGTAAAGAAAGCATTAACGAAAAAAACAAGATTGATTCTACCGGTTCATTTTGCTGGAATGACCTGTGAATTGGACGAAATAATTGAATTAAGTAAAAAATTTAATATTAAAATAGTTGAAGATGCAGCTCATGCTGCTGGGACTTCGTATAAAAATAGAAAAATTGGAAGTCACGGTAATGTTGTATGTTTTAGCTTTCATCCAGTTAAAAATTTAGCAATGCCGTCTGGAGGTGCCATAACTCTAAATGATGAAAATAGTAAAATGTTTAGAGAGATTTTGAAATCCAAGAGATGGATCGGAATATCAAATAGGAAAGGAGCAAAGTATGACGTAACAGATATTGGATGGAATTATTATATGAATGAATTTTCAGCTGCGATAGGCATTGAACAGTTAAAAAAATTGGATAAATCAAATACAAAAAGAAGGAAAATTGCAAAAAGATATTCAGAAGAAATACAAGTTGACAGAAAGATACCATTTAGTAAGAACTGTTCTTATCATCTTTTTTGGATAATAGTCAAAAATAGAGATTATTTCATGAATAAAATGCAGCAAAACAATATAGAAACAGGTATTCATTATTTACCAATTCATAAAATGAAATTTTATAATTGTAAATCAAAATTACCCATAACTGAAAAAGTAGCAAAGAATATTGTAAGTTTACCAATTCATCCAAATTTGACAGATGAAGATATTAGTAGAATAATAAAATTAACTAATCGATTCTCTGGATAATTTTTCAAATTACTCAAATTCCATTATTCCGTCGCCTTTATGGATGTCTTTTGAAGCTCTTTTACCATTCACAGTTTCAAGGAATCTTGGTTCTATTCCTCTAGTTCTATTCCCAGGTCTAAGAATGTTAAAATTTATCCCTTCGCGTAAGACTTCTCCTTTTGCTATGTTTGTTATTGCTTGAATTGATCGAGTTGCAAATTGTCTTAGCTCGTTTTCATCTGCAAGTATTTCTTTTTGACCTTCGCCAGATGCCAATTCAGCATGTCTGATAGAAAGGATCATTGATTCTAATTCATCAGGATTCAATGCAAATGAATGATCTGGTCCCGAGAGTTTTTTATCTAGTGTGAAATGTTTCTCTATTACAGTAGCCCCAAACCCCACAGCCAAAATCGGACCAATTATTGGATCAACACTATGATCAGAAAAACCAACTGGTACTTTATAGCGTGACTTCATCTTTGGAATTACAGAGAGATTCAAAGATTCTATTGGACATGGGTACTTTGAAGTACATTGGAGCAAAACAATGTTATAGTTTCCACATTTCCTGATCAAGTCAACGCAAAAATCAATTTCTTGGTATGTGCTTGCTCCAGTTGAGATAAGGATTGGTTTATTTGTATTAGCTAAAAATTCTATTAATCGTACATGATTTATTTCAAAAGATGCTATTTTGTGAATTTGTACGTATTGGTCGATGGATTCAGCATCTTGAATCGAGAACGGGGTTGACATAAACAAAATGTTTTCCGCTTTACATGATTTTGCTAGTTCAGGAATCATTTCATACGGCATCGAGTGTTCTTTAAAAATATCTTCAATATTTTTTTCATATCCTGATTGTGATAAGTAATTACTTTTTCCAGGATTTGAGACATAAGTAGTTTCAGACTTGTATGTTTGAAATTTTACTGCGTCCGCGCCAGCTTTTGCAGCAAGTTTTATCAAATTTTTAGCTTGATTTAGATCATCTTCATAACTCCCACATTTCCAGTTAGAACCTGCTTCTGCTATGATGAAGATGTGTTTTGGATTATCAAATTGATTAGTCATAGTTAAAAAGCATCATCTTGTTAATAAAAAATTTTCGTGTCTGTTAGAGATTGATAGAACTGGATGGAATAATACCACCATCTTCATATATGAATTTAATAAGTATGTAATTCATGAATTCAAAAAAGAATTCAGAGCGACTGTTAAAGAAAGCTAGAAATCTGATTCCAGGGTTATCTCAAACTTTTAGCAAAGCCCCATACAGTTATGTGGAAGGAGAATATCCCAGTTATGCTAAAAGCGGATTAGGATCACATCTTGTTGATGTTGATGGAAATGAATACATTGATTATGTCCTTGCATTAGGACCGATAATTTTAGGATACAGTTATCAAACAGTTGACAATGCTATTAAGAAACAACTTCAAAACGGTATTTCTTTTTCAATTCCACATAGATTAGAAGTAGAAGTGTCTGAGCAAATTAGTAGAATGATACCAGGTGCAGAAATGGTTAGATTTACTAAAACTGGTTCTGATGCTGGAACGGCTGCAGTTAGAGCAGCAAGAGCCATTAGAAAATGTGACAAAATTGCATATTGTGGAACTGGAGGAGTATGGCATGATTGGTTCGCGGCAATAACAAACAGAAATGAAGGAATTCCAAAATCCGTAAAAAAGATGACAAAAAAATTTGTATTTAATAATATAGAATCATTGAAAAAGATTTTTGATGA
>JBQTHA010000010.1:0-12064 GCA_052390375.1 Nitrosopumilaceae archaeon
GAAATTCCAGCTAGCACGAATGAGTAACTGGGATCTAATGATGCCTGGAATGGGTCTTACGGCTATTGGGATTGCTGGTGTATTCATAGCATATTCTGGAATTGCGCATACATTCATTGATGGAATGCATGCACTTACTGGACTTACAATGTTCTTTGGTTTGATTTTCTTGTCTGCGGGGATTTTAGAAGGAGGTGTCTCGACAACTAACAAAGCCAAGGCTACAACGTTGGTAATCATATCAATTGGATTATCTTTTGGAATGGTTGCAGTTGCAATTAATACAATTTCAACAGTACCAGTGTTTGCTGGGATTATGTTGATTATTACCATTCCCGCAATTTTAATTGCTTATGTTGCTATGAAGTATCCAATTTATGCAAAGCCTGTATCAATAATTTTCATTTTAGGTGCTGTTGCGGGAGTTGCAGCATATGTTGGATTTGGTCTTGTAGGTCCTGATCCCTATCTAATTGGAGAAGAGCCAGTAGAGAAAATAATTGAAGAGATAACTGAAGTTATGCCAGTAATGGCTCACCAGTCTATTTCTATTCTTCTAGATTCCTCAAAACAAGGAAATCCAGATTATGAACCGGATGTAGCAAATGTCCAGCAAGGAAATCTAATTGAATGGACAAATAACGATAATGTATCCCATACTGTTACAAGTTCACTTGATTTTGGCGAAACATTTGATTCAAGTCTAATAGATGCGGGGGATAAATTCCTGTTAGATACTTCTGAACTTGCTTTAGGTGAATACGAATACATGTGTATAGTTCATCCTTGGATGACAGCAACTATAGTTATTGAGGAATCAAAGGAACCTGTCATAGTAGATGTCATTATTCCTGCAGGAGCAAGCACACAAAAGATTGGTCAACTATACTATGATCCACAAGACATTACAGTTTCTATTGGAACCACTGTAAAGTGGATAAATAATGATGAGACGATACACACTGTTACTAGTGGAACCCCAGAAGTAGGGCAATCAGGAATGTTTGACTCTAGTATTCTTAATGCAGGTTCATCATTTGAGCACACATTTAGTTCTGCTGAAACAGTTGACTATTACTGCATTGTACATCCATGGATGACAGGTTCAGTTACTACCGAATAGTTTTGCAATTAGTTTTAACAGAAGTACAACGACAATTTCTTTTTAAAGAGGCTACTGATAAGAAGCCAAACGAATCATGTGCATTATTATTTGGAAAGAAAGAAAACGATAAACTTGTTGTTAGAGATGTATTTCTTGCAGAAAATGTTGAAGAATCACCGGTAAATTTTACAATTTCTAATGAACAATTGATTCTTGGGTATAAAGAGGCTGAAGAAAAGGGATTGGAAGTAATCGGCATTTTTCATTCTCATCCTGACTCAGAGCCATATCCCTCTGCAACTGATAAAAAATTCATGGAGATTAATCCAGTTGTATGGGTGATTTTTTCAGACATTACAAAGAATTTCAAAGCTTACATGTTTGAATCTAAAGTAATAGAGATACCAATTATCAAGTAGAATTCTTTTTCCTAAAAGTAACCCTAGTTCCATTTTTTAATTCTGATAAAATTTTCTTGTCAGCGTTTAGTATTTTTCCAATTATATTAACTGGGGAATATGGTCTAATCTCATTCTTATCTCCGATAGGAGTTGGTCCATAAAATAAACAGATTGCCTTACCTGTGGGCCAATAGGCTACATCAAACAATTCTACGGTAGGTTTTGCATTTTCTTCTCCCATATCTATTTGAGATTCATCAGTATAGATTTCCTCACCCCACAAGTTCGTTCCTACTGTAAAAGGTAAGTTTATTAGAAATGATTTTACTGTTTTTGGAGAAATAGTATCATCTAATTCTAAATCTATATTATTTAATTTTGGAATCTCAACTTCAATCTTGTGTTTCACGATTGGCATAATTCTTTGAAATAAATATCCCTTACTTTCAATATATGACATGGAAATTCATGTATACGACACATACGTAAAGGCAGCCGATGGCCACACAATGCATTTTGATGTAATCACAAACAAACAAGACCATCAAAAAGCAATTGATTATGCAAAAAAGTGGTTATTAACCATAGGAGAGGGTGACGCCAAAGTCACAACAGAAGAATGCCAATTTTGTCATTCCCAAGGTGCTCCTGAGCCTGTTGCGCAGGCAATTGAAAAAAATGGATTTTTCATCCAAAAGATGGAAGGCTGTCCATAAATTTTTTTAACTTTTTAAAGAGATATTGCAAACTTTTTTTATAGATACATTATCAAATAACATATGGAATTACATCCTTATGCAAGATTATCCATTGAAGGAGACAAAAAAACTAGATGGGTCTGTGGCTGTTTTGAAACAGTTGATGGTTTCTTTAAATTTTGTTCAGAGCATAATGATTCGCTCAGAAAAGCAATCGAATCTCAAATTGATGAGCTTGACATGACTATAATAGTAGATGAAAAAAAGTCTGAAGATTTATCTGCCTAGTATTATGAGTCCAACGAATATTGGTACAAATACAATTGCGATAGTGTTGAGTAGTTTTATTACAGTATTCAATGCAGGGCCTGCAGTATCCTTGTAGGGATCTCCGATTATGTCACCTACTACTGCCACTTTGTGTTCTTCTGTGCCTTTTTGTCCTTTAACTTCGATAAGTTTTTTTGCATTATCCCAAGCACCGCCAGTATTTGCTAGATGATATGCAAGAGGGATTCCAGTTACCACTGCTCCCATTAATAGGCCTACGACAGAAGGCGGGCCTAAGATAATTCCAAGAATTATTGGAGCTGCAATTGCAATTGATGCAGATTTCCATAATTCTTTAACTGAAGCTACTGTTGCAATATCAACACATTTTGCATAATCGGGTTTTGATTTACCAGTTAAAATTTCAGGATCATTTTTGAATTGACGGCGAACTTCATCAACCAATTTTGAAGCTGCTCTAGATACACCATTGATTAATTGTCCAGTAATAATGAATGGGATTAATCCACCTACTAAAAGTCCCACAATTAGAGTTACGTTTGAAAGGCTATAATCAAAAACGGTTTCAAATGTATGTGCTGCTTCGAATTGAAATGCCTGAATCATCGCTAAAGCTGCCAATCCAGCACTGGCTATAGCAAATCCTTTGGTAACTGCTTTTGTAGTATTTCCAACCGCATCAATTTCATCAGTTATTTTACGATTCTCTTCACCCATTCCAGTCATCTCAACAATTCCACCTGCATTATCAGCAATAGGTCCGAATGCATCTATGCTTAGTACGATTCCAGCTAGACTCAACATTGCCATAGCAGTAAGAGAAGTTCCAAAGATTCCATAAAGTAGAGCTTGGGAAGGATCAGGTGATGCAGAATATGCTAATGCAAATGAACCAATGATTGCTATAATCAAGGTAATCATAAAGGGTCCTGTGGACTGCATGCCTTTGATTATTCCAGTTAATGTAAGAGATGCATATCCCCATTTTGCAGAATCTGCAATTTCTCTAACAGGAGTGAATTTGTAACTTGTATAGTAGTCAGTAATTCTTTGAATTACTGGAACTAGTATAACACCAATTACGGTACAACCAAACATGGCATATGCTAGATTCGTTTGACCAAGATACAAATAAGTGAAGATAAAGTTTAATACGATTGCAACTCCTGCGGAAATAAAAAAAGCTCTGTTAAGTGGTTTCATGACATCTGTAATTTTCTTAGTACCTATTGACGCAGCCCCAATTATTGATGCAATCATACCTGATGCTCCAATTAAAATTGGATATAGAAAATTCTCAGGAGAACCAATAAGCGCAGCAATTAAAATTGATGCAAGAATAGTTACAATATACGACTCGTATACGTCTGAACCCATGCCTGCTGCATCACCCACATTATCACCTACATTGTCTGCAATTGTTGCAGGATTCCTTGGATCATCTTCAGGAATATTTGCCTCAACTTTTCCAACCAGGTCTGCAGCCATATCTGCAGCTTTTGTAAAAATACCTCCGCCGATTCTAATGAAAAGTGCAATAAGGCTAGCACCTATTCCTATTCCTGCAATAGTAATTGGATCAGGGTAGATAAGATATAGTAATGTAATTGCTAATAGTGCCATAGCTGGAACTGCCAAACCCACAGTAGCACCACCTCTAAATGCTAAAGCAAATGTTTTCCCAAGACCAGTTTGTGTAGCATTAGCTGAACGTACTGCAGCCTTGACTGTGATTTTTAATGAAATTATTCCAGCTACAGCTGAAAGCCCTGCACCAACTGCAAAGGCAATCCCATTTGATAATTGAAGAAATAGACCAATAATTACAGATAAAGCAATAGCAATAGGAATGATAATCTTCATCTCTCGTTTTAGAAAAGCAGATGCACCAGTTTTTACGGCATTTGAGATATCCAGCATCTCTTTTGTTCCTGCTTGTTGTTTAGAGACCCATGCAGCAAAACCAGATGCTACAATAAAAGAGACAATGGCAGCTCCTATAGGTATAATCTCTTGGAGTTCCATTTTATACCTGCAATGCCTATTTGTGTTAAATATAAATCATTGATAGAAAAATGCTAAGTTTTCATTTTCTTTTTTTGTATGGAGGAAAAGTTTTTCCTCTCAGTCCTTGTCTTACAAGTTTGTTAAATCGTTTTCCGTGACTTAGATATGGGAACCGCATATGGATCAACTCATGTACAATTGTATTGTCTAATGATTTATCATCAGAAATTTTCTTAATATTTATGAAAATTAAGTTTTGTCGTAAGTAAGAGACCCCATAGTATTTGTAAGCAGAAGTTCTTCTTCCTTCTGTCATTTCCTTTGGCATATCTAAAACCTCTCTTGTTGTAAGTAGAACTTTTGGTTCTGGAATAGAGAATCTGTTAGAATAAATTCCAACCTTTTCAAATATTTTAAGTTTAATTTCAGGGTCTAACTTCATGTAGGCTTTTTATCAAAACATAGTATATTGATAAATGTCAATTCTAGCTTCAAAGTTTGTTCATTTTGATTCGGTTATGATGAATCAATAGGGTCAGAGATATTAGTAGTGTAATCATTAATCATACAGCCACCGTCTCATCATACCCCATTAATTCATAGAATCAAGTATTAATTGTGTTTTTTTTCTTATTTTATCTTCAATTTGAACTATAACTAGTCCCTCGTTTGGTTGTCCATACATTACAACAGAATTGTTTGGGGCGTAGAGGCATGCTGGGATTACTAGTAGATCCTCCTCACCATTAATAGTAATTCTAACAGGTAATTTTGATCTGAATGAATTTTTTATTGCGGTTATACTTTCAATAGTGATTTCACCTGCAGGGTTATTACAGGATATGAGGGTAGCCACCATATCTATCGATGGAGGCTCTCGCTTGGATCTTTTTTCTAAAGCGTCAATTATTTGCAATGAGGGAGTAATCCCAAATTTTAACATCTTTTCTGTAGTTGCATCCCCAATCGTTATGATGAAAGAATCAGACGAGATATGTTTCAAAACATTTTCTTTAGTTACTTGGCTATCAGGTAGAAGAATTCCAAATGGAGTTTTTAGTTGATTACGAAGGTTTTCGGGTAATTTCACAAGAATCTTTTTTCCTAGTTTGCTGAGGGGGGGGCTTCTGCTTTCATTTCTTCTTGAAGCCTTGCTGCAAGAATACTGCACTGTGCTGCAATATTTTTTGCAGATTTTCTAAAAGCTTCAGCACTAGGAGATTGAGGAGCTGTGATCATAACTGGTTTTCCTTTATCAGAACCTTCCATGATACCAGAGTTTAGAGGAATCTCTCCAATAAATGGAATGTTGTATTTTTCACTAATTTTTTTTGCTCCACCTTGACCAAAAATATAATGATTTTCATTGCAGTTTGGACAAACAAAAGAGCTCATGTTTTCTACAACTCCAAGTATTGGAACATTAAGTTTATTGAACATTCCAAGTGCTTTTACTGCTACATTACTTGCAACGTCTTGGGGGGTTGTTACAACTAGGATCCCAGTTATCGGAATAGTTTGAGCAAGAGTCAGTGGTATATCCCCTGTTCCTGGAGGAAGATCTACAATAAGATAATCAAGATCACTCCAGTTTGTATCAACTAAAAATTGTTTTAAGATACCAGAGATAATTGGTCCTCTGTAAATTGCTGCTTGGTGTTCTTGTTCGGCAAAAAATCCAAATGAAACAACTTTTAGTCCGTTTGATTCTGCAGGTTGAAGTTTATTGTTAGCTACTTCCATGTTAACTTTATCCATACCTAACATCAAAGGTATGCTTGGACCGTATACATCTGCGTCTAGTAGACCAACCTTAGCACCGGTTTGAGATAATGCCAATGCTAAATTAAGAGAGACTGTTGATTTTCCTACTCCGCCCTTTCCACTTGCCACGCCTATGATGTTCTTCACTGTTGCCATTGCAGTATCTGCATCAAGTGAACGTCCTTCCATAACTTTTGCAGTAACTTTCATGTCAAAGTTATTAATTCCATCAAGTTCACCAATGACTTTTCTAACATCATCTTCGATTTCTACGTTGAAAGGACATGCCGGGGTGGTTAATTCAAGGGTGAATTTCAAGTTGCCAGAGTTAAGTTCCAAATCTTTTATCATACCCATAGAGACAATGTCTTTTTTAAGATCAGGATCAATTACAGTACTGAGTTTTTCTAAAACTTGATCAACGCCAACCATGGATAAAAAAATCCTATTTACATTATTTAAAGATAAGTCAGCTTATTCCAAAACTTCAGAATAATTAGGCCTTTTTTTGAATTTTATACTAGAAGATATTAAAATTCAGTAATTTTTACCCAAAGATTCATAAATTCAAATCTGTCAAGGACTGCACAGTTGTTTTCTATATCTACCTTACAAGATGTTGTCAGAATTCCACCAAGCTTGTTTGGCACCACACTCAAGAAGGCTGCACTCAATATCTTAAAGTCAAAATACGAAAGTATGATCAATGCAGATTTGGGATACATCATAATGATTATGGACGCAAAGGTAGAATCGATGGGAAAAATGATTGCGGGAGATGGTGGAACTTATCACATTGTAGAATTTGATGCTTTAACATTTTATCCAAAACTTCAAGAAATTGTCCAAGGAGAGCTTGTCGACATTACAGACTTTGGCGCTTTTGTAAGGATTGGTCCTACAGATGCACTTTTACATCTTTCACAAGTCATGGATGATTATCTAAAAAGCGATGTTCAGTCAGGGATAATACTTGCTAATCAAAGTGGTCGAACTTTAAAAGTAGGGTCTACAATACGAACTAGAATTACTGCTGTGTCGTTAGGAAAGGCTGCATCTATGGGAAAGATTGGAATTACATGTAGACAGCCGTTTTTGGGAGCAGATGAATGGATTGCCGAAGAAATTAAAAAATCAAGTGATACAAAATCTGGTGAAAAAACTAAAGAGAAAGAAGTAGACAAGCAAAAAAAACCAGTTGAAGTAAAGGAGAAGTAGACATGGTTAGAGAAATGGCATGTAGAAAGTGCAAATATGTTACAATTGGAAAGGTTTGTCCAGTATGCAAATCATCAGATCTCACACCAGATTGGAATGGAGTAGCATTAATTGTAGATCCAGAAAACTCACATATTGCCAAAACTTTGGGAATTACCCAAAAAGGAAAATACGCATTAAAGGTAACATAAGTTGGACAATCGTCCAAAAAAAGAACTTGCAAAATTTTTAGCTGAAGATTTAGGAAAAGGAGATATCACAAGCAATCTCCTACCGAGAAAAAAAATAAAGGCTCGAATAATTTCAAGACAAAATGGGATTATCGCAGGAGTAAATTATGTAAAGGAGATTTTTTTATCTAAAGGATGTACAGTGCGAATAATCAAAAAGGATGGAAACAAGGCAAGACCAAATCAAACAATATTAGAGATAACAGGTTTAGCTCAATCAGTTCTTTCTTGTGAAAGAACAGCTCTGAATTTACTATCAAGAATGAGTGGAATTGCAACAAAAACTACAAAACTTGTTGAAAAAATTAATGCTGTTAATCCCAGAGTAAAACTTTATGCCACTAGAAAGACTGCACCAGGATTACGATTTTTTGATAAAGAAGCAGTAAAAATTGGAGGGGGAGAAAAACATAGAATGTCACTAGATCAAATGATAATGATAAAGGATAATCATCTAGCTGTAGCAGGTTCATTACCAAGATTGATTATCAAAGCTCGAAAAAAATATAAAAAAATAGAAGTGGAAGTTGAGAATCAAGAAGATGCACTTTTGGCAGCAAGTATAGGAGTAAACATAATTATGCTTGATAATTTTTCACCAAAAGAAATTATCAATACAGTTAACAGACTAAAAAAATCTAAACTTCGTAAACATGTTAAACTAGAAGCATCTGGAGGAATTAATGAAAAAAATGTAGGGGTTTATGCTAAAACTGGTATAGATATGATTTCTGTTGGAGAAATTACAAATGCTGTTACTGGAATTGATTTTAGTTTGGAAATACCACGAGGCCAGAGTTAATGATTATATGTGATAGTTATGCAGTTAATTTATGATTGATACAATTGGCGGTAAAGTAGTAATGGTATCTAATCAAGTATCTGCATTAGAATTTTATGTAAATAAACTTGGTCTTCAAAAAAAAGTAGATATGCAATTTGGCCCTATGCGATGGTTAGAAGTAGCTCCTCCAAATTCTGAAAGTACGATTTCTTTGATGGAACCAAATTCCCAAATTATGCCACCCGAAGTTGCTAATGCTGCAAAGAGATCAATTGGCACACCAACAGGATTGTGGTTTTATACAAACGACATTCAAGGAACTTTTGCAGAACTTAAAGCAAAAGGTGTGAATATCTCCCAACCGCAAAAACAAGAATGGGGTGGGACGATGAGTACCATTAAAGATCAGGATGGGAACGAATATCAACTCATTTCTGCACCTGAACTGTCCTAGTATTATTTTCAAAAAAAATTAGCTAACAGAAAGCATTCTTTCAATAGCAAGACGTGCCTTATCTGCTATTTCTTTAGGAACTTTTACTTCGTATTTGTCTTCCATCAATGAGTTGTAAACCTTTTCAGGTGTAATCATTTTCATGTATTGACATTCAGCTTTTTCTGAGGCAGGAACAAAGGTTTTTTCTGGATTTTGTTGTCTCATTCTATATAGAATTCCTGTTTCTGTGGCTACAACAAATTGTTGTGCATTAGAGTCTTTTACATAATTCATCATTCCTTCAGTTGATAGAATCTTTACCTTTCTATTTTTATAATCACCAGCTGCGACATCAAATAACATTGGAGTTGTACAACTACATTCTGGATGTACTACAAACTCGGCATTAGCTAACTCATCAAGTTTTTTGTTTACATCAGATGAACTAATTCCTGCATGTACATGACATTCACCTGCCCAAATGTACATATTTTTCCTTCCTGTCATTTTTGCAACATATGAACCCAAGAACATATCTGGGAGAAAGAGGATTTCCTTGTCTGCTGGAATTGCTTTTACTACATTGACTGCGTTAGATGAGGTACAACAATAATCAAGCTCTGCTTTTATTTCTGCAGTTGTGTTAACATAACCAACGCAAATTGCTCCTGAGTGCTCTTTTTTCCATCTTCTTAAATCATTTACAGTTATAGAGTCTGACAGAGAACATCCAGCAGATAAATCAGGAATTAAAATCTTCTTCTGAGGGCTGATAATTGCAGCAGTCTCTGCCATAAAATGAACTCCACAGAACAATATTGTTTTGTGGTCTGTCTTTGCTGCTTGCCTTGATAAGCTTAAAGAATCACCAACAAAATCAGCTACGTCTTGGACATCAGGTACTTGATAGTTATGAGCTAAGATGACTACATCTTTTTGTTTTTTTAGTCGCAGAATCTCATCTTTGAGTTGTGTTGCATGTTGAACGAGCATGATCGAAAAAAATAGTTTTTTAATGATTTAAAGAATAAGATTCTATCGTAAAAATTCGGCTAAATTCACTATAATGGCAATATTTGCCAAATTAGGTTCCAATTCTAATATCATCTGTGCATATTTCACGTAGACGCTCTATTGCAGAAAGAATTGCCAATCTGCTTGTTTTAGGATTATTTTGGTCTGGAATATTTTCAACTGTAATTGATATTTTCCCAAATTTTCCATTAGCTAAAATGTTATGAGTATTTTTATCGGTATTGGGATCTGCTACAATCATTACTTTGGTGTTTTTGCTACCCAATCCTGCAAGACTCAAAAGTGCAGCTACATTGATATTTGCTGGAAATAGTTTTACTGCTTCAGATGCATTACCTTCAAAGATAGTGGTTTGTTTTTGAATTGAGTCTAAATTGATGTTAGAGGTTTCAAAAAAATTTGCTCCTTTAAGTGATCGTGGATGCTTGGTAGTAACTAGAGTGAGTGATTCAAGTTCGTCTTTGACTGATTTTATTGCATCCAGGCCTGCAATAGCACCTGATGGCAAATAGATTTGTTTTTTAAATTCTTTGCATGCATTAGTTAATACTTCAAAAATTGATTCATCTAAGAGGGAACCAACACTCATTATCATAATATCTTTTTTATTTTGTAAGATAGATAGTGCTACATCTTTTACTGCTTGTTGGGATGCTGCTTCCACTATTAGATCTACTGGGCCTAATGATAAGAGATGCGAGTTATCAACTATAGTTGGTTTGTTTTTTAGTTTTGATACTAACTTCTTTGAGGATTCTTTTGATTGGTCATAGATTTGGGTAAGTTGAGCTGGAATTTTCCCTGAATCTATAGCTAGTGCTATCTGAGTCCCTATTGCTCCGCATCCTAAAAGGCCAATTTTCTTCATGCTGTACGGTTTAGTGATTTCTTGTAATTAATTGTAGTCTATTATTAGCTAAAGTTCTGCATAACCTAAAGATTTTATTTAATCCAACAAAGTATTCGTGTGCTAAATACAGTTTACAAAGATGCTATAAAAAATAGAGACCAAATGCTTTCAGTCTTAAAAGGACCAAAATTTCAGCAAATATTACAAAAAGCAAAGGAAAACTGGATAGACTATTCACCTACCAAAGAACAAGTAGTTACAGCTGGGATTGACAGTAGTTTTAACAACACCAAGTTTCAGGGAATTGAGCTTTGGGCAGTTACTGCAGTCTCGATTAAATCAAATGGCGAAGTCTTAGTAGATTGTCATGATTCTGGATTAGGTTCTGATATTGAGCTTTCAAGAATTGCAAGTAAGATGGAAATTGAGGCATGTGAGCAAAGTGTTGATTTAGTTGATTTGGTTCTAATGGATGGGTCACTTCACTCTCAGTTTATGACACGTCAATCATCTTTGGATACTGCTATAGTAAAAGCAATGAAAAAAAATGATAATGTTATTTTTATTTCAAAGACATCAAATACCAAAAAACAGTTTGAGAGATTGGGGTCACTTGCGGGGGATATTTTTTATTATAACCACGTGACTAAAAATTCAGGATTTAGTAAAACTTTTGTTGAAAAAAAATATGGAAAAGACAAAATTATTTCATCGGCCTTTGTTAGATTAAGTGATTCAACTCCAATAATCAAGCTTGAATTCTTGGGAGAAAATCATGATCAAGATGAGATAAAATCAGTAATGAATAAGATCTTCACAGATAGTGTTGGAGGGTACCCTTATGCTCTAAAACTAGCACACAACAACTGTAAAATTTCTGACAGGGAACTTTCAAAGATGGTAAGTCTTTTGGGGCTTAGCAACGAAGTTGGTTCAAGGGAGGTTTTAGGTTGAATATTGGATATGTAATTGGAGAATCAAAACCAACCTTCGTTACCGCACTTGCATCAAGACCTGTATCTGTGGGGGAGTATGTCATTATTGATTCAGATGAAGGAAGGATTTTAGGGTTAGTTGAAAAGTCAGCAGTGTCTAGTGCAGCATTTGCTGATGTTCGAAATTTTGATGAGGCTGCAGAAAGCATTGAGATTGCTGAAATGAATAGAAGAGACAAAACATATACTGCGCATATTGGAATCTTGGGATTTTTAGATAAACTTCAAAGAGGTCAATCTATCATTCCTG
>JBQTHA010000011.1:0-5254 GCA_052390375.1 Nitrosopumilaceae archaeon
GGGTTATTGCCGGTTACAACGAAATAAAGGCTGCACAATATTATGATTTTTCCTTTCAGTGGATGAGTGAGGCTTTTAGAATTTTAAAAGATTCTGGAAGCATGTATGTTTTTTCTGGATGGAACAATCTGAAAGACATTCTTCTTGCTTTAGATGACGCTGGATTTACTACAATTAACCACATCATATGGAAATACCAATTTGGTGTAGTAACTTCAAAAAAATTTGTGACATCTCACTATCATTGTCTATATGTATGTAAAAATCCAAAGAAAAGAAAGTTTTATTCATTTACACGATTTAGAAAAAATTCTAAAACTTCTGATGGAAAAAGTTTACACTATCAAGATAAAGAAGATGTATGGTCAATTAAGCGTGAATATTGGACAGGGGATCAAAAAACTCCAACAAAACTTCCCTCTGAACTAATTGAGAAAATCTTAGAATATTCAAGTCAAAAAAAAGATATTGTATTTGATCCCTTTTTAGGTTCAGGACAAGTAGCAGTTGTCAGTAAAAAGAAAGGTAGACAGTATTTGGGATTTGAAATAGTAAAAGAGTATTACAAGTTTGCAAAAAAAAGACTTGATAAGAACATGTACAGAATTAAAGACTCAGACTAATTCAAACTTTTAGAATTATTTTCAGATCTTGTTTCTTGATTCTGCTTTCCAATCTTTCCAGAAATCAATTCTCGTAGTTCTTCATCTGATCTATTTGTAGCGTCGATTCCAATAGTTTTTGCAATAGTATCTAGCTTTTCTCTTTCATTTTGAACAGGACCTAATACATTTAGATTGGAATTTGAAAAATCTTTGAATTGTTTTTGCATATCATTTTTTGCTTTGCTGTATTCTCCTACCACTCTACCTAATTTTTTAGTAACCTCTGGAAGCCTATTTGTCCCTAAAAGAACTATGAGTACAACAAATATGATGATTATCCACTCGCTGCCCATAATGTTGAGCCAATAATCTAACACAAAGCATCTAGGCTAATTCTAAAATTAAAGATTTTGATTCCACTGAATCTGTAATTTTTTCCTGTTTAGAACCAATATGATAGTCACAATTATTCCAATTACAAAAAAACCAAGATATGGTGCATCTTTCCCAAAGGCTTCAGCTACAATTCCTGCAAATAATGGTCCTGCAGCCCAACCAATTCCAAATGTTGCCTCATATGCCCCAATTAACCCCCCAGAAAATTTCTTCTGTGATCTTCGCATTATTATCTCAAAGGTTAATGGGAAATAGATTGTAAAACCAAAACCCATGATCAGCATAGCTATAGTAAACATCTCAAAGGTAAACGAGTAAAATACAATTAACATTCCAGCTGCTATGGAAAGTATAGTTGCAATCAAACTATGAAACGTCCTTCTTTGTAGAGGACCAACAAATGCCAGTGTAACTAGCCTTGATATTCCAAAAATAAAAAATAGCAATTCTATGTTAGACTCTGAAATCGATCTATCATTCATAAAAGCAGGATATATGGTTAGAAAAGTTCCAAATGCAGTACTGCAAAATATCAGCATTATTACAATTACAGGAAATTTTGTCATCTGCTTTATTGAGCCAAAGGAGATTGTACTATGTTGCGTAGTTTTTCCATATTTTGAGAGTAACAAACTTGTGATGATTGCAATTGCAATTGCATATGTGGAGTATTGAAACAAAATTCTATAAGTTACATCCAGGTTTTCAAGCAAAAAGGTTCCAATTAGAGGACCAATCATTAGTCCTCCTACAAAAAATCCCATAAATCTTGCAATTGACTTTACTCGATTCTCTGGATCTTCAACTTGCGAAATAATTCTTTCACATGGAGGCCAAAAAAATGCATGAGCCATACCTGTAAGTGCTCTAAAAAATGCAATTTCTGGAACTGACTGTGATATAGAAAGTAAATAGATGGATGCTGTGTTTAATGCAATTCCTGCAGATAATAGCAAACCATTATTGAACTTGTCAAGTAAAATGCCGACAAAAAGTGGAATAAACATGTATGGAAGAAAATTTGTAAGGCCAATAATTCCCAATTCAAAATAGGATGCGCCTATGATCTCTTTTGAGAAAACAGGAACTATTGGATTGTGCATCCCGTAGGACAGTCCTACAATTAGTGCAGTAAGATAAACAAGAAGAATAGGTAGTTTCATGTCACTTGTAGGCTGCTACCATAATTGCGCCACCCATTAGATCCTTCTCAAATTCTACCCTGGAAAATTTCTCAAGTAGCAACCCCTCTAGTTTTTTGTTTTGAGGCCAACGCTTGTAAGTTCCATAAAGTGTTGCAAACTTTAATCCTAGTCTTCCTCCAGCAATTAAAGCTATGATTGGCAAAATTGCTCTAAGATAAAATGAAACTCCCAATCTAATTATTGCCTCATCTGGTTTTCCTAAATCGACAATTACGAATCTGCCCCCTTTTTTTAAAACTCGATGAATTTCTGATATTGCGATTCTAAGGTTTATGGCATCCCGAAGTGAATATCCACACAACACTGCATCAAACTCATCATTTTGAAATGGAATGTGTTCAAAAACCCCTGATGTCAAGTTTAGCTTCTCATCAAAAAATTTACTTGTTTGTTGTAACATGGGTACAAGCGGATCATAAAGTGTAATGTGTATTTTACCCCCTGAAATATCCATGGCAGTCTTTGACATATTGCCAAAACCTGAACCTGCATCAAGAACTAAATCTCCGCTTTTGACTCTACCTTTAATTCCTCTAATACGATGAGCTTTATCTTTTCCCAAAGAGATGTATGAATTTACCTTATCATAAACTGGAATAATGTCACGTAAAACATCTAAAACCTCTCCCCAGTAACTTCCTAAGCCCACAAGAAAACTTGAATTGCAGTATATTATATTTGATGGTAGTTAATACAAAAGAATTTACTTTGCGAATTTTTGACTAGCATTTTTTGCAAATTTTTCAATTTCACTTTCGGAAACTTTTTCAAGTATTTGTTTATCTAATTTAATCCAAGACATTTTGACGTGTTTTGCACCATCCTTCTTTTCACTTTTTATATTAATTGCTGCGGTAGCCAGTGCTGCTCCATCTGCCAAAGTCATTTCTGGTTTGTAGTGTTTTTCCAAAAATTCAGTAACCTCTTCAGAGCTTGCCCCAATAGCTACTGCTGCATACGATACATAGGTTCCACTAGGATCAGTTACATAGATTGAGCCTCCTTTTTGATCTACTCCAGCTATAATCAAAGCAACTCCATATGGCCTGACACCAGAATACTGGGTAAATTGATGACACTGGTCTGCAAGATGTTTTGCAACAGTTTCAACCTCAACAGGTTCGTCATAGGTTAGTTTGTTACTCTGTGAGAAGAATCGAGCATTATCGACTTGAACTCTGGCATCTGGAATATAGCCAGCTGCAGCTACTCCTATGTGTTTATCGACTTGGAAAATCTTCTGAGTAATACTTGAAACCTGCAGTGCACGAGGATTTTCCTCTACTGCAATTATTACACCATCTTTGCATTTTATCCCGATCGCAAGAGTCCCACGTTTTACCGTCTCAATTGCGTACTCTACTTGGTATATTCTTCCATCTGGTGAATACATAGTAGGCGTCATATCGTAGCCTCGTGATGCCATCAATTCAAGACGAGTCCTCTGATATTCAATTTAAGGGTTAGTTATTGAAAATCCAATTTCTGATATCAATTTGTAATGAATTTGGAATAGAATTGGAAATACGGTTTTAATACATTTCTATAATTATGTGGTAGGTTCAGACATGATAGAAACTCAACTACTAGAATTCAAATCTCTGATAAAATCTAAATCAGAATCAGTAAATCGAAAACCAGATCGTGCCACTAGGAAATTGTTACTGTATTTGTTTACTGGAACAAAGGGCGGATATACCAGATTAAAAATTATCATAAATTTAGAAGCAAGGCCATTTAACACAAACCAATTATCAAAAGAGCTAGGACTAGATTACAAAGCAGTTCAACATCACATGAAAATTTTAGAAAAAAACAATCTAGTTACAAAAGTTGGAGAAAAATATGGCGCGATTTTCTATCTTTCAAATTTTCTAGAAGTTAACATCACTGCTCTAGGTGAAGTAGTAGAAAAATTAGAACGAAATACGAATTCTAAAAAGGTATACTATTAAATTTTTTATTTAATTTTTGAAATAACTGATTCAACTCCTTCCTTGTATGAAAGATACTGAAAACTATGTAATTTTAAAATTTTTTTATTTGATGTCTTAATCGATGTTGTGAGTAGCTTGACAAAATCTCCTCCAAGAACAGTATTTGCTAAAAATATTGGAATGCTTCCTGGATGTTTTACTCCAAGTTTGTCGCTGGTAAAATTAATGAAATCTTTGAACAAAACTGGATTTGAATCTGTAATTATAAACGATTCATCATGCACTTTATTCTCAGCTATTGCAATCAAGGAATTCACCACATCGTCTACATGTACAAGGCATCTATAGTATTCACCTGATTTAGGCATCCTGAAACTTCCTTTTTTCAATCTATTGACTATTTGTGAGGTAAACCATCCCCCATTCCCATAAACCTCACCAAGATATACAACTGATAAATGAATGGAATTATTTTTGCATTTAGTTTCCAAGTATTGCTGAGCTTCCAATCTTATCTTTGTATAATCAGTATGAGGATTCAAAGGAGCATTTTCATCAATTACTTTATCTCCTGGATCTCCAAATACTCCTAGTCCTGAAACATAAACTAAAAAATTCGTTTTATCTTTAATTTGATTGAACAGATTTACCGTGCCATCAAAATTTACTTTCTTAATGGTTTTCTTGTTTTTTTCCATTGGTGTAGCCGCTGCTAAATGAAAAACAACATCAAATTTTTCATTTGGCATAGTAAATTTTGCATCTGTCAAATCTGCTGAAATTGTTTCTATTGCTGGATTTTTGATTGTGTTATTGTGTACTAGACCAATTACTGAATGACCCTTTTCAGTAAGCTTGGTTGCTAACCTAGATCCTATGAATCCAGATGCACCTGTAATTAGAATTTTCAATATTATAGATAGGGATAAGAGATTTAAAATTTGTATGTGACGATTTTGGGAATTCGCGGGTAATGAAAACCCCCTAGAGAAATCTAGCCAAACTTAAATATAATCTGAGGATCCTAATTTCGATTAACTTGATCAAAAATGATCCGTTTGCAAACGCAACAAAACAACTTGATGATGCGTGTAAAATTTTAAAAATCGAT
>JBQTHA010000012.1:0-3209 GCA_052390375.1 Nitrosopumilaceae archaeon
CAGGCAAGCAGTATACCTGAAACTTGAATAATTCTGTTTTAGACGATATTCCATCTGTAACATCAATAAATGCCAGCAGCGTTTCTACATCATCAAAACTTTGTGGAATTTCCCAAGAAAATACAAAATATCCCTGTGAATTTGTATACCCATCAAATTCTTTTATGATGTCCTCCCCATAATCCTCAATGTTAATAAACACTCTAGCACCTTCAATGGGAATATATCCTCGAACTACCTGAATTTCTATAGAATGGGTTGTGCCACGTCTCACTTGGTTTTCTCCAACTACTTTTATTTGCAAAGGTGGGGTTCCAAGCTCAGAATTAATATCTGGAGATTCAAACTTAAGTTCTGATTCTTGATGTGGTTCATTTGGATCCCAAGTTACACAGCCATTAGTTTCGTATCTGCCTCCCAACAATGAACACTGATAAGCATCAACATTGTCACATCTCCCCCACGGACTCCAATCTCCACCGTAGTATTCACATAATGCTTGTTTAACTGGAATATCATACATTGTCAATCTCATCAAAGCCCATCCACGCATTACCAATTCAGATTCTGTATCAAGACTAACACAAGCAACGCTCATTCTATTGTATTTGTAAGCTGGAACTTTTCCTTCATTGCATTTGACATCAACCAAAGCTGTCCCTGCTTTGATTTGTTTCAATGGAGATGGGAAAAGATCCACTATTTCAAAGAGAAGTGTTGTTTCAATTATACCAGTTCTTTCCATACCATTTGCTCGTTCTACTTTGATGAGATATGTTCCACCCTCTGTTATGTTGTATGCAGGATGGGTCGTATCAAATTCGTATACAAAATCTTGTCTTGCAAACCAGAGTGTTGAATCTACCTGTCTGCCATTTCCATCAAATACGTCTATTGCATATCGCAACTTGTCAGGTTTTTCGTATGAATCAAGCCATGCATGAATGGTAAAGGCATCTCCGTATCTTACAATAGGTGGCGTTATTTCGATTTGAGGCTTATTTTGTTCTAGGCCATACGCATCATAAATGAAACCATCTGCAAACTGTAATCCTAGAAACCCAATCAAAAACAAAATCATCACAAAATACTTCATGATACCTAGGCACTCTATGAGAACCTCATAAAGCATTCTAAACTTTTATTCTTGCCATCAGAAATCAAACACTCTAACTATATTCCCAAAAATAAAATAGTAAAAAAAGAAAGGAAGTTAGTTACTTCCAATTAGAAATACTACATTAGCAGTTGTACTTACATCTTGATCAGATGAGAACACTGGCGTGGATGATTTTGCAAAAGAACCATCAGTGTATCCTGCTTCATAAATTGGCATTGGATATGGAATACCAAATTCTGACAAGGAGATAGCCTTGACTCCAATTATTTTGTGATCAAGCGGTACAAGTGCCTTGTTTGCTCTGGATTCAGCATTTTTTACTGCTTGAGAAATAAGGTTATCCTTTACCTCAAGTTGTTTCTCTGGTGAAAGTGTAAAGTAAACACTATCAACTCTGTTTACACCAGCAGCAACTGCGCTATCAATAATGTCTGCAGCAGAATCCAATTTCATGGTTTCAACTGTTACAATATTTGAAACTCTGTATCCTATGAGCAGTTGTGTGTATCTGCCAGTAGCTTTATCCTCGTAGCTGTCATAGATTGGATAAATATTCAGGCTAGATGTGTGTAGATCGTCTTCGCTTATCCCTACACTTGTAATTGCCCCAACCACACTTGTCATTAGATTAGAGTTTGATTCAAGAGCTTGTCTTGCGGTTTTTTCTTGGGTTTCAACTCCAAATTGGATGACTAGTAAATCAGGATCAACTGAAGCAGTTGCAGTCCCAGTTACAGAGATTACCTTTTCCCTTGAAGGAAACGGAGTTGTCTCCTGTGCCGTCGCTTGATTATTTATCTGTGTAAGACTAACAGCAAACGCAAGTACTAGAACAATACCTGTGATTACTACAAAGTCAGTTTTTTTGTTCATGGGTTTGAGAAACTGGCTTGGGTATATATGAAATACGAATAATTGATTCGTATAATTCATCGAGTAGAATTTGAAATTTTTCTTTAAATAAGAAACAGTCCATTTGTATGTATGGGATTAAGGGATCTATCACTAAAAGAAGGGTATAGGTCTGATAGAGAAAACCTTATTGAAGAATTTTTCATTCCATGTCTTGATAATTGTATAGAATACGACAGGGCAGTTGAATATGCATCACTTAAGAGTCTCACGGGATATTATTTTGGTTTGAAGAATTTTTTGACTAATAACGTGCAAATTAGAATCGTAACTGGTCATAGATTAAGAACATCAGATCTAAACGTTTTATCAAAAATTTACACTAAAAATAATGGCAAGTCTGCATTTGGTAAAAATCCTGCCCTAGAAAAAAAATTTCCAATCTTAAGTGAGATGATAAAGACTAACAAACTCAGAATAAAAATTGCAATACCAAATTCCGAAGAGGTTTATGGTTCATTTAGTGAGAAGATAGGAATTTTCCACGATGAAAATGACGATATGGTAGCATTTACAGGAACCTCAAATGAAACATTTGATCCTCAAAACAGAAACTTTGAATCAATTGATGTTTTTACTTCCTGGAATGATAAATCCAGAGTAGACATTAAGACTAAGGATTTTGAAAATTTATGGCTAAACAACACAAAGAATATCTCGGTTTATGATTTTGATGACGCAGTAAAAAAGAACCTTCTTAATTATTCAGCAGAATGGGTCCTTAATGCATAGTAATTCAAAACTTGAAATTATTTGCATCCAGTCTTTCTTTATTTTCTAGAAAATTCATCTTTGATATTTTATAGTAAATTACTTCTCCTCTTCTTTCAATAACAGCTATTATTGGTTCTTTTCCCATATGTGTAATCTGTTCAATCTTTTTTTGAAGCTGGCCAATTTTTTCTTGTTTTCCTTCATTAAGACCAAATACCAAATATTTTGCGCCTTTTTCACCAAAGTCGCCCCTTTCATAAACACGAAAATCCGATCCAAATCCAAACCCGTCTTTTACTGTATATCCCCTGGTTCTCAAATCTCGATAAATTAGAAATTTTGTCAATGATTCTTCGTCTTGTTTTATACATGTCTGCATCAATGAATCAAAGTCGATTCTATGTTTTCCTTTGAAAAGTTTGAGCTTGTCGCAGTATAGAAGATAAAGAGATTCAAAGGGTTT
>JBQTHA010000013.1:0-8605 GCA_052390375.1 Nitrosopumilaceae archaeon
ATATTTTCTAAGTAAATCAATTGAGCGATTTAGCCCATCAATCGAAGTACTCATTGTAATTATTTTAGTTAGCTTAGATATTTTGGAATTAAAATCGACTACTACAGAGCCGGCTTTAGCCTCAAAAAATTCGCCTTCTAAGGTAACTGCTTTGTATCCAGTCTTAGATATGTTAAGGGCATCCTCTCGGGATTTTACTAAAACGACATTACCAAAAAGCAGGGTTTTGAGTGATGAAAATTTACCGTCGCATTTAATGAAATCTGATAGCATCCCTATGATTTCAGAGTCTTTAGGAGGGGAGATTGTTAATTTGGGTATAGCATCAAGGGGGATAATTTTCAATTTTGGTAATTTTTTAGAGCGAACAAAGTCAGCAAGATTGAGGAGAGTAGTAAAGTCTTTGACAACAATTGCTTTGATCATATCTGAACTAACAGCTAATGCTGCACGTTCGTATTCTTTATCCCATGAGAGTATTTCATAAACCAAGCCTTGTATCCCAAGTGCATCAGAGTCGCTTTTTAGTTGTGAAATTGAATAATCTTCGTGCATAATTCCTTTTACTACTCTAATCTTTGTTTCGTATTGAGCAGTACTCTTGCTTGCTTTTTCTAAAATAAGACTCACATCATCAATATCTTTTTGAATCTTTTCACGTTGTTGATTAAGTTTATTTATTCTAGTTTTGAGTTCATCAATTGCAGATTTATGATTCACAATTACTGATTCAAGTTTTTGTTTTAAGCGTTCAAGATTGTTTGATTGCTGATCAAATTCACTGTTCTTTGTTGTGTTGAGATTAATTTTGTTTTCAATATCATTTTTTTCAGATTCAAGTTTTGATAATGATAATTTTGCTGCATTGAATTTGCTGTTAAGACTTTTTATTTTATTATCTACTTCAAGTTTTTTAATAGATATTTCTGATTGCTCTCGTCGAACTTTACTTAATTCATAATCGATTGTTTTTACTTCTTCGTTAATACGTTTCCTTTCGTCATTTGTTTGTTGTATGGACAAACGCATTTGAGTTATTGTAGAATCAAGAGATTCTCTACCTACTTGCAACGTTTCTAATTCTGACTTTATTTCTGGTAGTCTTGTATCAATGTGTTCAAATCTTTTCCTTGTCGTGTTAATTTCACTTTTTTCCTGTTCTGATTTTTGAATGGATTCAGTTAGCTCTGAATCAATTGTGGCTTTGGATTGATTGTATGCGTTTACCTCATCCATGAATTTTTTTTTCTGAGATTCTATCTCATGCGCTTCTTTTCTAATTGTGGTGCGATCCTCCTCAAATTTTTTGATTTCAGAGGTTAAAGCATGAAAATTTCGCTCTTTTGATAGTTTGGAGACTCGGAGTGTTTTGAGCTTATTTGCAGATTCTATAGCATTGAATCGGTTTACCTCTCGGGTTAGCAAATCGTTTCTAAGTTGCTGGTTTCTTTCCTCTTCTAATTCGTCTATTCGCTTTTTGATTTCGCCCATTTTTGCCATGGCGACTTCTAATCTGCGATCTGCTTGTTCTAGCTGTTCTTCAGATTCTTTCTTTTTTTCATCAAAATAGGAAAGGCCGATAAGATCCTCAATTGACTGTCTTTTTTCTTCAGAAGTAAATTCAGAAATTCTTGTAACTGTTCCCTGCTGTACTGCATTTAGTTGGTGCAAACCTGCATTTGCCATATCAAGCAGATCAATAATCTGGGCCCTGTGGGTTTGTTTTTTGTCAATATAGTAGATGTTTTCACCCTTGTCATCCATCTCTCTTGTAAAAGTGACTGAATCAGAGTCAACAGGAATTTTTCTATCAGAGTTATCAAAGTGTACGCTGACCCTTGCCATCTTTGGTCCGCGTCTTTCTCCCTCAATATCGTGTATAAGAGAGCGCAGCTTGTCTACCCTCATTGTTTTTGGGCGGTTTTCCCCTAGTGCAAAAATTATGGCGTCTAAAATATTACTTTTCCCAGAACCGTTTGGCCCAGAAATTGAGACTAATCCAGGCTGGAAATCTACAGTTGTATTTTTAAATCCAAATGATTTGAAACCAAACATTTCAACTTTTGTTATATGGACCAATATCAGAATTTTTCATTTGGCTAGAATAATCGAATACGAACAAGTTTAGTTGACTAGGAACTAGAATTATTGTAATTCTACATTCATGAAGCCAAGTACCTAGCCTAGGAATTAGACGAGTATCTTATTAGAAGAATTATGGTTTTTATGGCGCTGTTACTTTGATGGAACAAAAAGGCTTGTTGCCCAGACAGAATGGATTTCCAGATAGTAAAAAATTTTCTCAATTACCTTTAATGAATCTCTCTAGCTCGTTTCTAGCATCAGGATCACTCATTTGTTTTGGAGGATGTTTCATCAAGTACGCGCAAGCCGATATTACCGGTCCACCAATGCCTCTATCAAGTGCAAGCCTTGCTAATCTTATTGCATCAATGACAATTCCTGCAGAGTTTGCCTTGTCATCAACTTCTAGTCTAACTTCCATATTGTATGGAATGTTTGCCCATTGTCTTCCCTCGATTCTCATAAACATCAGTTTGGTATTGCCTAAAAATGGAATAAAGTCAGAAGGGCCTACATAGATTTGATCATCATCTAGTCGTTTCCTTAACTGGCTTTGTACGCTTTCAGTTTTAGAGATTCGTTTACTAACTAGGCGTTCTTGTTCCTTCATATTCAAAAAATCTGTGTTGCCACCAACATTGATTTGATAAGTTTTTTCGATTTTTGTTCCTCGGTCATCACACAAGCGTGCAAGTGTTCTATGTACAATTGTTGCACCAACTTGACCTTTAATGTCGTCTCCAATTAGAGGTAGATTTTTTTCGGCAAATTTCTTGCCCCACTCATCATTGGATGCAATAAAAGACGGTATACAGTTGACAAATGCACAGTTAGTATCCAAACAAATTTGTGCCCAAAATTGGGTAACTTTTTCAGAACCAACAGGCAGATAAGATACAAGGATTTCAGCGCCAGTATCTTTTATGATTTTTTTAATTTCTACAGCAAGATGTGCGTCGGTTTTGTTGCTTTTAATTGGATTGACTTTATTTTCTACCCAAATACCTACGCCATCAAGAATTGGACTTTCGTAAACCTTAGCTGAAGTTTTAGGCATTTTGTTTTTAGGTACCCAGTTGACCATGTTAGGTGATTCATAAATGGCCTCATTGATTGTCTTTCCAATCTTATTGTCACCAACATCAAACCCTACTACAAAATCTAAATCGTGAATGGAAAAATCACCGATTTTATTGTGCATGATACCAATAACCTCTTGAGAAGGATTTTGTGTATAGTATTCTATTCCTTGAATTAAACCAGAAAAACAGTTGCCAATTCCGATTAGGCCGACCTTGATTTTTTTGCCCATCCAAATTTTGTCTCTGTGGACTTGTTTTAAAGTTTCCTACAATAGCTTGGTTTAAGATGTTTTTACATAGATTTTTTCAAAGGTGAAATTGTATAAGCGAATTTTTGTATGCAACCTTAGTAAACGAAAACACAATCTGTAACAAAACTATTAAGCGCTAAAACAGGCATTAAACTCATGAGCGAATCCCAAAATATTAGGATTAAAGAGACCATACCAATTAACATCGAGGGGGGATTTCTAGTTGATGGATTTCCTTCAATTGGTTTTACAAGTGCTATTGCAACTGAATCATTGATTCATACATCACAATTTGAGTTGGGTGGAATTATTGATTCAGATAATTTTCCCCCAGTCAGCATAATAAAAGATGGCGTCCCAAATTATCCCACAAGAATTTTTGTAAATCAAGACCTAAAGGTTGCAGTATTTTCTTCATATCTTACACTTCATGAATCCTTACACAGAACTATGGCAGCGCAGATGTTGGAATGGGCAAAAAAACACAAATGTTCACTTGTCATAAGCAGTGTTGCAGTAAAATCTGCTGTAAATGAAAATCAAGTTGTTGCAGCAGGAAGTACGGAGTCTGCAAAAAGCAAACTAAAACAAGCTGGTTTTTTAGTTTTACAGCATGGAACTATTCCTGGGATTCCAGGTTCTTTGTTAAATGAGGGAATGTTAAACAACCAAGACGTAGTAGTTGTTTTGTTTAATGCAAAAGATTCAGGACCTGACTTTAAAGCAAGTGTTCATTTATGCTTGGCGATGGCTAAGCTTATGCCGGGTGTTTCATGCAATATAGAATCCTTACAAAAGGATGCAGAAACTGCTGAAAAAGAAATCAAAGAAACAGATCAGGAAGCAAAGCATCTTAAAGATTACATGTATAGATAATAATTCTTCAAGATGGAACAGTTACTGGGGTTTGCTGCAGTTGTAATTGTTATTTCGGCCTCAGGAGTAATGTCGCCTGGTCCATTATTTACTGCTAATATCTTCTATGGCATAAAAGGTGGAACAAAAGCGGGTCTGAAAATGGCATATGGCCATACGGTTGTAGAATTACCTTTGATAATTTTACTTGGCGCTGGAGCTTTATCTTTAGAAACCATTCCAGAGTTTCGAACATACATTGCAATAATTGGGGCAGTAGGACTTTTTACATTTGCAGGGATACAGTTAAGACAGATCTTCAAACAAAATGTTGCCCCTGAGATTAAAACAAAATATGGACCATTTCTAGCAGGTATTTTTCTTAGTGCATTAAATCCATTTTTCATAATTTGGTGGTTGACAATTGGTTTCAAATTGATATCAGACTCACTAATTTTATGGTCTTTCTGGGGAATAGGAATTATGTTCTTGCTTCACATTTGGATGGATTATGTTTGGCTTTCATCAACTGCTATGATATCATCAAGAATTTCCAAGGTTTTATCTAATAGAAATTTCAAATTTTTGATATCAGGATTGAGTGTAGCTTTAGTGTACTTTGGAATTACTTTTCTAATTGAAGCGTTTGTTTAACCACAATCTAATATTTCAATATGGGGTTCACATTGTTCATTAAATTCTAGTATTTTATCCACTGTTTTTTCACAAAATTCCGGATCTTCATTTTTTTCAAAGGTTTTAATATCTTCTAATAAAGTAATGTGTTGTATTCCACAAGAATTCAATTCACCTGAGCTAAAAACTAATACTGTAATTGAAATTATAATAATAACAATAATGCTTTTAATTATCTTGGGGTTTTGTAATGTCAATTTCTATTGTTGAAACATTTCGTTGTCTTCCATCTTGGGAGGTCAATGAATCTGATGCGATTCTTACATCACTTACTATGTATCCTACAGAATTCATTCTTTTGACAATCATTTGAGAAACATCAACTGCTTGAGTAATTCTTTTCCCTCTGGCTTTGATTGTAACTGTTGGTTGGCCTGAAAGCTGCGTCAATGTTGCAGTTACATATGTCATAATTGGTTTTGTTCCAACATAAATGACATTTCGAAGATGTTTTTCACTATCATCGTCAGTGCTTTGTGATTCTTGCATGGGAGTTTCCTCAGGTTCCGATGGTATCTCTTGTTCTGGTTCTGAGAGCATCGGTTCGGGTTCAGGAGCAGATAACATGGGCTCAACTGGGCTAGGTAATTCTGGCTCGGGAGCAGTCTTGGATTCAAAAGGTACATCCAGAGGCTTTTCCTGTTCATCCTTTTTTTTCTGAAATTCTGAAAAAATTTCTTCTGCGTCAGTTAGTTTGTCATCACTCATTATAATGCCTATAAAAAAAACAGAGCCTTTAGTATTTATTTAATGTTTAATGTCTTTTTGCTCGACATATTCCTCTAAAAATTTTTCCACTTCTTCTTTGTTAGAGATTGTTTTGATTTTTTGAACCAAGTCTTTTTCTTCTATTTCATAACAATTTAGAACATCTTGAACGTCTTTATAGAAAAGAAGGACTTTATCTTGAAAAACACAATGGTAGAGTTTTTCTCTTTCCATCTTTTCAGGCTGTATTTTTATTCCATCATCGCCTGCGGAGACCGGATACACCTACCTCAATATGTTAAAACGCTATTTAGATGATTCTTGACCCGATATTGTAATATGTATTTCAAAAGAATATTGACTGTTGCCAAGCAGAGTTGTATTGCACATTGATTTTGACTATTTTTATGCTCAATGTGAGGAAATTCGCTCACCTGAACTAAAAACAAAGCCAGTTGTAGTTTGTGTATTTTCTGACAGAGGTGGAGACAGTGGGGCAATTGCAACAGCAAATTATACTGCAAGAAAATATGGGGTAAAATCTGGATTACCAATTAGGTTTGCAAAAAAAAGACTCGAAGAGAGAGCGGACGCGGTTTTTTTACCAACAGATTTTGAATACTATTCAGATATGTCAGAAAAATCAATGAATGTAATCAAAGAGTATGCAGATATTTTTGAATATGTTGGAAAAGATGAGGCATATTTGGACGTTACAAAAAAAACTGAATCTGACTTTAAAAAAGCAAGTCATTTAGCACAGCAAATAAAAAATTCAGTAAGATCCAAAGTTAAACTAACTTGTTCAATTGGAGTATCTTCAAATAAGTTAGTGTCTAAAATTGCATCTGATTATAAAAAACCTGATGGCTTAACAGTTGTACCACCTGAAAGAATAGAGAATTTTCTTGAACCTCTAAAAATTCGTGTAATTCCAGGAATAGGAAAAAAAACAGAAGAAAAGTTTTCTGAGATGAAATTAGAAACAATTGGAGAATTAAAATCACTTGATGTATTTACCCTAAGCCAACAATTTGGTAGAAAAACTGGCACATACATTTTCAATGCTGTGAGAGGAATTGACGATGAGCCGGTAAAAGAAAGAGAACCAAGAATTCAATTTAGTAAAATTGTTACTCTAAAAAAAGATTCTAAAGAGCGCGACTTTCTTGAAGAAGCCTTGAAAGAACTTTGCAAGGAACTGTACGCTGTTGTTCTTAAAAACAATAGAATGTTCAAATCAGTTGGAATACAATTTGTTCAATCTGATCTATCAAATAAATCAAAATCAAAAATGCTAAAAAACTCGACACTAAATCTTGAAGAATTAGAGAAAACAGCAAAGCAACTTTTGCATGAGGCATTGGAAAATCAAACTATTCCAATTAGAAGACTTGGAGTAAAGGTCTCTGAGCTATCAGAGGCAGAAGGTCAAAGGGATATTACGAGTTATTTTTAGGAGGTTTTATCTTCCACTTTTGCCGCTTCGTGTTTTTTAAGACGTTTTGTTTCTATCGCGGTCACTATCAATAAGAAAATAAACAGCCATGGAAGAAACATTATTTCCCCTGCAACTGAATGAAATTCTTCAAATTCTACTGCATTTGTAGAAACTTTGAGTGCAAATAATGAAAGTGAAAAAATTCTTATCATATTAACTCCTATTGTTCCAAGAATTCCAATTGCAAAGTATACGATTTTTCTGTTTTTTTGGATGTTCATTTTTAATAAAAATGCCATCATTACAAGAGAATAGATAATTACGCTGTGCACGCCTGCAGATGGCCAAAATACTTGTAATGCAAAAGGGCCGTGATCACCTTTTAGAAAAAGCAAATTATCTCTAGCAGTAGCAATTCCAAGGTCAAATGCAGTAATTATCCAAGCATTTGTTTGTACAAGGTAGGGTACAACATATTGTAATGGACCCAATGTGTCATAAGGAAAAAAGGCATCAAGGGAGAGTATAACTGCACTTCCACCAAGGAAAATTGGACCTGCTGGAGAAATTCTAATCCATTTTGTACCAAAAAAGACGAAAAGCGTAGCAACCATAAAGGCTGTCATCACAATAAAATCCCACATCCACGTCCAGGAAAAAATTAGCTGTACATCATAAATTTCCGCACCTCCTTCAATGTACTCACGTAAACCGTATTCCAATCCAATCAAGTAGGCAATCGTAATTGCAGCAAGAGGAACTACTGCTAGAAGACGTTTTGTTGGAATGTTTAATTTTAGACCTACAAGCTCAGCAACTACAAATGCTAAGGCAAACAAAAATCCACCTCTACCTTGATTCCAACTTAGGCTAAAAGAATCAGGAAAAACCACTAATGCAAATAAGATCGGACTTGAGATCAATAAAATTCCAGCGATCAGATTCTTATTTTGCAATAATTAATTCGACAAAAATGATTATAAATAGTGCACTTGCTCCAACAGTTTTAATTATATACCAATGACCTTTCTTTCACTTAACGTGGAAAAAACTGTGCGGCACGATCAAAAAACAAAGTTTTCCAATCTTGTCAGTGATTTTTCTCTGGAACAATTATCAAACATTATGAAAAATGCACGAGCGCTTGATGAGTTAGGACAGTATGAAGAGGCAATTTCTTGGTATGATTTAGCAATTGCAAAAAATCCAATAGACCCAATTCCGTGGTATGACAAAGGAAATGTTTTTGATAGTATTGGAAAGTATGATGAAGCCATATCCTGCTATGATAAGGTCTTAGAAATGATTCCAAATGATACTAGTGCAATGTACAACAAAGCAACCGTACTTTCTAGAATAGGAAAATATGAAGAAGCAAATTCTTGTTATGATAAAATAATATCAATTGATCCTATACATACAGGTGCTCTATACAACAAGAGAGTTACTTTGAATAAATTAGGAATGCATTATGGTGTTACTCCAAT
>JBQTHA010000014.1:0-2304 GCA_052390375.1 Nitrosopumilaceae archaeon
GGTGGAGTAGAAAGAATAATTCTTTCATTAGAATCACAAGGTATCGCACCAAAAAAAGAAATTGTAATGACTTCTGTCTTGTATGCAAATGATGAGATGCATGCAGAGGCTTTAGCAATTGCATCAAAGCTAAGACAAATTGGAGTACCAACTACAATTGACTATTATCCTGGCAAGACTCTCAAAAAACAAATGGAGTCATCATCAGAATCAAAATTTGCAATTATTGTAGGACCAAAAGAGTTTGTAGAAAACAAAGTTGTACTTAGAAACATGCAAGACCGTTCTGAAAAACAAATCTCAATTGATGAGCTAATACAAAATGCAGGTTCTATCCTGAAAAAGCCCTAGTTAGCATCATTAGTTCTGGACCTGTTGTGTGGCCACCAACTACTATGCTATGATTGTTAGCTAAAATACCTGAATGCACATAGGGAATGCCACCATTAATTGTTGCAGGTTCTATATTTACTCCTAAAACATCTGCGATGCTCTTAATTTCATCATCATCAGCTTCTGGATGAATCACGCCACCATGCATTGTTGCTACAACCATTACACCAACCTGATGATATCCAGCTACTTTTTTCTGAATTACCTCAACTCCCAAAGTATCCTCTATCTGTTTTATCTTCTCTTTTGGAATCATCGGAGAAACCACTGCACCTTTATCATTTGCACAAATCAAATTCCCAAGTGCATTGTGTTTTGAATCTAATACATCAATATTAAGTCCAGTTGATTTTTTTATATGCTCATACTCACTAGGTATGGCATTATGTGGAATCAAAACTCCATTATTATTTACAACCATCATTGCGCCAATTAATCTTGTATTTGCCATTGAAGTAAAGACTGGTTCTACATTTAGATAATCAGCCAATTTTTTTGCCTTTGATTTAGCATAACCATTTGGAAGAAAGACCTGTTTGTCATTAACTGCAGTATACAGACCAATGTTTGGGCCACTATACACATCATATTTTATAATATCCAATGAAATCCGATCAATGCCAAAACGATATGAACGTAGGGGAAAAACTACAAAAACAGTGTTATAACCGAAAAAATTCATAAATAAAAAATTTTAGTTTCCACTAATTTTGTCTAGATTTAAATAATATACAAAAGATGAGACTCCATATGCCAATTAAAGAAGACTTTTGTCATAACAAAAAACCAATTGGTAAAATCATGCATTCAGACGGTGAACACTTCCATTGGGTTTGGCCATCACAAGGTCTTGCAGAGGCATCAAAGAACCCAGATGTTCTTGCTGCATACAAGAAAAATGGCGAAAAAATGGAAAAGATCGGCGTTAGTGGAACAATGGTCGCAGTAGATTGGGATTCTTGCGTAGCAGATGGAGCATGTATAGAGGCCTGTCCAGTACAAGTTTTCCAGTGGTACAGAACAGAAAAAGATATTCCAGCAGTCAAGGCAATTCATGAAACCTTTGATGGAACTGGAAGTTCTGTAAAAGAAGAGCGACATGACTATTCTGATAATGCAGACCCAATCAGAGAACACGACTGCATTTGGTGCATGGCCTGTGTTTCAGTATGCCCTCCACAAGCTGTTCTAGTAGATCAAGGAAACCAAGAATGGCATGAAAAGGCACTTGGAACTTACCAAAAACTAGGTTCTGGTCAAGCAAATCCACACGCTCATGACTAGACCATTTTTCTTTATTTTTCTATAGTCGTTAGATATTTGATTATCAAATCTCACACAATAAAACAAATTTTAATCAGCTAAAGCCAACGAATTCCGCAGAGGTCGCCTAGCCTGGTAGGGCGCGGGCCTTGAGAGCCTGTGTGGTTCGCCATTCGGGGGTTCGAATCCCTCTCTCTGCGCTTTTATTTTCCAAACTTTGTCAATTCTGCTAAAAGTGCAGATAATTGAATTTCAGGATTTGCACCACTAAGAATTCTAAAATCATATTTTGCTATAGTCTGAACTATATCACTCAGATTTTTATTCTTTGTTTTGTACACTGCGGCATTGATGTATTTTAGAAAATCAGATTCTGACATTCCATAAACTTTGATTAGCTCAATCATCTTATTTCGCGCATCAGAAATTTTTCCATCTAGTGCTAGTTTTAGTACAACATCAACATCTTTAACTTTGGTTAGCCCAGCCGACGTTTTTACATTGGCCTCTGTAATATCTCCCAAACTAGCTGTTGCTTGAAGCAAGTTGATAGCGTGTCTTAGATCTCCTTCGGAATATTCGTAAATTGCAGCTAAACCATTTTCATCAGACTTTAGTTTCTCTTTTTTTGAAATTTCTTTTAGATGA
>JBQTHA010000015.1:0-2774 GCA_052390375.1 Nitrosopumilaceae archaeon
AAAAAACTCTCGTTCAAATGTAATCTCAAGGGTTGATGGAATTTCAGTTACTTGAACATCAAGCATTACCTCAATGTCTTTGAAATCAAGCTCAAAATCTACAATATCTACCCCAGTTGAGGTATAACCAAAAGGTGTACCTGACTTTGCTTCTGAAACACCTGTTAGTGTTCCCAATAACACAATTGTAGCAAGTACTGAAATAAGCTTCTTATTCATATGACACCAAATTGAGAATTTTACTATTCAGTAACTAAGTTGTGACTTTTTGACCTGTAACATCATAGAAGTAGATTTTGTGTCAGATTCTCTCTCTGTAGGTACTTTGTTGGTAATTGCCAATAAAATAAGAGCTATATCAAAGACGTTTTAAGTCCAGTTTCAATATAAGAAAATACTAGAAAACTTGAATGGAAATAGTTATCAATTTTTTTAAATAATCTCTAATTAACAAAAATTCTGAGTAACATACACTTTGTAATCTTGTGTAATTTCAACACCAATACCTTCCCTATCAAAAACCTCTGTTAGTATATTTTCTCGGTGACCTGGAGAATTCATCCATCCGTCAACAGTAGTCTTTGCTATTTTTTCTTCTGTACTCCAATCATATGATGTAATTTCACCATTTACAGTATAATAGGAATCAAAAAGATATCCCTGAAAGATATTTTCTGCAATTCCTGAATAGATCAGTAAGCCAACTATTTTTTGACAAGAATATCCTGACTGCTCCGCTCTATCTGCAGGAGTAAAACCTTCTGGGGTTTCATGTGCAAAATATTCTCTAGATGCCATATCTAGACTATGTCCTCGTGCAATCTGCATAATTTCTGAATCAAATGCTAATTGTGAAAGACCATAGTTTCTTCGTTCTTGATTTGTAAGCTCATGAACTAGATATTCAATTTGTTGAACATCAAACTCTGGTTTGTTATCATCAGCTTGTGAAGGATTTACCTTTTTCTGAGCATATTTTATTACATTATCCAGTTTTTTACTACTTTCTTCTGTAGTTTCACCTACTGAGGTGTTTGCTTTATCAAGACTTTCATTGATGGTAGTTTTACCTTGTGCAAGATCTAATATCTCATCCTTGGTATTCTGAAGACTTTGGACAAATATGCTGCCTCCTTGCGGGGAAAATTCGATTATTCCTAAACCAAAGGCTATACCTATTAAAAAAATTGGAATTAATACTAATCCAATACTTACACCCAAGGATCTACATAACTAGATGTAATTAGATAAGATTTCCGAAGAACAGATCAGTGCAATCCTATTTTATTAATGAGGAGAGGCCGGCACCTCCCCTCACATGGTATGATTACTCCCCGGCGTTGGTCTGGGAATAGTTCAAGTGTGGTCTGGGTTATGCTTAGAACTGATTTGTAAAATTGTATTAAAGCACTTTCGTAGAAATCATCAGTATGATCTAAATACTCAAGATCAACCTTTCATCAGTATTGGAACTGTCACCAGAATACTTACCGTTTCTGGCCTTAAGTTCCTATATAATTTAAGAATGAAAAAGGAAAAACGTTTGAATCAAGACACAAAATAGAAGTTGTTTACATACTAACTAACGTAACGACTAATTTTGTTCAATTTCCACATAATCCATTTCTTATACCTTTCATTCACTTCATGAAATTATGGTAGATATCTTTGGAATATTGATTACATTTATGGTAAAACTAGCAGGGCTTTTAGGAATAATGTAAAAATTTTAGTTAATACCAAAAACTCTTCATATTCTATTTAGAATTTTTAATAAAAACAATGTTGTGCATTTTGCTTCGCTAAGAAATTATACGCACCACTTAAGTAATAAAATTATGGGATTGTTAGGCATGAATGTAGTCTTTCCGTTATTTTTCTTTGTAGGAATAGGACTAATCATCCCTACTTATGCCCAAAATGTATCTGATGATGAAGTAGATATTATTATTCGTGAGCTAATTCAAGAATGTCAAGAAAAAGTTATGGCAGACAAATCAGTAACTGAGGCTGCAAAAACTGTTGCAAAAAGAAACTGTGAAACCGAAATTACAAATGAATACAAAAATGTAGAAATTGATTATAAAAAACAAAGTGAAAAAAGAATACAACTCCAAAATATGCAAAACTGCGAAGACTGGTATCCTCAATATCAATTTTTAACTGAACAACAGTTTAGATTACAAAAGCATGGAGAATCTGTAAGTGATTGTATAATGTTGTATAATGATTCGGTTTGGCAATACATAGGTGATGACAGATTAGAAAAACTCTATAATAGATTAGGTGAAATAAAATCTGAATTACCTCAAGCACATGAAACTAGATATCTTACACTAGATGTAGATATTTCAAACTCTGAACCCAAAATCATTGATACTCAGAAAGGGGCTGACAAAGCAGCTGATCTTGAAGAAAAAATTCGATCACTTGAAGAAGAATTATCAAAGAAAGACGAAATAATTAGAGAGCAACTCAAAGTAATACTGGATCTTGCAAACAGGATCAAAAATGTAATGTTTGGGACTGTTGGTTCATTTTTGATGCAATGGTGAATAATCTGTTTTTGAAACACTAAGATATCTTTACTTTACACTCATTTTAGAATGCAGAATCTACCATCAGAGCGATAAATAATACTGCTAGGTATGGACTTGAGAACTTGAAAAGAATCCAAGAGGATTGTTCAGTTGGTTTTTTGATAACCCAACCACTCAAAACTATCATCAATATTCCAGAAGCTATTGCAGTATACAGATACACTTGACCCATTA
>JBQTHA010000016.1:0-22640 GCA_052390375.1 Nitrosopumilaceae archaeon
GATTGGATAGGTGTCTCAGCAGCATTGCCTGAAGATGATTCGCCCATATTCAATTACGATTCTTAATAGGATGAATTTAGTTCTTTGTTTGTGTAATGTAAATAAAAGGTACAATTTTAGAAACTATATGAAGAAAGTTTTTCTCAACGGTTATGGTTCCATAGGTAGTAGAATCGCACAATTCATCAAAGATGATTCTGAAATTGAAGTTATTGGCGTTGGAAAATATTCTCCTGATGAAAAAGTGAATATGGCAACATCTAGGGGCTTTTCAGTATATGTCCCTAAGAAAAAACAGGATTTATTTAAGAATTACAAAATTTCTGGTACAATCGAAGATACAATATCTGATTGTGATTTAGTAATCGATGCTGCTCCGTCAGGCCATGGATTTTTAAATAAAAAAAATCTATACGAGCCAAAAGATGTAATGACAATTTATCAAGGGGGGGAAACAGTTTATGGGGAAAAAGCAGTATCTGATTTGCTGTTTAACTCACGTGTAAATTACAAACAAGCAATTGGGAAAAAACACGTCATGCAAGGAAGTTGTAATGTAACAGGGATGGGAAGAATTTTGCAGCCACTTCGAGAAAAATATAGTGATCGATTGCTTAGATTTGATGTCACACTAGTACGACGATGGGCTGATCTGGAACAGACAGATAAAGAAGTAAAAGACACCATTGAATGGTCAGAGAATCCACATCATGGAGATGATGTGAAAAGCTATATGGGAAAAGATACGCCATTATTTTTGCGCGCAATCAAAGTACCAACCAGACAAATGCACTTACACATACTAGACGTGCGTTTTAAAGACACTGCGCCAAAACCATCTGAATTTTTAGAGATATTCAAAAATGAGTATGGTGTTGCTACATTGTATACAGCAAAAGGAACAAAGGAAGTTCGGGACTATGCAGATTCGATGAAATTTAGCTTTAAAGATACTAACATGATTCACATCCATGCAAACATGGTAGAATCCATTGGAGACACTTTAAAAATGATGTACTCTGATGATCAAACAGGAATAGTGATTCCAGAAAACCATCTATTAATGCAAGCCATGCTATTTCAAAAAGAATACAAAGATGCATTAAAACATACTGAAGAATTATTCCACATGGAAGAAAAGAAAAAAATCTTAGAGGAACACTTTTCTCTAACAAAATAAGTGATTTCGAACTTTTCACGCTTAACCCATCCCTATACGTCAAAAAAACTACAAACACATTCAGAGCAATGTCTTATCCAAGACCTCTAGAAATTTTTTCACAGATACACACTATTTATGATCCTTCATATTATTAGATCAAGTGGCAGCAAGCTCAAAAAAGGCTGTTTATGCGGCACTTTTTGGAAACCTGGGGATTGCAATATCAAAATTTGTTGCAGCCCTTTTGACTGGAAGTGTATCAATGTGGGCAGAAGCTTATCACTCTTCATCAGATACTGTGAATCAAATTCTTCTCCTGGTTGGAATCAAGGCTAGTACAAAAAAGGCTACTTATGCGCATCAGTTTGGATTTGGCAAGTCGCAATATTTTTGGTCATTTATTGTAGCAACAATGATCTTTGGGATATCAGGTGTTCTTGCCCTAGATCAGGGAATTACTTCGTTGATAGATAAAAGCCATACAATGGATGACCCAACAATTAACTATATTGTTTTAGCAATTGCTGCAGTTTTTGAAGGAAATGCCTTAAGAGTGGCATTTAATGTGTTCAAAAATGGAATAAAAGAACAAGGAAAGAAAGTTAACTTTTCAGCACTTGTAAATGAATTCAAAGAAAGCAAAGATCCAACCATTCTTACTGTAATTGTTGAGGATTCAGCTGCATTACTTGGAATATTTGTTGCTGCCATAGGAATCTTTTTGACCGAAATTACAGGAAATGTTGTGTATGACGCAATTAGCTCTATAATAATTGGAATTATCTTAATGTTATTTGCATTCTTTTTAGCAAAAGAGAATCAAGGTTTGTTATTAGGAGAATCAATCACTACTAGACAATACAAAAAACTAGTCAAAGCTGTAAAAGGAATTCCTGAGGTAAATAAGGTAATCACCTTGAGAACAATGCATCTTAGCCCAAATGATGTTTTAGTTGGGATTCAAGTGAATTTAGTAGATGGCCTAGAAACAGATCAAATTGAAACACTTACCGATAAGATTGAAGCAAAAATAATGGAAGTTCTTCCAAATGCAAACAAAAATCATATTTTTGTTGAGATTGAACGATAATTGATACTTTTTACACTCAACCCACTACGTGTTTGACTAATCACTGCTTTGGTGGAACAGCAAATCTGTTGCTAGGATTATTATGATAATCTACAGGTAACATCGCATCTTTTTGCCTACCTGTTAAAATTCCAATTACTACATCATCTTTTTTAATTATTTCTTCTTGGATTAATTTTCTAATTCCAGCTGGTACTGAACCTGAAGCCATTTCACAATCAAATCCATTTAGTCCTACTATGGACATCCCATCTAACATTTCAGAATCGGAAACTTGGGTAACAACACCATTTGTAAAATCTAATGCTCTTAATCCTTTGAGAATGTTTGATGGTCTACCAATTTGAATTGCAGTTGCCTTAGTCTTTGGACGAATCCCCTTTTTATCTAAAAACGCATAGTATCTCTGAATCAATTCAATGTCTGGTTTGCCTTTGTTCCATCGTAATTTTGTTTCTTCAAATTTCCCATTATACAAATCATACAATGTATTTGCCCCTTCAGCATTTACAACAGCAATTCGTGGAATTTTCTTAATCCATCCCCATTCGTATAATTCTATTAAGCATTTTCCACAGCTTGATGTATTCCCTAGCGCTCCTCCAGGATAAACTATCCAATCAGGAGCTTCCCAGTTTTGATTTTCTAATGCTCTAAATGGAATAGTCTTCTGACCTTCTATTCTAAATGGATTGATTGAATTTACAGTGTATCCTCCATATTTTTTTGCATCTTCTAGAGATTTTGCAAATGCATCATCAAAATTTCCATCGACTTCAATTATTTGGGCACCAAACTGATATGCTTGACTTAGCTTACCCGGAGCAATTTGTCCAGCTGGAATGTATACATCACATTCCATATTTTCATTAGCAGCATACATTCCAGCAGCTGCAGATGTATTGCCAGTTGACGCACATACTATTTTTTTTGCATTGACAAGCTTTGCATGAGTTACAGCAGCTGCCATTCCATTGTCTTTAAATGAACCACTTGGATTGTAGCCTTCTGGTTGAAGTAACAAATTATCATTAGGTATTTCTACGAACTCCGCAACCCTTGACATATGGTAAGGTTTTGACTGTCTTCCTTCTGCTCCATCTAGAGATACTAAGTGTTGAGAGCATTCTTCTAAATCCCCTGTATCGATTTGACAAAAATTTAATAACTCTCGAAAGCGCCAAACCCCACTTTCATTAAATATGCTTCCTTGAGGATTGCGCCTGCTGTAGAATAATTCTTTTAGTGCGCGTGAAGGATTTTTTTTATATTTGACATCTAGTAAATGTCCTTTCTCACACTCTAAAACCCCTGATTTTATAGCATACTCTAAGCCACACTGAGGATCTATACATTTTAGATATGCATTATCTTGCAACGCTGATACGATAGCTCATAGTAATTTAAATTTAAAATGTATTAATTCAAAATTTCATTAAGCATGCCAATTTTTGTTCGTAAAATACCAAACTTTTAGATTGGTTATTTTTACTTTAGAGATCACTTTGATTAATTTTGACAATAATCTAAATGGAGTTCTATCACGAATCAAAGGTTCTTACCAAATACTTGAACATCTAAACGATGTTCCTGGAGATTTAGAAATTATTAAAAAAGAACTAGCAAAAATCAATGAATTGTTACAGGTTATTGTTAACAAACTTGAAAACATAGATAACAGTTCTGATAAATATGTAAAATTATCATCTGCTGCAAAATTTTACTTACAAAACTACTCTTTTGAAAGAGAAATCGAAACCATGTCGAAGTTATATTCTGACGATCCCAATCGATTAAAAAATATACGAAATTCAATTCTTAAGTCTCTTCAAGATAAAAAACTAATGGAAAAAGTAGAATCTATAATAGAGAATTCCTAACATCTTTCATTATGGCAAAAGATCAAAATTATTGTGTGATTTGTGGTTGTAAAGATCATAGGTTAATTGGATGTGTTAGACACATGTCGAAAAAATGTAGCTGTTTTGATAATAAATGATCTAAATAATCTTAGGGATTGCATAGTTTACAGGATTTTATGTCTCCCAATTCTTTTTCAGCCAACGAATATGTTGAAAACCAATGATACTTTGAACTATTATTCCCATCCTTTAGAAAATCTTGCTCAAAAATTAATTTACAATCTGTGTTATGAATTATTGATTTAGCATGTGTAATAATTATCACAAATCCGTAGTTTGATTCCTTGATCTTTCTGAGCTCCTCAATGTTTTCTATTTTAACCATAAAGCAAAATATTAATCCTCTTTAGACTTTGGTCCAGATCTAATATGGAAATTGCTACAGCATTTACATTCATTCTTGATGCATTCCTTTTCAGTATAATGTCCACAAATACCACATTCACAACTTCTATTCATAATCAGATAATATCATTAACAGAATATAAGGAAAATTACATATTTTTTTCTGATATTTTACTAAAATGAGATTACTTTTTGGGTTTTGATTTTTTTCTTCCAGCCTTTGTAGTGCCCTTTTTTTCTGCTTTAGGTTCCTTTCCTCGCAGTTCTTTTTCTATTTCAGCTGCTTTGTTGTCTACTACTTTGATAATTTCTTGAATTAATCCATCAAGGTCGCTATCTGACGCCCTTGGTTCTACCGAGTCTGCAATATCATTAATTGTACTTGAAATCTCGGCACTTACTTGCTCAAAACTTTCAGGATCTTCATAAGCTGCATTATAAAGAGACTTTAAGCTGTTTACTTGATTGATAATTTGATCTGTTAGTGTAATCCTAAAGTCGGTTCCGTTAACTTCAATTTCTTTGGTACTCATAGTTAAAATTTTTATTTTCTGTCTTATAGGTTTTTTTGCCAATTATAGCCACGCATGAGCCAATCAAAAATCAGAATAGATCTTGATTTCTAAAATGTAATGTAATCAAGAGCCGCAGCGTCACTGATTAGAGACGTATGCCTGGAACTTGTTATATACCCATTTTTTATGTCATTTGTAGGTACCCACCTATTAGTAGAGGTGTAATGACGTTTCTCTTTTAGCTCTCTTTCTATTTCCTCTATATCAAACTCTCCTTCTTCAACTTCTTGAGTCTCTAGATGCTTGATAGTAACTAAGATTTTGTTAACTTTGACCCTATCCCCAAATTTCCATTTTGAAGGAGTGGTTTCATCTGAAACTTCTACAACCTTTATTTTCATTTCTTTTTTTCCGAAGGTATCGTGACTCACAAGCACTCTTTCATCTACAAATTCTTCAAAGTCCATATAGTTAATTGGTATTCATTACTAAATAATGATTCGATTTTTTGGCTTAATTATTAGGTTAATTTAGCCTTGATCGGACTTGCTTAGAAATAACAAAGAGCTTAGTAATTAGTAATTCTTCTTTACCCTGATTTTTTTAATACCGCATTTTACATTATCCAATTAATGAGTCAGAGGCATCTCACGGTGTTAGCTGGAAGTGGAAAGGCTCACATAAACTAGGTTAACGTATTACATTTGCCTCCGCTTTTGAGGAGGCGTCTTAAAACAAAAAGAGTTTAGAATTAAGAGTTTTTAGGAAAACTTACATTGTAACGATTCGGTGTTTTGATTTAAAAGGCATCTGATAGTCTTTTAAAACTAATTTCTGGCGGGTTCCATCCATTATTGCATAGGTTGTACCATCATAGGTACAAACACAATCGATAATTTTTTCAGATTCATCCCAAACTTTGTAAAACTCTCTGAGCTGTCTATTTTCATATTTTCCAACCCCTATCCTCTTTTTTGACAAAAACTTGAATGCCAAAACAACTTTTCTTGTTTTGTATAATTCAAAGTGGTTTGTCCAATTAAGGCATCGAATTATTTGATCAAAAGGTACCTGAAGCGTAGTTCCAGTACCTGATTTTGCCTCTATTGTAAAGATAGTACTTTGACTATTATTTACTGCTAAAATGTCGGGAAGTGAAACGCTGGGTGAACCTAATCTGAATGCCTTCCATTCAGATAACGCATTAAATCTTTTAACAAGCGTATCTTCCCAATTATATCCTCTCTGTCGTCTCGTCCTTGCAATTTTTTGATTTTGTTTGTGAGACCGAATTTTTAATTTCTTATGGAATTGGTTCTTCCCATTAGTTAAACGATTTGAATACACGTTTTTTGTTATTACTTGTATTTTAGACAATAGCATTAGATCATTTTTTACCATATAGAGGAGCTGGTCATTATACAATTACCAAAGAGTCTTGAAGGTATTCCGATTTGCTCAAACGTATCTTTGCATATTAGAAATATTCATGAAACTGTAAAAAGCAAGATTAGCATTAGGATTTCAGCATTAAATTAGTGTCATAGTGAAATTATAATTCCTTCCATCTACCCTACCGGTGTCAAGTTTTACCTTTTTTCCAATTTCTGGTTGATTTGAATCGACTTGAAGAGTGCCCATAATTCTAATCTTTTTTTCAAATTCTGCTAAACAAAAAAACATCTCTTCTTTTTTAGAATATTCAAGAATTTTCCCAACCATATCCGATTTTCTCCAATTTACTTTACCAAAGCAGAGACTACAATAATCACTAGGAGGCCATACCACATCCCTACAAGTAAGGCATTCGGGAATGACAAATTTTCCTTTTTTTAATTCTATTTCAAAAATACTCATGATTGTAACAGCAAAACAGTAGATGAGGTAGCAGCTGCAGACATGTTATGAACTAGTCCCACTTTTGCATTTTCAATTTGTCTTTTTCCTGCTGTTCCTTGTAATTGTTGAGTAGTTTCAATTATCTGTGCAATACCTGTTGCTCCTAAGGGATGCCCAGTTCCAATCAATCCACCCCTGGGATTGATTTTTCTATCTTCAGTTTCGTATAGAGTTTTTACAAATTTTGCACCATTCCCTTTTGAAACTAATCCTAGATCTTCTATAGCCATAAGCTCACAAACTGTAAATGCATCATGAATTTCTGCTACATCTACATCATTAGGATCCAATTGTGACATATCAAATGCCATTTTTGCGGCTTCTCGAGTAGAACCCATGCTTGAAAAATCTTGATTTTTTGTAAAGCTAGCTGATAGTGTTTTTTGTCCTATCCCCTTAATCCAGATTGGATTGTCTGAATATTTTTTCACTACTTTTTCAGAGACAAGTAAAACTGCAGAAGCTCCGCTACACGGTCTTGAACAATCTGACACTTTCAGATCATCTGTCAAAATTTTTGAGTTCATCAATTCTTCTACAGAGTAAATTTTGTTTGAATAAGCATTTGGGTTGTCATGTGCATATTTATGATTTTTTGCTGAGACTGTAGCTAAATTTTCTTCTGTTGTTCCAAATTTTCTTTTGTGTGCTTTGGTAAAAATCGTTCCCCAAAAAATTGGATGCTTGAACTCTCCACGAGAATTGTCCCATTCTAAAATTTGTCCTGGGCTATTACGTCTTTCTGCACCTACAACAAGAGCAACATCTGCAAGACCTGAAGCGATATACGAATATGCAGATACAACACTATTTGTTCCAGAGTTGCAGAGACTTTCTATAGTATGGGATGTTTTTGGTTGAATTCCAGCAATCTCTGACAAAATTGCAGATAAATATTTTGTATTATCATTTGTAGATACTAAAACAGCGTCTATGTCTTTTTGATTTAGATTTGGATTTTGATCAAATAATGATTTTGTGGCATTAAGAAGTAATGATTCAACTGGAATTTCTTCTCGTGAAAATTTTGTATTCCCATATCCTACTATAGCTATTTTATTCATTTTCGATCTTAGAAAATGTAGATACTAGTAAATTAAAAGATTCGGCTACATCTCCAATTGGATTAAATTGTATGATGGGAAGATTTACTCCAGTTTGATAAAATCGTTTTAACTTTCTAATACATTCGTCAGGTGTTCCATATACACAAAGTTGTTCCAACATTGATTCTGTAACTAATTCATGATTAGATCTCAAACCAGATTTATTATACTCCTCGTAGATATTTTTTGTTTCATTTTTAAATCCATTTTTGGCCAAAAATTCTCTGTAAGTTTCACCAACTGAGATGTAAAAGGATAAAGTTTTCTTGGCACGTTCTATTGCTTTTTCTGCATCATTTGACATACAAGTAATTAATTGACAGGAAACATCAATTTCTCGTTTTAATTGCATATGTTTTATAGTCTCTTGAAGCTCTGTAATGGGTCTGAGATAAAATATTACTCCATTTGCAATTTGCCAGCAAAGCTCAACCATATTCTGATTTACTGCCGCAAGGTAGATGGGAATTTGTTCTCGTGGTGGTTTGATTAATAATGAGAAATTTTTCAGGGAAAATATCTTTCCATCATATTCTATTTTTTCCCCCGATACAATTTTTCTTATAATTTCGACATATTCTCTCATTCGTAATAGTGGTTTTTCAAATTTATATCCATGAAATTCTTCAACTATTGGCAAACTACTTGTTCCCAAACCTAAAACCAACCTTCCATCTGATATAGTATCTACAGTGGCAGCCCCCATGGCAACAAGTGCTGGACTACGAGAATAGATGTTAATGATAGATGAACCAATTTTTGTCTTCTTCAATCTTTGTGATACCGCACTTAGCATTGAGAAATTTTCCATTCCCCATGTTTCAGGAATCCATACCGTATCAGGATTATAATTTGAAAGTGTTGAGGCACAATTCAATACCTGTTCAATAGATAAAACTGAACCTAAACTGTATCCTAGCCGCATAAACAAATAGCACCACATAGGTCAGAAAAATCTATCCATTAAGCAAGAAGTGAATTTTGATTGAGTTTGACTATTATCAAATTTTTTGTAAAGAGTGAGAATAATGGCATATCAATCAGATGAATCAATCCACCCATTTTGGGAACATACGAGTGAATATGCAGCCAGAAATGAAGATACCTCATTTATGGGAGAAGTTGCCTACGTTTTAGTAACTCTCTATAAATCAGAGATTCCACAATAATTGCATATTCCAATTTTTTATATTTTTTGATTATACTGAATCAAATTATTTTGCAACATATTTGATATACTTTCTAGTTTTAATTTCCTTTGAACATTCTTCCATGTCTTTGTATGAATCAATCGAACACCAAAATACATTCTTAAATTTTATATGCGTTAATTTTCCTTTTTTTGCATAATCTGGAAATGTGGTTTTCTCAACATCCCCATTTTTTGGTAAATCTTTTGTTAGGATTTTAGAAAGATGGTAAATTCCTGCATTCATCCAAAGATCTAAAATCTCTTTTTTTTCGCTAAAACTAACCACCATATCATTGTTAATACTCATTATTCCAAACTTTGTCTTTAGTGGAATTGCAGCAATTGAATTTTGTTTTTGTTTTAGTTTTTTAATATCGATATCGGTAATTACATCTCCATTTATTACAATGAATGACTTCTCATTAATGAAATGTGCTGCTTGCTTTATTGCTCCTCCAGTACCTAGCGGCACTTTTTCTTTTGAAAATCGTATCTTTACTCCTAGATTATTTTTTACACGAAGATAATTTTCAATTTGCTCAGTCTTGTAACCTGTGCAAATAATTATATCTTTTATTCCAAATTTTTTCAAATAACGTATTTGCCATTCAATGATTGGGATATTATTCAAAGGAATCAGAGGTTTTGGCACATAATCTGTTACTTGTTTTAATCGTTTACCTCTACCACCTGCCAAAATGATTGCTTTCATGTTCTATCAAGAATTTTACTTGTCATTAAAACTTTAAAAAATGTTAATTGTTGCAACTCCAAGATAATACCCAACCCCAGTTAACAATGTGCTCCAGGCACATGATCCAACGAATGTAAAAATTAGAAATTTTTTAGGTTTCATATGAAATATTCCTGCAGGTATTGAAACAAGTTCCCGAAGCCCTGGAACTAATCTTCCTAATAATACTGACTTGTCACCATATTTTTCAAACCATCTATCTGCTTTAGATAATCTTTCCTTGTTTATTTTTGCATATTTCATATATTTTGCAAGCCCTGTTCTACCTAATTTGAGGGCTATCAAGTATATCACAAATGCTCCAAGGGTTGCCCCACCCCCTCCAGTAATTCCTACACCAAAAACATGAATTAACGACATTTCGTTTTTCAATACTACATATCCAGCTAAAGGAAAAATCCCCTCACTTGGAATTGGAGGAAAAACAGTTTCAAGAAGTGCTGCAAAAAATACCCCTGGATAGAGATTATTTGAGACTAAAGCAATTACCCATTCTATGAATGCCTCGATTTCAGTCAATTACTACTTGGTTCCGTCAAGTAATAATGTAATTCAGTATAACACTCTACGCAATAATCATTTTTGTTTGTACGCTGACAATTATGCGTTTTTTTAACATCTTTGCCACATTTAGAACACAAAGTCATTACAGTTTACACTGATTTTGCTTTTTTTAGTTTTATAGCACCTAGAGCAATGATGAAAGCACCAACTGCTACAAGAGGTCCTGCTTCAGATATCACACTTCTTCCTGATTCTTGCATGGCAGTAGATGGTTCTATACCAAGAACTACTGCACCACCAATGAGAATTAATGCTCCACTAATTATCAACATTATTCCTAATCCTCTTGAGTGTTCTTTTCTAGAAATAAAAAATGCAACTATTGGTAAAATTATAGATGGTATCCCTAATCCAATTCCACGTGTCATATGATCAGATCCCAAAAAGCCTTCTCCAGTACCTCCACCAGCTGCAACGTCTGCCCCGTAAATTACAAGTAATCCGATAGAAATTCCAGTCAGAATCATTGCTACTTTTAGTGCCATACTGTGCTGGTCTTTTCTATAATTAATAAACCCTAAACATAGTTTGTTTTCAACTTTAGGAACTACTTTAGTACTCTTAGGACTGCTTTTAGATCATAATTAGAGATTTTTAGGTAGCCTTACCAGAAAAGTCGTAGGATTATTTTTTACAGTTATATTTCCACCATGTTGCTCTACAATACTTTTACAAATTGAAAGACCAAGTCCAGTTCCTAATTGTTTGGTTGTAAATAATGGATCAAAGATTTTGGACAAGTTTTGTGGTTCAATGCCCTTGCCCGAGTCTTCAAATGCAATTAGTACATCATTTGCATTATCAATTATACGAATATGTACTTCACCTTTAGTTTCTACTGCTTGAATGGCATTAAGTAATAGATTTGTAAATACCGCCTCGATTTTTCTATAATCACAGTTTATTCTAACATTCTCTTGTTCAATCTTCACTGTTACGTCATTTGGAATAGTTATGCTATCTTTTACAATATTTATAATATCTAAAACAGAGTATGGTTGAAGCTTTAGCTCAGATGTTCTAACAAAATCAAGTACATCGTCTACTTGGTGAGACATTCTATTCATTGCTCTACGGAGCTTTCCATAGTATTGTAGCTTTTCTTCAATTTTTAATTTTGGTTTTGACTCCATTAACTCAATTGTATTTTTAATAGTTGAGAGTGGATTTCTCAGATCATGTGCCATTCTTGATGCAAGCTCACCAATTATTGCAAGTTTTTCTGATTTCATCAATTCACTACTTTTCTCATCTACTTGTCGTGAAAGGTGATCTCGTTGTAGCTCTATCTCTTTTTCTTTTAGAACAACCTTTTCAAGATTATTGCGCAGATCTTTTGTAAGTTTTACATTTTCTTCTTTTTGTTTTTGTAATTCTTTGTTAGTCTGTTCAAGCTCTTCGTTTTTTCTACTGAGCGATGAAATTAGATCTTGTAAAAATGTAATCTTTCCTTTCAAATCTGAATTGATTTTAATTGCACCACCAAATTGTTCACTAGTTTTTGTTGCAAGCTCTTGAATTTGTGCTGCTCTTTTTTCTAGCTCTGACTTTGCAGCATCTAAATCCTTTAGAGCTTTTCCTTTAAATCCCATAAATTCTTCTAAAGTTTCAAAATCTGATTTTGAATCCTCATATGATGATATATTTTCTTCATTAGATGATTGCAATTCTATACTTGTTTTTTGTTAAATAATTCGTATTACCTTGTGTTTGTTCTATTAGGACAGACCAATTTTAGTTCAGAATTATTTTCAAATAGATTCTAAAAATCTGAATATTATATCCCCGTACATTAATTGAATAATTAATCCTCCAGTAATGAATAGCATGTATGGTACTCCTGGTGTTATCCATGTGTTAGGCGTACGGCAAAATTCGGCGTATTCGGGATGATGTAAAACTAAATTCAATTTTTTGTGTTTACCAACCTTTTTTTCAATTGAAAAACCAAATTTTGGGTTTTGAGCACGATACCCCAAAAACATTGCCATTATACGTTTTCTAGTTGGTTCCTCAAATCCTTCAAAGATGTCGTGTCTTTTTGCTAATTCTATGAGGTTTCTAAAGAAATTGATAAACAACGGACTAATTGATATCAATACTGCATTTGTCAATATTGTAAATGGAGTAATCATTCTATCTGTAAATGAGATTTGTGGAACTAATGCTGCCAAGACAATTATTGCAAAGGCATCGGCGCCACCAAAGAGACCGATTCTCCAGATAATTATACCAACTGGTGCAACTAATAATGAGATTCCAATAGTTAATAGACTCTCTGATAAGTTTGGTTCAAAAATCAGTAAAATAGCTGCAATAGCTCCAAAGACAATCCAGATATAATCGCTGATTTCTCTTTTTGTTACATCAGTAAAAGAAGCATATCCTAACATTCCTATGGCAAGGATAATTCGCAAGTGATTGAGCTCAATAAGTGATTCAATCATGTTAATCTACAATAAAGAATGAACATGTTTACTATTTAATGACCTGTTTGCGCAATTGCATAAAATTGAATACATTATAAATGAACTATAAAAAATAATAAAATTTGGGGATATGAAGAATGATTCTTTCATATCATTATGCTAGTATTTTATCTACCTGCTTGGCTTTTTTCCACAAGTGTGAACACAGGCTAAACATGTTGTTGATCATCTCTTGAGAGTTTGTGAATAGAATCGAGTCATTATCATCGTTTAAGTCCATTGTTTCTTTAATGGATCCAGACATGATTAATTGACCTCCTTCTTCTACGATCACTCTGCTTTTTGATGGTAGTTTTCCTACTCTAGTCTCAGTTGCTTTGAGTCTACTGATTAATGGTAGTAGACTATCACTTTCTGTATCGGTTAATACCAATACCTGTCCCCCATTTTTCTTACATAATGCAATTTTTTCTGGAATTGCAGTGTGGTACATTCTTAGAATGTCTTCAGCTGTGGTGACAATGTAGATTGTTTTGGAAGAGTCTTGTATCATTTTTCCAATTCGCGAATAAATATTAGAGCGACCTTGGATTATTGATATTGAAGAGATCTCTGAAACCTGTTGTGGTCGGTTTAGATTCTTTAAATCTGCGACAATTTTTCGTGAAAGCTTTTGCATCGTAGTAATTTCATCTTCTTTACGTTGAATTACTGATGTCAATGCATCTTCTGGAGAAACTGCTTCGCAGATGGTAGGGTTTGAAAACGTAGTAGTAATCAATCCCATATCTCGAAGTTTGTTGAGCGACCTGTATGCTTTGCCTCTATCGATTTCGAGTTTAGTAGACATTTTGCCTACGGTCAATGAACCTATTCGTAACAGGCCCAAATACATGGTAGCATCAGTCTTGTCAAGGCCAAAGTAAGAAAGTTCTGTGAGTAGTTCTTCTTCTATATTCATATCTCTTCACTTTTACCCTTCAATGAAACCTGTGTTTTTCCTGCTTGCGCAGAAGTTTTGCTGTTTTTTGTTATGACCATATTTCCCAAGTTTGTTAAATTCAGACAAGCTAATCAGTAGCAGTATGTAATATTTCGAACAGACAAAACTACTCATGAATTTTTAAGCAAACAAGAAGCACAATGCAATTTTTAAACAGGGTCAATAACTATTGATTTTTTTATATTTTCCAGCTTGTTTAACAAGAAATCAATATTTCCAGAATTGTCCAAATCAACTATGTTGAGATGGCCCAATTTCCTTTTTGGATTTGATTCCTTTTTACCATACATTTTAAGAAAAACCCCTTTTTCAGGAACTATATTGACAGGCTTGTATGCTCCTTTGAAATTTTTTGGACCCAGAATATTGTACATTATAGTAGGATGTAATAACTCGGTGCTGCCTAAACTTAATCCAAGAATTGCTCGTATGTGTTGCTCAAATTGTGATGTTTTGCTTGATTGTAGTGTATGATGCCCCGAATTGTGAACTCGTGGAGCTATCTCATTGATTAGGATTTGATCATTTTTTGTTACGAACATCTCTATTCCAAAAACACCTGCTCCTTTTAGTACCTCCATTGTTTTTTGCGCAACTTGTTCTGCCTTTTTTGCAATCTCTTTATTCACCCTTGCAGGAGCTATAGTGATTCGTAGAATATTATCTTCATGTATATTTTCAACTAGAGGATATGTTGCAATTTCTCCTTGAGTATTTCTTGCAGCTATTACTGATACTTCCATCTTAAAATCAATAAATTTTTCAAGCATCGTGCTTTGATCATTAAATTGTTTATATGCTAAAATGAGATCTTCGTGAGAATCAATCTTAAAGTTCCCTCGTCCATCATAAGCGTCTTTTCTGGTCTTCAACAAAGATGGAAAACCAAATTTTTTTATCTTTTGTTTTAAATCATCTAAAGAGTTTATCTCCACAAAATCTGCTACCGGTAGTTGATTTTCAGACAGGAATTTTTTTTGAACCAGTTTATCTTGAATTTTTTTTAACGTATCTGGGGAAGGATTTATCATAGTTTTAGATTCAATTGATTTTAGAATATCACTATTTCCGGATTCAATTTCATATGTCAGAATGTCTGATTTTGTAGCAAGTTCAATTATGGCTTTTTCATCTTTAAAATCTGCAATAATCTGTTTTGCCCCTACTTTAGAAGCAGAACATCCTTTAGTTGGATCTAAAACTATTACTTCTGAAATTTTATCTGGAAATTTCTTTGCAGCTTCGGTAAGCATCATCCCAAGTTGACCTCCTCCAATTATCCCTAGAACTTTACCTGAATTACCCATATTGTTAGGCGTAAATACCCCTTTTAGTGCATTTGGATTATTTGAAAATTTTTAGATGTTCCTCAAATGAGTTTATCGACGAAGAGTAAAAAGGAACATCCATTCGTAGGCATGAAAAATCTACCATTTGATGGATAACCAATGTATGATTTGTTCTGCATTTGTTACAACCAATATCCTAAATGGTATAAAGCAATAGAAGCAATATGAAACAATCATGTGAATGTAAATTTTGTAGCGATGTTAGAAAACGAAAAACTGAGATAGATATAGATGAATTTTTGTGAACAGACTCTCATACTTTCTTGTTATGTCATTACATCTTCTGATACTAGAACTGAAATTAACCCATCTAAATTAGTTTTGAGCTTGACCAGATAAAATCAAAAAGTAATTTCATAGAATAAATTAAAGCAGCAGAATCTGTCCACATGGCAGAAATATTTTGTAGAGACTGTGAATCATTTTTTGTAAAGAAAATCATTTCTTCATTATCTTTCATTACAAAACAGATTTCATCTTTTATGTTAGATGGCATGCATTTAATTTGTTTTTTATCCATATCTTCAAATATATACATAGTTTTTTCTGTGCATGATGTAATGATTTTTGCTTGATATTTCTTAGTTGTTAAATTATCTAAAAAATCTGAATGATATAATCGAAGATAGTCTTTCTCAGAACCTAAAATAATCATTTCATTTTTTGTTTCTGATATCATCTCTTTTAATTTTGCATTAATGGGATTTGATCCTTCTAGCATTTGAAATCTATTTTCTGCATCTTCAGTTCTTTCTTTTAAAAACTCAGGTATACTATCCCAAAGTTTGATTATAGTTTCTTCATTTTTTTCTAGAGATTTTACTCTTTCTTTTTCCGCATTAACTAATGTCTTGACTGCTTTGGTTAGTTTTAACGCAGAGAATTTTATTGGATGTCCAAAAGTAGCTAAAACTATTCCTTTCTTTTGTAATGCTGCTAATAGTTGATATGTTTCTGTACGTGCAATTTTTAATGCTCTACAAACTTCTGGCGCAGTCTTTGAACCATATTTCCCTAAGAAAATGTATACCTTAGATTGATTTTCAGTTAAATCAAATTTTGAAAGTTCCTCTTTGAGCTCATCTGCTGATATCTTATAATCATGCAGGCTGGAGCCTGAACATGAATCAAATATTGTCTGTTGTGTACCTTCTTTCATTTCCTTCGTGCCGATCGTCATATCGAAGACATGATCTTAATATCGTACAGAGGTCAGCTAGTTTTGATCGCTATGATCGTATCTGCGATCTAATCCGTGCCTGACATTAGTTCAAAAATGCATATTTTTCTTCTGTAGGGCATATTTTGTCCTACACCCATATACTGAAATTGTTAACCTCTGGCACCCTTCATATGTCATTGAGAAAAACTGGAAAACATAAGAGAAAAGCCGATCAGAGAGCAGCACGCAGACGAAGAAAACAATCCAAAAGCGGAAAAGCAAAAAAAAGATAATTCCTTGTTCTGCATCAAGGTTAAAAACATCACCGGTTTTGATGTAATGTGGTAATACAATATAGCAAAAAACCTCTAGTTGGTATCATCATGGGTTCTAGCTCTGATAGTAGGATAATGCATGGAGCATCTGAAATTTTAGACAAATTTAATGTTAAACATGAAGACCAAATAATTTCAGCTCATAGGACCCCTACCATGTTGGACAAGTATGCCAAACACGCTGAAAGTAGTGGTTTTAAGGTAATAATTGCAGGTGCAGGTGGAGCTGCCCATTTACCAGGAATGATTGCTTCACACACCATTATTCCTGTAATAGGTGTACCAATTCTTGTTTATAACGATAAACAAGATAAAAAATCTCCAAAATACAAATTCTCAGCATTTAGAGGGTTGGATTCTTTTTTATCAATTTCAGAGATGCCTTCTGGTTCCCCAGTAGTTACAGTAGGTGTTAACAAAGCAGGCAACGCTGGAATCTATGCAATTAAAATTCTTGGAAACGAGTTTAATGATTTAAAGAAGAAGCTAAAACAACATAAGCAGAACCAACATAGTTCAGTGTTAAAGGAATCTGCCGAACTAAAAAAAGTAGGTCTTTCCAAATTTATCAAGAAAAAATTCAAATAATATCATGTTAATATTTTGAAATTGATATTTTTTTTCTTTAAATGATCTATCAGATTATCTGCATGCTTTTGACCCTCTGTCTCAAGACTCAATGTTACTCCTGCAGAACCTGCTGGGATATCAGAACTTAATCTATCGTGAACAACTTCAACTATGTTTACACTTAGCGAGGCAATCTCATCAACTAATTCCTTTAATGCGCCAGGTTTATCAGGCAATAAAATAAAAATTTTTACTAATCTGCCCATTTGAGTTAAACCTTTAGCTACTATTTGCCCAAGAAGATACATGTCAACATTACCTCCCCCTAGAATTGGAACAACTTTTTTTCCAGGAGACGGTTTTGCTGCAAGTAAATATGCAAGAGCTACAGCACCTGCTGGTTCAACTACCATTTTCCCTCTTTCCATGAGTAAAAACATCGTTTTAACAATATCAGTATCATCTACTAAAACAATATCATCGATTAGGTTTTTAATTATGCTGAAAGTTATCTGCCCTGGTTTTTTTACAGAAATTCCATCAGCTATTGTTCCCTCCTCTCCAACTGATTTTAGTTCCCCAGATTCTAAGGAATTTTTCATCGCTGGAAATGATTTTGACTGTACGCCAATTACTTTGATTTTGGGATTTTTTGTTTTGACTGCTAATAAAATTCCTGCTGCTAACCCTCCTCCTCCTATAGGTACGTAAATTTCATCAACATCAGGTAAATCCTCCAATATCTCTAATCCAATAACTCCTTGTGCTGCAATGACATGTGGATCATCAAATGCATGAACTATGTTAGCTCCTGTTTTGTTTGCAATTTCTTTAGCTTTTGTCCAAGATTCATCATAATTACTCCCTTCTAGAACTACTGTTGCTCCATACCCTCTAGTTGCAGATACTTTTGCAGGTGAAGCATTTTTTGGCATCACAATTGTACATGAAATTTTTTCTAATGAAGATGCGAAAGCTACGCCCTGTGCATGATTTCCAGCAGATGCTGTAATCACTCCTTTCATTTTTTCTTCTTTTGTTAAAGATTTTATTTTAAAATATGCCCCACGTATTTTGAAGGAACCTGTTTTTTGTTGGAATTCAGATTTCAGATAAACCTCAGAACCAGTTAATTGGCTGAATATAGGTGAATAAGTAAGCGGTGTTTTTCTAATTTCATCTCCTCTTTGAGATTGAGCTTTAAGCACATCCTCATATTTTGGGTTCATCTTATTGGTGATTTAGTTATTGTATTTTAATTATTGTAAAAATCTAGAAAAAACTCCAAAAATTTTAAAATTTTAAATTAAAAACTACGCAATTACTAGAAAGCTTTTATAGTTCCAAACTGATCGATAGGAACTAGTCAAGGGCCTGTATAACTCCCCTAAGAGGCACCTCGCCTCAGTTTGCAGGTCCTTGATATTTTATATAACTAAAAATGTTAGATAAAACTCTTTTTTTCATACATTCATAATTTTTATGAACTCGTCTAACCTTCCAGATAATTTTTCTTTTACTCTAACTGGGATTTTTTTTGGATCAAACATTCCCTCCTTGACATTTTTTTTGAAGTGTTCTAAATCAAAACTGCAAAGACATCCTTCTTCTCCTGTAACTAATTTTGAATCATCAATTAAGACTGACGTAGTATGATATATTTCCATCAGCAAATTATCAAGTTCATTAAACAGTTGTTTTTTTCTTTTAAGAAGATCTTGAACGTTACTCTCTGATTTTCCTTCAATTTCTTTGTATATTTTATCCCGTAAATCATCGTTTTCATAAAAAACCTGGAAAAGATCTTTATGTTCAAGATCTTTATATCCAATCTCTTTGAGTTTTTTTAAAATATATTGATCGCTATCTTCAGCCAGTTTTGTTTCTGTATTTTTTGTCTTATCAATAATTTCTGAAAGTTCTTTTTGGTATTCTATTACCTTGTTATCTGGTTTATAGAACAATAGAACATGAAACTGAATTGACATATGGCCCGAAAGAAGATAATTTCCTTCTTTTAGTTCAAATTTGACAAAAATTCGTCTTAAATCATCATTATTTGTAATAGAAATATCCCGTGAAACCCAATTTGGCAAGTTTTTTATTATCTTTTTAAAATATTCTTGAACAAGTATTGGATCGAAAGTATTCTGATCTGCTATTGTACTATCTCCTAGCATACCTTTAACAGTAACTATTCGAGTGAGTTCTTTCATTTTTTCGAGAAATAGTTTTTGAATGATTTCGTTTTTATTATTTAGTAATTGAATAAATTCATCTGAGGATTTGATGCCAAGACGCATACCTTTTGGAGCGTCTCATCTAATAAAATCTTACAGCATATTGATCAAATACCTGTTTTTATCAATATCAATATTTTTGATAAAAGACATGATTTTAAATAGGAAATTTGAGGAAATAGTTTATGGAGGCCGAAAAAATCATCTGCTGGAATTGTAGTGCAGAAATTGTTCAATATTACAATGAAGGTTATAAAGGCAAACGAGCAAGATGCCCAATTTGTGGCGTAGATTTTCCTCTAGATTAGGAATAAAAAATGACTGAAAATCAAGAAAATTCTAATAATGATTTAATGGAATCACATTCTCATTCAGAATCAAACAAAAGTTCTACCTCTCAGAAAAATACACATGATTCCAAATCTCCAGATTATGTAGATATTATTCTACGTGGAAAAGGAACAAAAGTTGTTGATTTAGAAACTCTTGTTAAAGAAACTCAAAAAAGAGTGTGGGCCGCATTAAAACAAGGTTATGAATACGAATCAACCATAATTGATGAATCTGAAAGATTTCTACGCGATCTAGTTTCATCTAGAGTCAATATGATTGTTCTATACGTTGACTTAGTTGGTTCAACAGAGATCACACTTTCCCTGCCTGAAGAAAAGGTAGCAATCATCATTAGATCATTTGCTCAAGAGATGTCATCCCTTATTATACAGCATGCTGGTAATGTTCTAAAATTTGTTGGCGATGCAGTGATTGGTTATTTTGTTGCTGAAGCCATGCCATTACTAGCCGCAGACAATGCAGTAAATTGTGCAAAAGCAATGGTAACTGTGGTGGAAAAAGGCATGAATCCAATCTTGAATCAATACGATTATCCTGAATTAAAGATCAAGATAGGTATGGATTTTGGGAAAAACATCATAGTACGTTATGGCGCTGATAAAGAAAAATCTCATGTGGATATTCTTGGACCGTCAATGAATATTGCATCAAAGATCCAAAATACTGCTTCCCCAAATCAAATTCTAATTGGTGATGATGTGTACATTAGATTACATCCAGATATCCAGAAACAGTTTAAACAAGTTGTTTGGACTCAAACAAACTGGAAGTATCATGATAGGGAAACAGGAAGATTATATCCCGTGTATGCTTATGTGGGATAATTATTTACGGAAAAATTTGGTTCTGATTAGACTGTAAATTTTTCAGGACACTCTACGTGTTCGTAATGATGATCTGTAAATTTATCTTGAATTACATAAATTACAATTTTATGTAATTCATAGGGTCGAATATTTTTTTTGCATTTAAGGCAGTTCTTTCTTCTTAATTCCTTCATTTCAAAATTAGCGATCTAAGATATCTATAAGGATCAGCGATCAGCTCGATCTGACTAGAAATGACTCTAGCTTCACATGTCTAGTTATCAAATGAGTAAAGCAAACAAGAAATAACCCTAAACTGACATAAATTGTATGGATTATTTCAATACAACAGGAATAATGGATCTTTCAGGAATTCATCCAACATTCGGTATACCAACTTCAATATTTCCTAGGTTCCCACCAGGAATTTCTCCACCATCTATTGGAATAGTAGACCAAAAACGGTTAAAAGAAAAATTTTTCAAAGATAATGCATCTATGAATTTCAAATTACAAGACTTTAATCAAATGTATCAAAAATTTGCTTCTGGATTGTTTGAGGTTGCATATCCTGCACGACCTCCAGGTCACCCACTGTTCTCAAGATTAGAATCAACAGTTACACTTCAAAATGAGAATAATAAATTAAAAAAAGAAAATATTAATTTACAAAAACAATTATCTAATAATAAAAAACCGAGTCACATACTTAATTAAAAAATTTATAGATATTTCTTATATTTTTTAAAAATATGTTCTATAATGTCTTTTTCTTGAACAGTTAAATTTACTTCGTTAGAAGGGTCTTTTTGTAATTTTATAAGAATAGTTCCCAGAAAAAGTCGTTCCATACTTTCAAAATAGTTTTTAGCTTGCGATCCTTGCAATAATTGAATTTTGATAATTATTCCAGGTTTTGTAATTATTGTCATAGTTTAATTCGTTTTATGATCAATCTTTATTATAGGCTTTTTTCTAGATTTGATATGCTTAAAACCCCTCAACAAAAATGGAAAGATGCAATCATAACTTACAGAAAAAAATGTCAAAAAATTCTTGGGCTTTCAAAATCAATTAGATATGCAGGAATTATTAATGAATATGGTAGAACATTGACTGGAATGGTTAGGCCTAATACTATTCCTCTTTGGTCAGCTGAAGAAGTAAAAAATGAATTCTTTATTGTTTCTACCTTAATGACATTGCGAAAATTATATGCACAAAAAGTTGGTGCACTGGATTTTTTATTATTATCTCATCCCAAAGTTACAATACTTGTATTTCAAAGAAAAAATATTACATACTATGTTTCAATAGATGTAAAAACAAAAAATATTGAAAACTTAGTTTCTAAAATAAAAAAGATTCTCTAAACCGGAGTAAAGCCTTGGTACCCTGCAGTTTGTTGAGTTTTATCCTTAAATGATGGTTCAAAAAGTGAAACCATGTAATCGTCAGGATCTAAAATGATTGCATTTAAGCCAGCATCTCTTTCTACAGGTTCTCTGTAAATTTTAACACCTTTTGATTTTAATTCATCTAGTGAAGATTTTAAATCTCCTACCAAAAACCCAAGCATTATTCCATTTTCAACCGAAGTTCCTTGGTGTGGTGCAGTCAGCGATGCGGGATGAAGACTAACTAGTGCACCAGTAGAACCCAAATCTACCCAAGTTCGCCTTTGTTGTTTAATCGGCAACCCAATTAATCCATGATAAAATTCTACAGATTTATCCAGATCCTTTACAGCAAGTATAACATTTCCAACACGTTTTACATTCATAATATCTTATACTCTAATGTTAAAACTAAAGCCTCCAAGTTAAATCCTTTTTCATTGGAC
>JBQTHA010000017.1:0-2974 GCA_052390375.1 Nitrosopumilaceae archaeon
GGAGGATTAACAAATCATCTGATTCTTCAGGAATTAATGAAATGGAATTATCATCCAAAATTTTTGTAATCATTTTATTGAAATCTGATTATAAAGATACAGAAATAGCGGCTAGCTAGTTATTTCCTTAACGCTTGTTTTATCTTCTTCTGCTTTTTTTCGTACATAGTTTTCAACCCATTCCATTGTTATTACACCGCTTTCTGCCAAGTTTACAAGTGAATTTGGTGATGCTTCACCTGTAACTTTGCCGTTAAGTCTCCTAATTTGACGCCATTTTAATTGAGTATTACCGCTTTTTGAATTATAGATTATTCCTAAAACATCTCTTGCATTAACAAAAGTAATCTCACGAATTTTTTTTAAAGTAACTTTGTCAGCTGCCTCTACGTAGATTGATCCAAGTGAATCGTCTCGTTCTGGAAAAACTTCGTAATCTTCAAGATAGCTACTTGGAGCAAACGAACTACATGTACTAGTAATAATAAAACGTCTGAAGCTTTCTATTGACGCTGGAGTGTCTATCTTAACCATTTAAGATATTTAGGCACAAGCCATTTATCAAGGTTCTTGAAAAATTCAATTAGTATTAGACTGATTTTACTATGCAGGCATTGATGATTCTATCCCTCTGATTTGATGATAGGGATCTTGAGTTCTGAGCCTGCATCTTAGGATTTTTATGACATATGTTACTCCTAGTAATACATGAATTCTCTAACTGACTATCTAACATTTAACACAAAAACTAGACGAGCATTTGTAAATATAACCCCTCAAATTGAAAAATTAATAAAAAAAAGTAACATCATAGATGGTCTCTGTTTGGTAAATGCAATGCACATTACTGCTAGTGTTTTCATTAACGACAATGAAAAAGGATTACACAAAGATTATGATAAATGGCTTGAGGAATTAGCTCCACATGCACCAATCGATCAATATGAACACAACAAAACTGGAGAAGATAATGCAGATGCACATCTAAAACGGCAATTAATGGGGCGTGAAGTTGTTGTGGCGATAACTAATGGAAAGTTGGATTTTGGTCCGTGGGAACAGATTTTTTATGGAGAATTTGATGGAAGAAGACAAAAACGAGTTCTAGTCAAGATTATTGGCGAATAGAAACTTTTTCTAGCCAAAATCAGTGTCTCTTTTCTGACTTCGATTCTCATTAGCTCTTGAAGCTTCTCTGAATTCATCTTCATGATTTTGTGCTCCATGATTACATTTCACACAACCTGCTTTGAAACCATTTGGATCTTTTTCAAAGAGTTGACAACCACAAAAGCACGCCATACTATGAAGATTTCTAGGTAGTATTTCTTCTTTTTCTGTTTCTAGATTACCCATGATAAATATTGATTAAAAAAAATATTCTAGAACTAAGAATTATTTTTACAACATTCGCCACGTGGAATTTCATTTTCATGTGGGCATTTTCTTGGGTGTTTTAACATAGTGCATAATGCATCTGTAAATTGCTTATTCATATGATGTTCAATGCCACAAACCATCTCCTCATCTATTTCTACTTTAAGTGCACTTTCCATCAAAACCTCTAACAGTCTACTATTTCGCATCATACTAGCACCTATTTTTTCACCTTCTTCAGTCAGTTTTACTCCCGCTTTACTATAATTTACCAGATTTTTCTCATTGAGTTTTTTTAACATCTGAACAACACTTGGTTGCCTAACATTGAGCATTTTTGCAATCGTACTAATTTTTACAGATTCATTTTTTTCTTTAATATGCCAAATTGCTTTAAGATACATCTCGACGTGTTCTGCTTCTGCAGTTCCTACAAAAAGAATTTCTTCACTCATTTACTCTACCTTCTTTGAATCTTTTAATAAATATTCAAAATATTCTCTTGCAAATCCTGCTAGGCCTGCATGATCTGCCCAAATAGCAACAATATCAGCAGAAGAAGAATCACTAACCTCTGGTCCAAGGAGTATCACCACATAACGTTTATCGGAAATTATACCTCCTCCAAAAAGCCCATTTTTCACCTTTACTGTAGCAACTCTTGATATTGCTTTGAGTGAATCTTTGTCTATGGTGTCAGATATGAGAATCGTTATATCAACTCCTTTATCATGTAGTAATCTAAGCTTCGGCAATGCTTGTTTAATTAGATCTTCACTAGCTCTCGGTACAGCAATCATTACCTCATTTTTGCAAGAATCTATCATTTCTAATACCTTTGAGACAATGTTAACAATGCCAGACAGTACCCATATGTCTGGGCGTTCACTGGTGCCACTTTTTTCGTAGAGTGGGATTAATTCATTTAAAATAATATTCTGATTGTTTTTAAATTCTAATTCTTGTTTTTGTTTTGTAGTTTCCAACGCTGTTGATGGAGATTTTGCAAAATATTTTGTAGGCCGTGAATCATCTGAACCTGCCCACCCTTTTTCTTCTAAAGTTCCTAACACCTCATAAATTTTTGAATAAGGCACACCAGATTTCTGACTCAAATCGGATGCAGTAAGTTCACCTCCTTTTAGTAAAGAAGTAAAAGTTCTGATCTCATAGCTTGTCAGACCTATCTTATCAAGAGCCTTTCGTGTTTTGTCTGAGATACTCATGCGATCTAAACGTCTTTTTTTGGTATTTAAATCCCATACGCATGTTTCTCCTTTATCCCACGGGGGCAAGTATGAAAGTCATTATATACCATATCAGAAAAATGCCATTTGATAGGAATGGCACTTATTCAGATTGTTAATCAATCTACTAAACAATTAGGAAAAAAATCTACTATTAGGTTTACTCAAAGTATTTGCCCAGACTGCAATATGATTCTGGATGCAGAAGTCTTTGAGAGAGATGGCAAAGTCTTCATGTCAAAGACTTGTCCCACTCACGGTGAGTGTGAAGAACTTTACTTTGGATCATATGATATGTATAAGAAATTTAGCACTTACTGGGTAGACGGAAAGGGCGCTCATGCACCTAA
>JBQTHA010000018.1:0-37566 GCA_052390375.1 Nitrosopumilaceae archaeon
AACTCCAATATGAGATATTGCAATATATTGAGAATATCCAAAAATACCTGTTACTGCCACAAATAATACTACCAGTATGACTTTCCTAGAGGTTCTCATAAAACACCTTACAGAAATTAGTTTTTTAATACAAGAGGAAAAAAAATCCTATAACATGTGTAAAAGTTTTGATATCTTCTTTAAGCTACTTAGAGCTAACAGAATAAATCAATTCTTACCTCAAAAAATTAGATGGCAAAAATAAAGCTGAAATTTGGAGAAAATGAAATTGAGATCGAATCTAGGGATTTTTATGTTGATAACAAAACCTTAGGTGATGTTATTGATAGTGTTACAATGCATATGGAAGAAAATAGAGCTAGAATAATCTATGATGAAAAATCCTCAGAACAACAAATTAAAAATCAAAATACTTACCAATCAAATGTAAACTATTTGAGAACACTTGAAAATGCTGAAGTATATGAACCTGAGTTTAATGCTCCAATGTCTATATTTGCTGATGAGATAAAAGATAAGATCCATTTCTTAGAAAAGAAATCATTTTTTAATCAACCACGAACCGTATCTGATACAGTAAGTGAACTTCGAGAACATGGTTGGTCTGCAAGCCCACTTCTTGTATCCAAAATACTTTCTAAGATGGCATTCAATAAAGAAATTTTAAAAAACTCTCAAGATAGTAGGAGCTATTATCTTACAAAAGAAGCTCTATTAACTACCTAGATTTATAATTGCAAATTTCGCAATCGTCAAATACATCTCCTTCTAAATGATCAAAATGTGTATTACATTTCTTACATGTGTGATGCATGTCAAAATAACCATCATTTTCAATATTGCCTACCTGATTTGATTCAATCTCAGTACTTTTACACTTGATGCAATGGCAACCACATTCCATAAAATCAATTTTTAGTGTATCCAATAATGTATGTATAGTTGTGGGATTCTTCAAGAAACAGTGGCTAAAAAAAGAGAAATACCACTAGAAATTGATGATCATTTCAAGTTATTTGGGAAAGAACCATGGGAAGTTGACTATGGTGAAAAATGCCCTATATGTAATGTAAGAATAGATGAATATGGATTTTGTTCATGTGGTTCTAGCGGGGATTAATCCTGTTTTTTAATTGGAGTCCAATAATTATAGCAATTCCAATAAAAAGTGGAGATAATACTGGAAATTCTGGTACAACCGTAGTTCCTATGATCTGTATTATTCCAGAAGTTTCTGGTCTGATGTTTAACCATGCATGAGTTTGATTTGAAAAAAATTCATGTTTTAAAATTTTTTCGTCGTCAAGATAAACTTCATAGGGACTCCACAGAAGATCTAAAGGGATGATTAATGTTATCAATTGATTATCTTCTTCAACATCAAAGCTAATACTTTTTGTAGATTGGTCAAAATTTAATGAAGAAATATCTGCTAGTGATCTAATTCCCACAATAAACTTTCTATCTTCCCACTGGACTTCATTTGTGTTGGTTGGTTGATCTAGAACATATTCAATTATAGCCCTACATCCATGACAGGTAATACCCTTAGCATTTTGCAACATAACTGGATTATTATTTACATAAACTAGATCCAAACTTTCGGGAAGAATAAATGTAGTAGTTTGTAAGTAAAGGAAATCCCAAGTCCACATACCGTCTTTTACAAACAGCGCATCCTCTAAATCATATTCTATAATTACATCCTCCTCTGATGAAAAAATTGTAATCCCTGTTGTACTTTCAAGTCCTGTAGTTCCATATTCAACGTCATTTCCTTTGGTATCAATTACTTTTAGATTTGATAGTGTTCCTTCAATAGTGTTGATTTGTACAACGCTGTTGCTATGTAGAATTTCATGAAGAACATGAACTTCACTTTGTTCATTTATTGTGATTTTTACTAATTTTTGGTCAGCAGGGTTTCCTAGGGTAATCTGAGCTGAAATTAGAGGAATAGATGAAATGAGAACCAACACTATTAATGAGTAAAAAATCTTCTTCAACAGGATTCGCCTATTCAATACTAATACGAAGCATTTTTGCTTCCTCAAAAGGACAATCATTTTCATCTTTTTGAAGATTTACTATTTTATCAGCAATACTCATTCCTTCAATTACTTCTCCAAAGGCCGTATATTGTCTATCAAGAAATGTACTATCAGTTGTAACTATGAAAAACTGAGAACCAGCACTATCAGGATCCATTGCTCTTGCCATTGAAACTACACCGCGTAGATGTGATCTGGGATTAAATTCTGCCTTTATAGTATATCCAGGACCCCCTATCCCCCACTTTTTTTTATCTGGCTGCTTTGAATTAGGATCCCCCCCCTGAATCATGAATCCAGGAATTACACGATGAAATAAGGTATCATCGTAAAAACCTGATTTTGCCAATTTTATAAAATTCCTTACAGTTTCAGGAGCAATATCTGGAAGTAAATTTAAGACAATTTTGCCATGAGTAGTTTCTATAACTGCTTTGGTCACATTTTGAATTATTTTCAATTTTATCATAAGAGTCTTTGGAATTTGTTGGTACATGTACCGATCTTCGTAAAAAAACGACTTTGAAATTTTGTAAGACACAAATAAAGAATTAATATTCTTTACGATGAAATTTTAGAAATAATGCAAATATTTCTAAGTCTAATTTTACGCATAATCGAATACTGATCCCCGAAATTTATACATACAAGAAACCATACAGAGAAAAATAGTCTTATATAGAACAACTAAAAATTAGTATCCGTGAATCGCACAAATCAAAGTACGATTATTAAACAAGCCATCAATTCTTATCTTGACAAGGGCCTTACTGATAAGCAAGACATTTACAGCAAAGTCGTAGAAGAATTAGGTGTACCAAGACCAACTGTCAGAAGAGTTGCAAGAGATCTAAGAAATGAGCTTGTAGAAAAAATTCAGATTTTACAATCAGAGATTCCAAAACCAACTGGAACTTATACTGAAGTTATTGCAGAAAAGTAAGAATAAAAAGCCTGGATTTCCATTTTTTCTTCTTATACCTTAATATCAGAAATTAATTTCAACATTAACTGTTATATTCTAGAATTTTTTGAGTTAGATTATGGGATACTTCCGGAACCATCTAGCCACATTGATTATGGGTGTTTTCGCTGCTATTCTAACTGGATTATGGCCTGTACTTGTTGATATTGCACCAGTTCTTAATTTTGTCTTCATAATGGCTGTTCCTATTGCATGGTTTATCACATTCATGTGTTGGATTGTTCAAAAAGGAACCGATTATTCACACAAGTATAATTCTGGAAATGTAAAAAAAAACCACAATAATCTACAATCCACAGTCATAAAATACACCTCAGATGGAAAACAAGTTACTCCAAGTCAAATAAACGAAGCAAAAACAGAGCTAGGTAACAACCTTGACGAATTAAGACATTCTGTAAAACTAAAAGATAGTGAGATAGAACGACTCAATCAAGAGATAGCAAACCTACAAACAATGGTACAAATTGAATCACTCAAATCTGAACTTGCTAATCTTAAGATGCTAGCGTCTAAAGAACACACAAAGCGTAAAACAAAGAAAAATTAGTCTTAACTACAATTTTTACAATGATGTATTTCATGGTTATTTTTGCATCTAGGACAGCTTACAGCACCAGCAAAATGACATTTACAATCACAAGAATCTTTTGAGATATCTTCTACCATCTATATAGAATAATTCATACGTCATCTTAATATTTGTCTATTTAATAATAAATTTGAGATGTATTACTATCAATTTGGAGCAAATTTTATAAATTTATGTTTAAGGAGAATAAATCATGCAAAATAATAAAATAATTATTGGATCTCTTTTAACAATAGTTGTTCTAACATCTTTGATGGTAATTTCCATTCCATTTGCAGAAGCTCATCCACATACTGGAATTGTTCAAACTGATAATCATACTCATGAACCAATTACTGAAATAATTCCACTTAACGATGGAATTGGAATTGAAAAAACAGTTCTTATTTTGCATGCTCCTGCAGATAATACATTACCATGGGGATTTGTTGAAGGAAAAATTGCAAATCATGTATTAGATTATCCTGTAATAATACAAATTTATGATGAAGATGGAGAAGCAACTCACTTTGCTCAGACTAATGTTGAAGATGATGGTTCTTACGAATATCGATTTAGAGTAAGAAATGTAGACAATGATAAAGTAATCAATATTTTTGAAGGCAATTACATCGTGAAAATCTTCAAGGTAGTATATCTTGGAACAAATTCTAGTCAAGTTTAGAAGCAAGAGCTAGTGTATTATCCACTAATTCTCTCATTCTAATTTTCGCTTGATCATCTGATACTTTTCCATCTTTTATCATATCTACAGTCATAAAAACTGCTTTTGGATTGGTAATTACATGAAAATATGACATAAGTTGTGTTAGGTAGGTTTGTACAGCAATAAAACCAATATTTCCTGAAGCTAAGATTGCCAATCCAGCAATTTTACCTTCAGTTTCTTTATAGTTAACATATTCAAAGAGATTTTTTAATGAAGAACTAAAAAATGAATTGTAAATTGGCGTTCCAATCAACCAAACATTAGCCTCAGTAATATCTTTGGTTGCCTGTTTAGTAATGTCACTATAATTTCCATCAGGTCCTTCATAACAATCAATTTTATTCTTTGAAAGATTGATAAATTTAGTATCTTTATTTTTTGATTTTGCATAATCATAGATTTCTTGCATGATAATCTGCGTATTAGCTGTTTTTCTTGGACTACCAGAAATTACTACAACCTTCATTAGACTGTTGACAATTTCTAGTGTATTTAAACCAAAACTTGGAAAAATCTAATTTTAATTAAAATGAATAAAGCGGGCTTGGAGGGCTTCGATCCCTCGACCTGTAACTTAGGAGGCTACTGCGCTGTCCATGTTGCGCGTCAAATGATGACTCTGCGCTACAAGCCCAGCAAAAAACATGCAAGTAATTATTTAAGCGTAATCAAGATTTGCTTTAATCAATTCATGGATATTATTCCAACTCGAGTTTTGTTTTTTTTCCCATTTTTCATAAAACACCACATCCTTAAGTTCAAGTCTAGGAAGCCATTTTGAAGTTTCAAGATCTGGTCTTGGTGCAAATTCAGAAACATGACCTAAGCAAACATATGCAACAGGTATTACATGATCAGGAAGATCTAATATCTCTTTGAGCGATTCATTAGACAAAATACTTACCCAACCTAATCCAATTCCTTCTGTTCTTGCTGCTAACCACATATTTTGAACGGCGCAACATACGCTGTATATTCCTGTCTCTGGAATACTAGATTTACCTATTACAAACGGTCCAAATCTAGATGGATCGTATGTAACGCAAACATTAAGCGGCGAATCAAGTATTCCTTCTAATTTGAAAGAAAGGTATTTTGATTTTCGAGGTTCCTCTACAAATTGTGAAGAGCGGTCTCGTTCAATTTCAAATGCCTCTTTAATTTTCTTTCGTGTTTCATAATCTTTTATCAATATGAAATTCCAAGGCTGAGAAAATCCTACTGAAGGTGCATGATGAGCAGCATTTAGGATTCTAGATAAAATTTCGTCGTCTATAGGCCTAGATGTAAAATGTGAACGGACATCTCTTCTTGAAAAGATCGCCTTGTAAAGACCATTTTTCTCTTCATCAGAAAAATCTACATTCATACATTTTTGCTTAATCTCTGTTTTATCATGTTTTCTTTTGTTAAACGTTAATAATGCCTCCAAAAAGTCTTGTAGGTCACGGGCCGATGGTCTAGCTTGGTTAGGATACTGCCTCGACACGGCAGTGGTCGAGAGTTCAAATCTCTCTCGGCCCATTTTTATTTAAGCAAAGAACAATTATTTCATATAACTTTGAAATTCTTTTTCAACTAAGCTCCAAGCTGTTTCAGCTGTGATGGATCCTTTAACACTATACTTGACTGATTCGCCCCTAGTTATTGATAGGTATTCTTGAGCATTGACATCAGATAAAACTAATTTAAAAATACTCTTTAGTGGAATCTCAGAACCCGGATAAAATGCTGCTCTGCCAGGCATTGCAATATCTTCAGTTGAATATTGACCAGTACCAATTACTTTATCGTTGGCGTATAGCTCGTATGAAATAATTGCTACAGTGAATGTTTTATCACTAGGATTTTTCACAAGAAATGTTATTTCTAATTTAGCTTGATTTTCAATACTGTTAACATCAATGAGTTCTACATTAGACAATTTAATTTCTACCTGTTCTAACTCAGGATTATCAAGACTTGCATAGTATACAATTGCACCCATAATTACTAGCAATCCTCCTATTGCTGCATAAAGAACCATTTTTCCTTGTAATAGTGACAAATCATTGAGTTGACAAACTGAACAACTAAAAAACTTTGTCAAGAGTCAAATAGATAATATTGCTTGTTAAACTCTGATTTAAAGTGGCAATAGAACAGGCAATTATAACTTGGATCCATCTTACATCAGCAGCAATTTGGGTAGGAGGTTCTTTATTTATTGGAGCGGTCCTTGCACCCATTCTAAAAACAATGTCCTACTCACTTGAAGAACGATTACAAATAATGATATGGGTAGGAAGAAGATTTAACAAAATTGCCATCCCCTCTTTAATTATTTTAATTGGTACAGGAATATACAATTCATATTCGTTTTTTAATAATTTTGAACTTTTGTTTTCAACTAGCTATGGAAATTTACTAACCATTAAAATAATTCTTGTAATGGCGTTAATTATAACTTATATTATTCATGTAAGAATAATCAGAAAAGATATTGAAGAACAAATTATGTCCAAAAAAATGTCAGAACAACAAATAAAAAAACTACGTTTAAAGATAATAATTCTTGGTGAAATTATCGTAATTATTTCAGTTGGGATTTTGTTTATGGCTGCTTTATTGAATAGCAGTATCTGAATTTCCTATAATTCTCACTTCAAAACCATCATCTAGTTTACCTATTCCATATTTACAACCTGTAATTTTTGAGGTAACATACAAGTTAGTTTCTAAATGCTTTGTAATTTCTTTTATTCTGTAAAACGATGTTTCATTAACCAAACTTGCAGGCAAAACAAGCATATCAGAAAGATGATTATCAGCTCCCAAATAACATCTTATGAAATTTTTTGAAATACTTTTAGCAAGTTCAGTAGTTGTATCTGTCAAACCATCAGAACCTACTATAGAATTTGAATCATGAGCGTATACTAACATACTACCCCCCTTGTTTAACGCAGTCTCTTTTTTTATTTCTGATTCTACTGATAAATTTGCATCTCTCAAAAGATTCTCAGCTTCTTGTACTTCATTTTTTATTCGATCTAATGACAAATCTGAATATGAACAAAAAAGTTTTACAGATTTGGTTTGTCTTTGAGTGAGTGAAATAGGTTTTAGTTTTTCAGAGGGATAAACTTCTAACTCTACTTGTCCTCCACCTCTTGGATAATAACCCCTTTTTTTAATCTCCATTGAAAAATTAATTCCCATTCTAGAGTAAGCTTCCTTCAAAACATATTTTGTATAATCACTTGTTGGGCTCCACGGGACATCTGTTCCGCCAATTATTGATAACTTTAAGCTCTTTTTTGAAATAGAAACAGCAGGAATTAGAACCTGTAGAATAAGTGAAATACTTCCCGCCGTACCAATATTTTCATCTATTGTCTTACTTTCTACATTTTTTGGAATAAACTTGATGGATGTTGATCCAACATTCAATCCATCTACATCAGCGTTACAAATTTTTGCTAGCAGTTTAATTGCCGTTAAATGTTGAGGTCTTAACCCTGGGATTCTTCTTTCTTTTCTAATATTTTCAATAAGGATTGGCTTTTTTGTTATGCTGGAGAGAGTAACTGCACTTCTGACAATTTGTCCCCCTCCTTCACCATACGATCCATCAATTTTTAAAAAATCCATTAAAGAATATCGTCATCTACTCCTTATGATAGTTTTTTAAAGAATATGCCAGAAATGGCAAACATGAACGGTCTTTTAATTGGAAGATTTCAACCATTTCACCTTGGTCATATTGAAGCATTAAGATTTGCATTATCGCAAGTTGATAATCTTTGGATCGGAATTGGGAGCTCAAATAAACCAACCGAAAAAAATAATCCATTTACTGCAGATGAAAGAAAGGAGATGATTTTATCATCAATTGATAATTCAATTTCTAGTCGAATTCAAATTTACTATATCCCTGATTTTGAAAATCATAAAAAGTGGATAGAAAACATAGATTCGACTGTACCGGATTTTGGGGTAATTTTTACAAATGATGAATTGACTCAATCTCTTTACTCCAAACGTGGAAAAAAAATTTCTTCAGTACCATTCAGAGAACGAGAAACTCTTTCAGGTACTAATATTAGAGAAAAAATCATCAGCGATCAAAATTGGCATGATCTTGTACCTAAAGGGACAAAAACTGTGTTGCAAAAAATCGGTGCTAAAAACAGATTAAAAATTCTTTAATTTTAAATAAAGCACCTATTGAACACCTTGTCAGGCGAAATTATTGGAATATTTAGTGATGTTACCTGGACCAACCAATGTACCTGAAAGGGTAACCCGAGCAATGTTTACTCACATGATAAATCATAGGAGTTCTGATTTTGTAGAATTATATGAAGATGCTGTTGAAAAAACAAAAAAAATTTTTCAAACCAAGGGAGATGCAGTATGTCTTTCAGCTTCAGGAACAGGTGCTGTCGAAGCAAGCGTTGTAAATCTAATAAAAAAAGATGATAAGGTAATCATACCAGTAAATGGAGAATTTAGTGGCAGACTAGCACAGATGTTAGAATGGGCAGGTGCTAATGTTATTAAACTCGAAACCCCGCCAGGAGAAAATTCAAGCTTTGATTCTGTCAAGGAAGCATTTGATAACAATAAAGATGTAAAGGCATTCTACTGTGTATGGAATGAAACTTCTACTGGAACCATGATAAAATATCTTGATAAAGTAAAAGATCTTACATCACGAAATGATTCTTACTATGTTGTTGATGGTGTCTCAATTGTAGGAGGAGAAGAACTCAAAGTAGACAAATGGGGAATTGATATTGCTATGACTGGTGCACAAAAAGCCTTTGCTGCTCCTCCAGGTATTTCGCCAATAGTAGTCAATGCAAGAACCAAAAAATACATGATGGAAAATCCTCCAAAGACGATGTATTTCAACTTATCAAGATATTTCAAATATTATGATGAATCAAAACACACACCATTTACTCCTGCTTTACCATTACTGTATGCTTACCGTGAAGCTCTTAACATAATGTTGGAAGAAGGATTAGATGCACGAATTAAACGACACAGAATTTGTTCAAGTGCACTTTATTCTGGATTAAGTGCTATAGGATTAACCCCATTTGCCAAAGAAGATTCAAGGTCAACTGTAGTTATTGCATTAAACTATCTGGAAGGATTAGAAGATAATACTTTCCGAAATACACTAGCTAAAAAATTCCGAGTTTTAGTTGCCGGGGGGTTTGGAAATTTAAAAGGTAAAGTTTTCAGAGTTGGTTGTATGGGAGAGGTTCATAGATATCATGTTATGAGAACAATATCTGCAATTTCGTCGACTCTTGATATGATGGGTTACAAAACCAACACAGTCAATGCTCTAAAAACTGCTGAAGAAAAACTCAAGGATCTCTAAAAATCATGTTAACTTAATATAAGGAAATTCGAAGAGCGATCACGTTGACTTTCAGTAAAGGTTCATTAATCTTAGTAGATTACACTGCAAAAGTAAAAGATACTAATGAAATTTTTGAAACAACAATTGAAGCTGAAGCAAAAAAACATTCACTTCATGATACTAACATAAAATACCAACCAAAACTTGTTTCGGTAGGTGAGTCATGGGTAATAAAGGGACTTGATGAGGCCTTAGCTAATTCAAAGGTTGGTGATAAAACCACCGTTGAAGTTACACCAGATAAGGGGTTTGGAGAAAGAGATCCAGGAAAAGTTAGAATGATTCCTTTGCGAAAACTAGGAGAAGATGCTGATAAGGTCTCAGTTGGAGATACAATAGAAATTGATGAGAAAAAAGGAATAATACGTTTTATTGGTTCTGGAAGAGTGCAAGTTGATTATAATCATAGGTTTGCTGGAAAAACAATTCTTTATGATGTTAACATACTCAAGTCTTTAGAAACTGACGATGAAAAAATTAAAGGAATTCTAAAACGTCATATCCCAGTAGAAGATTCAAAATTAGTTTTCACAAAAACTGGAAAATCACTCGATATCAATATTCCTGAAGAATTATTTCGTGCTGATGGATTACAAATTATGAAACATTTCATGCAATCAGATATTTTCAAATTTGTTCCATCTTTAGAAAAAATTAACTTTTTAGAAACTCATCTAAACAAATCCTCTGAACCTCAGAAGAAAGAAGATACTAAACCTACAAAAACAGAAAAACCAGTTGCACAAAAAGCAGCTTAAGCTAAAGAACCTTAGTACTTTTTGCAAGTGAAATTGCCTTTTTTAGTGTCATGTTAACTTCTTTTAGAATAGTATATCTCTCTGGTCTCAAATCTTGAGCAATTGTCATAGCCTTTGCTAATGTCTCTGGCTTTAGACCAATTTCTTTTGCAGTAGTTGGAGCGCCTAAATTTTTTAATGTCTTAACAATTTTTTTCCAATCTTGGCCTTGTAACTTTGCCATCATTATTGCACCCAGCCCACATTTTTCACCATGAAGACCCACTCCTGGAGCAAGTCTATCTAATGCATGTGAAAATAAATGCTCTGCACCAGAACAAGGTCTACTACTTCCAGCAATACATGATGCAACTCCAGCACTAATCAGCGCCTCAACTATAACTCTAACATCAAGTCCATTTTTAGCATAAACATCAGAATTTTCTATCAAAATTTTTGCACTCATAGAAGCAAGATTAGCTGAATATCTTCCAAAATATTCACCTGTTTTATCTCGTCCAAGCTCCCAATCTCTAACAGCAATTATGTTTGCAATCAAATCACCACACCCACTCGCAAGCAATTTTTTTGGAGCTTTTTTTATAATGTCAATATCAACAAACACACCTAGTGGAGCGGTAGCTACAAGTGAATGTGGTTTATCTCCACGAATTGATACAAACGGACTAGCTATACCATCATGAGAAGCAGCAGTAGGAAGACTAACAAATGACTTTTTTAGATTAAAAGCAATCATTTTTGCTATATCTACTGATCTTCCTCCACCAATTCCAATTATGAGGTCACTATTGTCTTTCTTTACGTTTTTTTCAATTTCTTTAATAGAACTAATTTCATTATTTTTTGCAATATGCCAAACATATCGAATTTTTGATAAAGTAAGAGCACATTCAATTTTTTTCTGAATAAATTTTTTTACGTGAATTCCAGAAACTAAAGATACTTTTTTTGGCTTATTAAGCGATCTAAGAAATTTACCAAATTCATTGATATTTTTTTCTCCTATTACAATTAGCCTTGGTAGCTCCATAGTATGTGACTGAATACGATTCGTCTTTTTTATCACTCCTTATCACTCTGACCAGCAAACAAAAAGTTATTTAAAAGGGTGTTGTGCCTTTCATATTATCTCTAATAGGTGTCTTTTTGTCGAATAACGTTGAAGAAAAAATACTACATGGAACTACCACAGTAGGTATCAAAGCCAAAGATGGCGTTGTGCTTTGTGCAGATATGAGAGCAAGCGCAGGCTATTTTATTGCAAATAATAACACAATGAAAATTCAACAAATAGATGACCATGCAGGAATGACCATGGCAGGAGGAGTTGCTGATGCACAAAACATCACCGATATTCTACGATATCATGCAAATCTACATAGAATTCAAAAAAACGAACCAATTTCCATAAAATCTTTAACCAGACTCACATCACTTATTTTCCATCAAAACCGTGGTTATCCATTTATGGCTGACATTTTAGTTGGTGGTTACGACAAACAAGGACCAGCATTATTCAATATAGACATGTTTGGTTCTGTTGAAGACAAGACCTACGTGACAACAGGTAGTGGTTCCCCAGTTGCTTATGGTCTATTAGAAGAAGAATATCGTGATGACCTTAATGTAGAGGATGCAAAGGTAATAGCACTTCGTGCTGTAAAAGCAGCTATTACCAGAAATATTGGAACAGGTGATGGAATCAATGTTTCAATAATTGACAAAGATGGATTCCGTCTATTATCTAAAGAACAAAAGAAAGCCATCATTAACCTTTAGTGATTTAATGCAAAGAAAGCAACAACAGAAAGAATTACCTCCAGGCCAAAGTATTATGGCATCAATACTGCAAAGTATTCCCAGAGAAGCAAATGTTACAAAAATTGATTACGAAGGTCCAAGAATTGCGCTTTATACAACATCTCCTAGGTATTTGATGGAACACAATGAAATCATTTCAAATCTTGTTAATGTTATTAAAAAAAGAATTGTAGTCAGAACCGATGAGTCTATAAGAAAATTAGAAGAAGATGCAAGAAAAATTCTCACTGAGTGCATTCCCAAAGAAGCCAATCTTCAAGGAACCTTCTTTGATACTGCAACAGGTGAAGTATCAGTAGAAGTAAAAAGGCCATGGTTATTACAAAAAAATGCAGAAGCCTTCAACCATGCAGAGGTTACAGAAAAAACTGGTTGGAAACTTCGTGTTCGTAAAGCAACTACTAACCCATCAAGCACAATTCAAGCCATAAATTACAATCTGAAGATTTCATCTGCTGATCGAGGAAAACAACTCAAGCAGGTTGGTGAGAAGATCTTCCGTCCACGATTAACTCAAAAATCTGAAGTTTCCTTATTGACCTTAGGCGGATTTGGTCAGGTAGGACGTTCTTGCATGCTTTTAACGACTCCAGATAGCAAAATTTTGATTGATTGTGGAATTAATCCAGGAGCCAGAAGCCCAATGGATTCTTTTCCTAGACTTGATTGGTTGAACATAACTTTGGATGATCTTGATGCAGTTGTTATAGGTCATGCCCATCTTGATCATACTGGATTTTTGCCTGTTTTATGCAAATATGGTTACAAAGGTCCTATCTATTGTACAGAACCCACACTCCCAATGATGAATTTAATTCAGCTTGATGCAATCAAAGTAGCTTCAGCACAGGGAAGAACTCCTATGTATGCAGATAGAGATGTAAAACAAATAATGAAACAAGCAATAACTATTCCCTATGGAACAGTTACTGATATTTCTCCTGACATTAAACTAGTTTTGGCAAATGCAGGACACATACTGGGTTCAGCCCTTTGCCACTTCCATATTGGAAATGGCGATCATAATTTTATTTATTCCGGAGATATCAAATTTGCAAAAAGTATTCTATTTGAGAGTGCAAGTTGGAATTTTCCAAGAGTTGAGACATTACTAATTGAAAGTACCTATGGAGCAAAAGAAGACATTCAAGCTAGTAGACAAGAAGTTGAATCTTCTTTTCTCAAATCTGTTAACTCGGTACTCAAAGATGGAGGCAAAGTTCTCATTCCAATTCCAGCTGTAGGTAGAGCTCAAGAAATTATGATGGTAATTGATCAATATATGAAATCCGGAGAGATGGTAGAGGCTCCAGTTTTCTATGAGGGAATGATTGCAGAGGCATCAGCGATCCACGAAGCATATCCTGAATATCTAGCCAGAGAACTAAAACAGAGAATTTTAGAAACTGATGATAATCCATTTGATTCTGAATATTTCACAAACGTTGAACATCCAGATGCAAGAGAAGAGCCATTACGTGAAGGAACTCCATGTATTATCATTGCTACATCAGGAATGTTAGAGGGTGGTCCTGTACTTGAATACTTCAAAAATATCGCTCCTGATAAAAGAAATAAAATTTTATTTGTTTCATATCAAGTTAATGGAACACTTGGACGAAGAGTTCTAGAGGGTGCAAAACAAGTATCATTGATAGGTAGAGAAGGTAAAATTGAAGTTGTTACTATAGAATGTGGAATAGAAAGACTAGATGGATTTAGTGGTCACAGTGATTATAATCAGTTAATTTCTTTTGTCCATAAACTAAGACCAAAACTTAGACGAGTTCTTGTGAATCATGGAGAAAGAAGAAAATCTGAAAATCTTTCAATGTCTATTCGTCGAATGCTTAGAATACCTACTCATTATCCACAAATTCAAGAAGCTATAAAATTATTCTAATTAAATTTTTTAATTATTTTAAATCATAATCTGGTTTCCAAATCTTTACACCAGGTGGAGTAACAATAATTCTTTCTTCACCCAAGCGAGCAATATCTGCATTAGAATTTTTTGCAATTGTGTAAAGTTCTTCTACAACTTTGCGTAACTTATCTACATCCTTTTGTGCCAATGGAGTAACTCTTAAAATTAATATCATTTCTTTTTTTATGTCCTCTTTTATTGTGTGAATATCACTGGGATCTCTTATCGTAATTGCCTTGAGATAGGTGGGGTTCTCTTGTTTTTGCATCTATGGAAAGTTGCGATCTACTCCTTCAAAAAGTCTTGCATGTCAAAAGCCATTCATTCACTAGTCATTACGCCTAAATTCTATATTTCACGTATGCTGGTTCTTCAATAGCATTAGCGAGGATTTCGGTTTTTTTGCCATTTAGTTCAGTAATCACAATACTTGATGCAGATCTTGGTGCATCTGAATAACGTAATGTAATTTGTGCTGCAAAATCCTTATAGTCCCCATTATTTTTTCCACGCAAAATAGAAACTGGTCCAACGTAATCACGAGCTTCGAATAGAACGTCATCAGGCAGAGCAAGAGACTTTATCATTTCGTTTTCATTATGATTTCGTCCAACAATTAACTTTGTTGATTGATCTAATCTAAAATGTCTACCAATCTTTAACAAATCAATATCGTTTGTAGTTGGTGTTTCAGTGTGTCCAAAAAGATCCTTTGCTCTTAATGAAAAAGCAGGATCTGTAAGTAAACAACCACCCCCAGCATTAGGAGGATCTTCTATTCCATACTCTTTTGCAAGATCTAGCTGTCCTTTTCTTGATCTACCACTTATCATTCCCATATTCTCTCGTTTGATCAAACCATTTTCTTCTGGTTCTGTTTTTGCTAATAGTCCTGCAGATAGTGGTCTAACAATTTTTCCTTTAAGATCGGATTCTATCTCAATTGTTCTTAGAGCTGGACCATGTTGACTCATTGGTCTTTGTCCTAAAACTTCGCCTGAAATTATAAATTCTGCTCCAATATCTTCCATGTGTTGTTTTGCAGCTTTAAACATCATCGTACGACAATCAATACATGGATTCATACCAGAACCAAATCCATGTTTAGGATTTTTTAACATCTCAATATACTCATCACCAAGATAAACTGTTTTTAGATCTACTCCAAGTGTATCAGCTCTTTCTCTAATTTCAAATCCACAACCTCTACCACAATCAAAGTCACAAAAAGGTGTCTTTATTGCAACAGCAGAAACTTCAAAGCCTTGTTTTTGCATCATCTTTACTGCCAGTTGACTATCTAGTCCACCTGAGAGTAATGCAACTACCTTCTTTTTTTTCTCTGTATTTTCTGTCACAGATAGCACAATCGATTTCCACTATACAAACTTTACAGCAGACATAAATTTAGAAAAGTAATATTTTGTACAATGAATAGTCGCAGAAAAAACCTTCTCAAATATTCTCAAAAAATAGAATGTGATAGTATAGTTGCCTTTGAACCTGAGAATCTCTTTTACATGACTGGTTTTTGGGGTGAGGCTATCGGATTACTTGAGAAGGGAGGAAAAACTACGATAATTTCTCCAGAGCTTGAGGTGGAACGAGCAAAGTCTGAAAGTTCGGATTGTCAGGTAATTACCTCTGAGCGAGGTCAAGGCTTGATTTCTGAGCTTGTAAAAAAAATAAAAAACAAAAAGGTATGCACCGACTGCCAAAACTATCAGATGATGGAATCTCTGAAAAAATCGGTTCCTAAGATAAAGCACTCTACAGAGCCGTTTTATGATGCAAGAATTATCAAAGATTCTCAGGAAATTGCTATTCTAAAGAAAGCTTCCAAGATTATTGATGAAATGTTTGAGCTTTGTACTAGAAAAATCAAAAAAGAACAACGCGAGTCTGAGTTGCAGGCAATTTTGATGTCATATGCTATAGAGCATGAGCTCTTTGATACTGGCTACAAATCAACTCTTAATCCATTAATCATAGCAGGAGGCCCAAATGGCGCATTACCTCATGCGCAAGTCACCAATAGAAAATTTGTAAACGGTGATCTTATCGTTGTGGATTTGACCTTACGATACAAGGGATATGTAACTGACTCTACTCGAACTTTTGGATTAGGTTCAGTGTCTTCTGAAGCAAAATCAGTATATGAGATAGTCAAAGAGTCACAGAAATTGGGTCTAAAGGCTGTAAAACCTAGTGCATCCTGCAAATCAGTAGACGACGCATGTCGAAATTATATTAAAAATCAAAAGTATGGCAAGTACTTTATTCATTCAACCGGCCATGGAATTGGTCTTGAGGTTCATGAGCTACCTAACATTAGTCCAAAAAGTACTGTAAAGCTTGCAAAGAACATGGCAATTACTGTAGAGCCGGGAATATACATTCCAAAAAAGTTTGGTATAAGAATTGAGGACTCGTTAATTGTTCAAGACCAACCAATTCTATTACACAAATTCACAAAAGATCTAATTAAAATTTAAAAACAAAGTATTATTTTAGATCGTAATTTTTTCCATTAGTTTCTATCTCATATCGAAGTGCTGCTGGTAATTCCGCATATTTTTTCTCAACAAATATCTTGAGCTGGTCATCTGGAACTTGTACTGCTCGAAGTAACTTCCCTCGTTGATGTGCATATGCATTTTTCCAAAAGCCAGCTCCATCAAAGGTGCTAATTTTTGCCGATCTTTTAACAGTCAAACTATTCTTCTCTCAATTTCCTTTTTAATTAATTTAGCAATTTTTTCTTTGGTTTTCCATCCAGAAGCTAGCACTTTTTTAGAATCTACTATCAAAACCTCATTATTTTCTGGATTTTTTCTATATCGAGGAGAACCAATATCATTAGCTACCATCAAATCAGCTTTACAATCTTTCATTTTTCTTCGAGCTTCATTTTCTAGCTCTTTTTTAGAAACTCTAGCTAAAGCCTTGAACCCAACTAGAAAAACATCTTTTTGCAGCTTTTTTATTTGATCAATAATTTTTGGAACGCGTGTAAGCTTTACAGTCATTTTCTGATTTGTACTCTTAATTTTTGAATTACTTGGCTTTTCAGGAGTGTAGTCAGAAGGAGCTGCTGCCATTATTACAATATCAAACTTTTTGTTCATCTCATTTTTTACAGCTAGTAACATATCTTTTGCAGTCTTAACAGATACAAGTTTTACTCCGCTAGGAGCTTTTTCTCGTCCTGGACCATACACCATAGTAACTTTAGCACCAGCTGATATCAACTCACTAGCTAACAAAACGCCAGTTCTTCCAGTACTTTGGTTTGTAATCACTCTGATTGGATCTAAATATTCTATAGTTGGGCCAGCTGTTATCAAAACTTTTTTTCCGTGTAAAACTGAAGAAAATCCAAATTTCTTTAAAACATGTTCTAACACATCTTCAGGTTCAGCAGCTTTAGCTTTTCCTTCTATCATATTTGGAGAAACAAAATCAATTTTTTTCTTCAAAAATGTAATATTTTTTTTCACTGCAATATTTTCATACATTGATTCATGCATTGCCAAACACATCACTAATGGAATCCCAGATCCAAATCCTACTGTTAGAATTGTAGCTATAGGTGTATCATCAATTCCACTAGCAAGTTTTCCCAATGTATTTGCCGTACATGGATATACAATAATTAAATCTGATTTTTTATAATCAGCTACTGCAATATGCTCTAGATTACCAGTTAATTTAGTTATAACAGGATTACCAGTTGCCCACTTGAAATATGCTGGCTGGATTAATTTAGTTGCAGCATCACTTGCAACACATGTAACACTAGCACCATGTCTCATTAGCAATCTAGCTAACTCAATTGATTTGTAGGCAGCAACACTTCCTGCAACACATAATACAATTTTTTTACCAGAAAGCTCAGTTCCATCAGAACCAACTATATCCAAAGAAGGATGTTTTGGTATTTTTCTAGCCAATTTCCTCTCGTAGTGCATCTAATTCAGACTTTTCCATTGAAAACCAGTTTTCTTTTCCAGGAAATCGACCAGATTCTACATCTTTTTTGTATAATTCTACAGCCTTTGTAATCTCTTTAGATAAAGAAAGATATCTTTTGACAAACTTTGGCTTTAGTTTATTATACATGCCTAGCATGTCATGAATTACTAGTACCTGTCCATCACAGTTCTTACCAGAACCAATACCTATTGTAGGCACAGAAACACTCTTAGAAATTATCTTTGCTACCTCAGAAGTAACCATTTCTAGTGTAATACTAAACACACCAGCCTCCTCAAGGGCTTTAGCTGATTCTATTAGCTTCTTTGCAGACTCTATTGTTTTTCCTTGAACACGATATCCTTGAGATAACATTGTAGTTTGTGGTTGTAATCCAATGTGACCCATTACAGGAATTCCAGTCTCTACAATAGCTCGAACAGTGTCAACCATCTCAATACCACCTTCAAGCTTTACTGCATCTGCTCCTGACTTGATTAATTTACCAGAGTTTTTTATTGCATCAGAAACATTTGCTTGATATGACATAAACGGTAGATCCCCTACTACCAGAGCATTTTCTCTTGCACGACTGACTGCTTCAGTAAAAATCTGCATTTGAGTCATTGTTACTGGAATTGTATTATCATACCCTAAAACAACCATTCCAGCACTATCTCCAACTAGTAAAACATCAACTCCAGCTCTATCACAAAGTAATGCTAGTGAATAATCATATGCAGTAACTACCGAAATTTTTTTTCCAGCTGCCTTTTTTGCAATAATATCTCTAGGTGTCTTATGCATCAGGTAACCTCCTAGACAAATTCTTTTTTATTTCTAAAACACAAGCTGCAAGATTTTTTTTATTGTTAAATGGAACTTTACGAATCTTTTTTGATTTACATTCTAAAATTAATCTATTGATCGCACGAACCACATTATCTACAATTGTAATATCAGCAGTCTTTGCAGTTCTAGATAGTGGATTAAGATCGAATGTGATCACCTTCTTTCCAGCCTTTTTTAGTGCTATGGTGCGATCTCCGTCTTCCAAAGGAACTAAAACAACATCTGCTTTGTAAATTCCATTTTTATCTACAATTCTTCGTGCACTATCAAGACCTGAAATTCTTTTAGATGACTTTGAATCTACGCCTAGAATTTCTTTTGCACCAGCTTTTCTAAGAACATTACCAATGTTTTTCTTTCTTTTCTCATTTGCATAAAACAAATTTACTTCTATTTTTGCATTAACTACTCCTGCAAGCTTTACAATTTCTCTAGGACACAATGCAGCTACATTTCCATTAACAGAAATTACAGGATAAGAAGCAGTAACTAGCAAAAAAGCTGCAGCGTGTATTGCATTTTGTGCGTATTTTGAGGTCTTCTCACCTAGTAAATAATCAAATGCCTCACCTCTACCATGTGCCATCAAACCTTCTTTAACTACGAGTCCATCATCAAATCCGTGTACAAGTCTTTCCCTAATGTACAAAGACTTTGCACGAGGATGACTTTTGGGAATTAAGGACATATCAATACACTAAAAATTATTTTATTGTTTTGTTATTCGGGCACCGGTATTATCAATTTTTGATGTGATAATAATACCATCATCATATTTTTTTAGAATATCAATTACTCTATCCTTTTTATTTCTAGGTATTAAAGAAAATACAGTTTCACCAAACATAGCTACACCACAATTAATTCCATTTTTGTTTAGATCTTTAATCACTCTGGCCATCTTTGGAGTAATTACATTAACATATTTTGCAAATTCTAAAGACATATTTTGAAACTCAATAATGTTTTTTGATTTTTCAAGCTTGATGACCATCTTTCCCCCAAGTCCATTAATAAAAGGCAGTCTCTCACTGATAAAGCGCTTTGTAGAAATTGGCGAAAAACAAATTATTACTGCAGTATAGTTATCAGATTTTATTTTTTTAACTATTCCATGTCCAGGGGCTCCACATTTTATTCTAATTTCAAATCCTCCATGGTATGAAGCTAAAACATCACCTAATCCAGTTTGACATTTTATCTCAGCTTCATGAGCAATTAATCCAACTTGTTCTTTTGAAAGACCAGTATCAAGTGCTTGGTTTAGTGCTAATCCAAGTGATAATGCAACTGCACCGCTACAACCCAAGCCATATCCTACAGGAACAGTAATGTTATGATCAACATCAACAAAAACATTTTTTCCTACTAAATCAAGAAATTTCTTTATGACAAACTCAGAAACTTGAGCGTTATCTGTCTGGTAGCCTAAAATGTTTAGGTGAAAATTAGAAATGTCATATTCGGTTTTTTTTCTTACTCGTACAGTAGTTTTTACTCCTTTTTGAATTGAAAAGCCTGCACCTTGCGAGCCGAGCTCTCCTATGTTACTTTTCTTTTCAATCTCTGCTTTGAAAAATCCCGTAATATGTGCAGGACAAAATGCCACTCCCTTCATGATCAGAGTATAAATTTACCATAAAATATAACAATATGGCTTAAATTAATTATATTAGTATAAATTGCCTAAATTCATTCGACGCCTGCAAAAGATAGGAAGTAGCCTACTAGTTTCTCTTCCAAAGGAATGGGTAGATGCAAACAATCTTGAGAAAAGCTCTGAAATTGAAATTGAAACTGGCCAAAACAGTCTATCAATTACAGCAAACAAAGATATCAAGCCATCAAAGGAAGTTGTAATTTCGTATCCGCTTCCAAAAGAGGAAAATATTGTAGCAGATATTACAGGAGCTTATTTGCTGGGATACGACATTATCAAGATTAAAGGAAAAACAAACATTCCGGTTGAAGATAGAGAAAAAATTCGTGAATCAATGAGAAGACTAGTTGGTGTAGAAATAGTTGAAGAGGAAGCATCTAGTATTATAATTCAGTTTTTACTTGATGCAGCTACCCTAAATCCTGAAAAAATTCTAAAACGAATGAGTACTATTGCTATTGGAATGTTTAATGAAACACTTGACGGTCTTATTTCAGAAGATAAAACAAATCTTCAAACAATGTCAAACAGAGACAATGAAATTAACAGACAATATTTTTTGTTGGTTCGTTTAATTCGTAGTACTATGGTTGATCGAAGACTTGCCAGTGTCTTTAATATGGAAAATATAGACATTTTGGATTATAGAATAGCTGCAAACCTTTTAGAAACTGCTGGAGATACCATAGTAGAGCTTGCTAATTCAATTAGTAATACTACAGTATCAAAAAATGAACTTAAAATAATTCACAGTACAGTTAAAGATGCAGAAAAAATATACCAAAAATCAATTGATGCATTTATTGCAAATGATAGACTGCTTGCCATTGATTCAATCAAATTGTATAGAGATTACTTGAATAAAATAACAAAACTTCGCTCATCATTAGAACACAAAAAACAAATTCCAATTGATTTTTTAGATATTGTCTACATGTTTGAGCGAATAGCAAAGTCATGGGCAGATATCGCAGATTTGATTAAACCAATTTATAAACAAGAATTATGATAGTTTCTTTTTTACAGCATATGTAAATACTGCACAAATTGTTTTAGAATCAATAATTTTTCCGGACAAAATCATTTTAATTAATTTTTTTAGTGGAATTTTTACCACTGAAATTATTTCATCTTCATCTAATTTCAAGTCTCCTGGTTTAGAAAGTCCTGAAGCTACAAAACAATAAATTGCTTCTGTGTTATAGCCAACAGATGGATAATATGTGATAAGTGGAGTCATTTTTTGTGCTTTATAGCCAGTTTCCTCTTGTAATTCACGAAATGCACATTTTTTTGGGTTCTCTCGTTTTTCTAATGTACCAGCTGGAATTTCTAAAACATTGCCATGTGGATAACGATGTTGTTTAACCAAAATTACTTTATTATCGCTATCAATAGCTAACATTGCAGCAGCTCCTCTATGTTCAATTATTTCTCTTCTTACTTTTCTTCCTCGAATTGTAAGATCATATAGTGATAAGCCTAAAATTTTTCCTTCATAGATTTTCTTTTTTTTCAAATAACAATTTTAATTACTTTTAGATATTAATTAATGTGTTTGATATAATAAATGAAGCTTCTTTGAAGTTTTTGATGAATTTATTGCATCAGTGATCCAATTAATAGGTAGATTTATTTTTTTAGGGATAAAAAGATCTGCAGTAAAAACACCATCTATATCTCTTACTTTTTGAGTAAGAAGATCAAGTTTGAATATATCATCACTATACATAAATAATACAATCTGATTTTTTGCTACAAATGGTTTTTGTAAAAAATAATTTGAAAAACTTTTTTTTAATTTAATTAGTGTTTTTGGAACATCATCTCTTACTCCAACTAAAATTGCATATGGGATATATCCTTTTAATTTTATTGGATCATAAATTAAAGTAAATAATATTGTATCATCTCTTTGAAATTTCTCTAATGATCTAGTAATTGTTTTGCTTGAAAGTTTTGTTAATTTCGCAATGTCTTCAATTTTTGCTCGCGGATCTTTTATCAGTCTATCAATTATCTCAAGATCTGTTCGGGTTAAATTAGATGGTACTCCTGGATTTTCAGCTTCAAAGATACTTAATACTCTAATATCTTTCATTAAATTTTGTGCCAGCTTTATTTTTTGTTTAACGTTTTCAGTTACTACTATACCGCAAACTGTTATTCCACCAATACATGGAACTACCAAAAATGGTTTACCTATTAAATTAACTTGTTGTAAAATTGTTTCTTGGTCTTGTCCAGTTATTACGATGTAAAACAAATTATGGCCTAAAACTGGGGGTTCGATTTTTAAAGTAAATTTTTCAATCACCCCATTATCAACCATCTTTTGAATTCTTGATTTTACTGCAGCCCCGGATATTCCAATTTTTTTCCCAGTTTGTCTATCTGATTCTCTACAATTATCTAGTAACAAACTCAAGATTTTCATGTCTAAATTGTCCAATTCGTATTGTCCTTCATTGATATTCTTTTAAAATATACTTATTACATATAAAAATGTCTGTTATCTTATGATTAAACGTCATATAAATTAAATATTAGACCTTTTTATTAAATTTGTTGGAATATCGATTACAGCTAGCAAAAAGAATGCTATTCAATAAGCGGGGAAGTCTAATAGGTGCTGTATTAGCTGTTACAATTGGAATTTTAGTAATTCATGTAAACTTTGTAATATTTCAGGGATTGTTTGATGCAATTGTTCGTGATTTAACTGACTACAGATTCGGAAACCTCCAGATAACAGATGAGGAAGACTATATCGACAAATCAGACCAGTCATTAGTTAATTGGTTTGAGAGGATTCCTTATGTGGAAGCTGCTACTCCAAGGCTGGATAGTTCTGCTTCAATTAATATCACAAAATTTGGTAATAGAATTGAGGAAACAAGAGTTCCAATTGTAGGTGTTGATCCATTACGAGATATTAGAGCTTCTACCGTGCATAATACAGTAGCTGAAGGCCAATTTGTCTATTCAAGAAATTCTATAGTCCTAGGCTCTAATGTTGCAGAAGATCTGGGAGGAGCAAAAGTTGGAGATAGTGTAAAGCTAAAGATTGTTGATAGATATGGTCAGGACCAGCTAAAGAGGTTTATTGTTACAGGGATAGCAAAATCTCCCGGTGGTCAAGGATTTGATTACAGTGTAGTTGTACACATTGATACTTTACGTGATTTAATGGATAGAGATGGATATACTGGCTCAATAATGGTTAAGCTAAATGATCCAACTAAAGCAACAGAAGTCAGAGATCTCTTCTTGAGAACTTTTCCAAATGAGGATTTCATTGCTGAAACAATAGAAGAAGTTGCTGAAGAACAATTAGCTGGTTTCAGATCTGGAATTGCTATGATAAATATGATTGGATACTTTGGGATGATGTCTTCAGCCTTTGCAATTGTAACTATTCAAATGATGTTAGTAAATGGTAAAACAAAAGAAATTGGTATTATGCGTGCGATTGGTGCAAAAAGGAGAGATATCTTGATTATATTCCTGTTTCAAGGAATTATAATTGGTGCAATTGGTGCAACTGTTGGAACAGCTGCAGGATTGGGATATACCATTTATGCAAAGGAGACCAAAATGTCATTTAATAACAGCCTTCCTTTAGAAGTCAGTATACAATGGGATAAAGTCATTCAAACTGCTTTAACTTCATTTAGTCTTGCAATTATTGCATCATTGTATCCTTCCTATCGTGCAACAAAACTACTCCCTGTGGAGGCTATGAGAAATGTCTGATAAGGTTCTTGAAATGTATAATCTCAACAAAGTATACGGTAAGGGTGATACTAAAGTTCATGCTCTACAAGATGTTTCTATTACAGTTAACAAAGGAGAATTTCTCTTAATTGTAGGAAGTTCAGGTTCTGGAAAATCTACTTTATTGAACATGATTGGACTCTTAGATAGACCAACTAGTGGGAAGATCCTCATTGATGGCACGAACACTACTACTCTTAATGATAGTAAGATCTCATCTTTTAGAAATCATAAACTTGGATTTATTTTTCAATTCTCCAATTTATTAACAGATCTGACTGTTCTTGAAAACGTAATGTTACCAAGACAAATCCAAGGAACAAATGATTCTGCTTCAAAAGATGCTAAGGAATTGTTAAAGATGGTGGGACTAGAAGATCAGATGCATAAACGCGCTAATAAAATATCTGGTGGGCAAGCTCAACGTGTAGCTATTGCGAGAGGACTGGTTAATCATCCTACGATTGTTCTTGCAGATGAACCTACTGGTAATTTGGACTCTGTTTCATCTCAGACAATTGTTCAACTTATGAAGTCAATGGCCAAAAAATTAGGACAAACATTCATTGTAGTAACTCATGACAGACATCAATTCGGCGATGTAGATCGAATAATTACAATCAAAGACGGTAGAGCATTTGAAGGAGAAGAATCTACGAGGTTAGAAGCAGTGGCATGAAGTTACAATTTATCTTTGTTTTAGCCGTAATTTTTATTATTGGATCAACTATGTATGAAAATGCCACTGCACAAGTTAGTTCTGGTGATTCACCCTTTGAAAGAAAATTTGGTGACGTAAAGTACCTTGATGCATTTTTTGGAACAGCAGATGAAAAGTTTGAGGTAAACCCAGGTGACAAAAATGTACCTTTTACAATTGTGATGGCAAATGTTGGTACCCAAGATATTACTGGTATAAAGGGACAACTATCCCTACCATTTGGCTTTTCTCCTACCATTGGTTCTGGTCCATTAATTGAGGCTGATTTTGATTCAACTGCACTTGCTGGTGAAGTTTTTGAATTAACCTTCTTTGTTGATATTAGTGACCAAGCTGAAATCAAACAATATCCTGCTTCTGCCATGATCGAGTACTCTAGACTTCGAGAATCAGGAGAAAGAAATACATTTTTTGATTTTAATTTCAAAGTAACTGGTGACAGTATTATCAATATGCGAGCCTTAGAGCCTTTTCTTACATCTCTCAAAAAGAATCATGTAGTAATTGAAATATCAAACGATGGTACTGCACCCATTTCAGGAGTTAGTATTGAATTACAAAATACACAAGAAACAATCTCATCTACTTCACAATCAGTAACTAATGTAGAAAATGTTGTAATCCTTGATAGTGATTGGGATGTTGGGCAAATCGATTCAGGTAAATCAAAATATCTTGAATTTGATGTGTACGTTCCAGGAACTATGAGTGCTCAAACGCTACGTGCGCCAATGGAAATTACATATTTTAACGCACATGGTGAACAACTTACAATATCCCGGATTGTAGATTTTTACGTTAAAGGACTAATCGACGCCACGATTTATGATGTTGGAATTATTGATTTATCTGGAAAACCAACAGTAATTGGCGAAATTATCAATGAAGGAAATGAGGATGCATTGTTTGGATTTGTTACACTGGAACCTCTAGGTAATTCTAACATAAAAAAATCTACTCAATACATAGATGAAATTGAGATTGATTCTCCTGTACCATTTAATATACCAGTTGAGTTTGATGGTGAACCAAAATATGGTGAACATGAAATACGAATCACTTTAAGATACAAAGATTCCTTACGAGATGAAATTTTTGAAACATATGATACTACAGTTCTCATTGCAGATGTAACAGAAAATATTCAACAATCTAGCTTTGATTTAACGGCGTATTCTCAATTCATTATTTTAGGTGTTATTGCAATAATTGGTGGCGTCTCGTTTTCTCAAATTAAAAAGAGAAAAAAAGAATCTAGTAAGACTAATTAACTAAAATTAGATTTTTACCACTTAAAATTATAGAAGAAATATATTCAATAAAAGAAATTTATGTTTATGGTATGGGAGGAAATTGAAATTCCAAAGGAATTAGGTCCCTTTATGTTAGAAAAGGCTGAAGAAACCTCTCTTGGCCAAAAAAACGGTGCAAAAAAACAATATCGATATGGAAATTTGCACATCCGTGAGTATGATGACAAATTTCTAGTTCACATGGATAAAGTTGATCCTCGAGAAAATCCTTTAGGACATTTAGTTTTAGATTCACCTGAAATATTGATTGGATTAGCTTCTGCAGCTATAGGAGGTGGAAAAGTTGCATCATACATTTACAAAAATCAAAAAAATTCAATTTTTGCAAAACAATCTTCTACAATATCAGGATTAATTGCATCCTTAGTATTTGGCTATCTAGGTTACTTTATTTCTAAACGAATTAAAAAACAATAGGTGGATTGTTATTTGTCTACTTTACGAACTATTAGTGTATTCTTCAAACTTTTACCAATAATTCTTGCCCTAAGAAAAGATAGAAGAGAATGGGTGAAGACAGAAGGAAAAAATGTTGATATAGAAAAATACAGGGAAAATGCCAAACGAATCCTTAACACTTTCATTTCATTAGGTCCTGTATACATTAAGCTAGGTCAATGGTTATCATCAAGGGCTGACATATTGCCTCAACCTTACTTGGAAGAACTTGCAAAGCTCCAAGATGATGTTCCTGTAACACCTTTTGAAAAGGTAAAACCCATTATTGAAAAAGAATTAGGACCAATTAATCAAAAATTTGATTCAATAGAAGAAAATGCATTATCTGGCGCGTCTTTAGGTCAAGTTTACAATGCTAAGATTAATGGACAAGCAGTAGTCGTAAAAGTAAAACGACCAGGAATAGAAAAAACTGTTGAAGAAGATCTAAAAGTTTTAAAAAAAATTCTTCCAATTGCTCTTAAATTTGTCGATCCTAATCTAAGATTTTCTGCAAGTGGAATGCTAGCACAATTTATCGAGACAATATACGAAGAGATGGATTACACCCTAGAATCTTCAAATCTCAAAAAAATCAAAGAAAACATTGCCCATTATGATAACATTATAGTTCCTTCAGTATATGATGACCATTCTTCAAAAAGTGTTCTTACTATGGAATATGTTCCTGGAATAAAAATAACAAATGTTGAGGCTTTAGATGCAAAGGGAATTGATAGGCAAAAGCTAGTAATTGATGTACATAAGGTTTTTTTCACCATGTTGCTTCGGCATTCAATATTTCATGCGGATCCCCATCCTGGCAATATTTCCGTATCAGATGATGGCTCTCTGATTCTCTATGACTATGGAATGGTAGGTAGGTTAGACAATGATACCAGATTACGATTGATTAGATTGTATCTTGCCTTGATCGAAAAAGATCCTCCTAGGACAGTAAACGCAATGGATGATCTTGGAATGTTAATGCCAGATTTCAATCGTTCAGTAATAGAAAGAGCGATCGAGTTGACAATAAGGGGAATGCATGGAACAAAACCCAGTGAAATGGAAGTTAAAGCTTTGTTAGAGATTGCAAACAAAACAATGAGTAGATTTCCATTCATGCTTCCAAAAAATCTTGCCTTATACATGAGAATGACTTCTATTATTGAAGGAATTTACAAAACTCACAAAGTAGATTTTAAGTTTGTAAACGTATTAAAAAAAATTCTAGAAGAAGAAAATCTAATTAAAGATGCATACATTGAAGAACTAAAATATTCATTTCAAAGATTTGTAAAATCTATTGATGCAACTATTTCAATTGCACCTGAATTAAAAAAATTCATTGATGAAAATAGATCTCTTCAACTCTTAAACGCAAAACCTAAATCAAATACTTTACTTTCAGGAAGTATTCTATCATCAGCAATTTTTGTTAGTTCGGCTTTTCTATATTCTTCTAATGATATATTAGGAATAATTGGTATGGTTGGAGCATTAATTATAATGGGAATTTTTACTATATTTAGAAAAAGTTAGTTACTCTATTGAAATAGGTTTTCCTGTTGTTGAAGTAGGAATTTTAATTGTAAGTACACCATCTACATATTTAGCGGAATTTACTTTTTCTTCCCCTTCTTTTATCTTAATTGGTAATCGAATTTTTTTATCTATAACGTTTGGTCTTTGATTACAAATAATTTTATCATTATTGTTAGTGTTAATTTTTTTTTCTGCTTTAATGGATAGAATATTTCCATGAATTGTTAATTTAATATCATCTTTGTTAAAACCTGGAATATCTACTGTAATGACTAGATTATTATTTCCCAAATGCATATCAACTGGAGGAAGAACAAATTCATAAAATTCTCGTGATTTGTTACCAATTTCTCGCATAACTTCTTTTGCCATATGTCTTACAAGACCCATTTTCTCAATTGGGGTAGGTATGGTTATAAATTTTGATAGATTTTTAATTGCTCAAATTTACATGATTACAACTAATGATTATTGTTATTGAAGGGGGAGATCAGGCAGGGAAAAAAACTCAATCATTGCTTTTGGCAAAAGCATTGAAAGCAAGAAAACTAAAAACCAAACTCTTTAGCTTTCCTGATTACTCTACCCCTATAGGTAAAGAAATTAAGCGATATCTACATGGTAAACGTAAATTTCCACTACAGGTAATTCATTGTTTATTAGCTGCAAATAGATGGGAAAAAGTAAATGAAATACAAAAAGCCATTTCAAAAAATTCTGTTCTAATAATGAATAGGTACTACCAATCAAATTTGATTTATGGCTTGATAAATGGATTAAATGCCCAGTGGTTAGAACATCTAGATGCAGGTCTTCCTAAAGCTGATCTTGTAATAGTTTTAGATGTCCACCCAAAAGAATCATTTCGTCGTAAAAAATCTAACAGGGATAAATTTGAAAAGAATAAAAAATTTTCACAAAAAGTTTCAAGAACATATCGTGTAATAGCAAAGAAAAAAAATTGGAAATTAGTTGATGCATCACGCTCAAAAGAAGAGGTTCATAAATCCATTCTGAAAATATTTTCAAATAAATTTCTGCCATGAAAAGAAGACATCTAGATATCATCGATCCTATTCATGACTTTGTAAGAGCTTACGGTAGCGAAATTAAGATAATTGATAATCCAATTTTTCAACGGTTAAGAAGAATTAGACAACTATCAGGAGCACATCTGACGTATCCCGGCGCCCAACATACAAGATTTGAACACTCACTTGGAGTTATGCATATCACAGGACAAACTGCTCAAGCATTAGAGGAAAAAGGAATAATTAATTCTGACGATATTGAAAATCTTAGATTAGCAGCACTTTTGCATGATATAGGGCATGGCCCATTCTCTCATCTTTTTGAAGAAGTAGCCCAACGAAAAAAGAAAAGTTCACATGAAAAATTAGGTAGAGATCTAATCTTAAAAACAGAAATTGGTGATCTTATTTCAAAATCTAGTTTTAATAAACAATTCATAGCAAAACTTGCTTTTGGTGATTCCAAACTTCAATTTATGAATGAAATAATTTCTGGTGCATTAAGTGCAGATATCATGGATTACTTACTACGTGATGGCTACTTTACTGGAGCAGAACACGCCAAAATTGATCATAAAAGAATAACACAATCTCTTGATGTATATCATAAAAAACTTGCCCTTGAGAAATCAGCTCTATACTCCTTTGAATCTATGATGCATTCAAGGTATCAAATGTTCAAAGCTGTCTATTTTCATAAAACAGTTCGATCAGCTGAAGTAATGTTATTAGAATCAATGCGCTTGGCTTACGAAGAATTAGGACTCTCGTCTATGAGTTTAGATGACTATATCGAACTTACGGATGATTATATGTTAGCAAAATTAGTCTCACTACCAACATATACATCAGATTTGAAGCGTGCTCAGAAAATTGCTACAGACTATCAAAACCGTGAGCTTTTCAAATGTGTTTTTGAAAGAATGCTTTCTCCAAACGAACACATTTCTAAAACAAAAACATCTCAATTAAAAAAAGAACTATCAAAAAAGTCAAAAGTTGATGAAAATGAAATTTTTGTAGACAGTTCAGTTACTCCTTCTTTACCACTATCCCCTTCAAAGAGGGAATCAAAATCACTAATCTTGATAACAAGAGCTAATAACAAAGTTTTAGCAACAGAAATTCCAATATCTCAAATTCCCTTGGTTTCAACAATGTCTGGTTTTATGAATATTCTAAGAGTGTATACTCTTCGCAAAAATAGAAAAAAAGTTGAAATTGCTGCAAAATCAATCCTTGGTGGTCGAAGGTCTTGAGAAAAAGAATTGTAATAAAACTGTCTGGTAAAGTTTTTGAAATGAATAATACAAAATTATTAAAAGATTATTCTACATTTCTCGTAAAAATTAGTAAAATATGTCAGCCAGTAATTGTTGCCGGGGGAGGAAATATTGCTAGACATTACATATCTCATGCAAGATCCTCTGGAGCTGATGAATCCACATTGGATGAATTAGGAATAGAAGTTTCAAGACTCAATGCCAAACTCCTAATTTATGCCCTACAAAATAGGGCATATCCGCATCCACCAACTACTCTTCAAGAGGTTAGACACGCAGTTGATAGTGGTCAAATTGTTATTACAGGAGGATTACATCCAGGTCAAAGTACTAATGGAACTGCAGCCTTAATTGCTGAAAAAATAAAAGCTTCAGAATTTTTGAATGCTACAGATGTGGATGGCATTTATGATTCTGATCCAAACAAAAACAAGAAAGCAAAAAAATTCAAACGAATCGAGCTGAAGAAACTTCGCAGTTTACTTGTGCGTGAAGATTCTATAGCTGGTAGCTATGACCTTATGGACATTGTTGCATTAAAGGTAATTGAGCGTTCAAAAATCAAAACACGTGTCCTAAAAGCAGACATTAAAAATCTAGAAAAAGCAATAAAAGGTATCTCAGTCGGAACCGAAATAATAATATCTTAACAATTTTTTCAACTTTCATTTTGAACTACAGGATAGCTTTCAGTCCAAATTTCAATTTGCTTTCCACCATATTCTAAAATATCAGCGTCTCTTGCTTTTTTAAAAATCTTCATTGCCTCATTTTTTTCTAATACCTTTGATTGGGCTTTCGTATACCCATCTTCATCTACTAGAATTGTTACATAACCATCAGCTGTATGAATTACTGCAACGTATACTTCTTCTCCAACAGGTAAAAACTTTCCATCTTTTTTTTTCGTAGTTAATGTTAACATTGCAAACCCAGCTAAATCAAATAGAATCATCTGTGCTTTACTTGCCCTTTCTTTGCCAATTTTTACAGCTTGAAAATACTGCATAACTTAATTTTGTTTTATCACTATAAGCATTTTTTGTCTCAACATTTAAGATATGTAAACGTAAACTCCCTTCAGTGAATCCTAAGATTATTGTAGGTGGAGTAGTTGCTGCGTTTGTAATAATTATTGGAATGTTTGGATTTTCAGGCTCATCAATAATAGATGATGTCTCTGGTCGAAGTATTGTATCTTCATCTGACGCTCCCAGAGAAGCATTACCTCTTAAAATTGAATTAGAAGATATATCTATCTTGGAAGTAAATGAGAAAGCTGTAACAATTGAGATACAGTTCAAAGTAACTAATCCCAATTACAAAGCAGTTATTCTTCAGACGATCAAGTATGAACTCTATGAAAATAACATCAAAGTTCAAACAAGCCAAATTGGAGAAAGGCCTATGGGGATGGTGGACAGCTCAAATTACTTTACTATTCTTAGTGAACAATCGACCATTCTTAGAGAAACAATTACAATCAAAAATACTGGAAATCTTCCAGAATTTTGGGATGCATTAACTAATAACGCTCCTCAATGGAAAATTAAAGGGGAAGCATCTTTCAATCTTAGCTCCATTACAGCAGGGGGAGAAAAGGAGATTACCTTCGAATTTCCATAATAATCTTGAATAGTCAAAGTTCGTTCATGCCGAACAGACATTAGGTTTTGTAGTATTTTTGGCAAAAATCATCTGGAGAATTACCTATATGACTAAACTTGTTGGTTCATACTCTATTAGAAATTTAATTCAAAGTACTGAATTTCTACTTAAAATTACTAGATCCTTAAATGATGAGATCAATAATCTTGAAAAAATTAGAGATGAAGTAAGACATCAACAAAATGAGGCTACAAAACAAGGACTTCTTGTAAAAAAAATGACAAGTTACATGAGTGAGGAACTTGCAAGGATGGAGATATCAAATTATGAAAATAAAAAGAATTCCTCAGTTTCTCCAAAAATATCAACAAATCTCGAAAAACTTACAGGAACTGAAACCAAGCTCCGAGTTTTACGAGGACGATTAACTGAATTTATTGAAGGTGGTGATGAAGAATCTCTAAAGGCAACAGATACATCATTATCCATAGAATTAAAACAATATGAATCATTTTTGCTTACATTAACTACTACGTTAAATGAGAAAATAGCAAGTCTTGAAAAAATTGCAAGTAGAATAAATGCAGAAAAAAGAGAATCTGAACAACAAAAACTTCTTCTGAAAGAGATGGTTACGTTATTCAATGACGAAATTGAGGATCTTGAACAGACCCTCAAAGAATTAAAGGAGTAATTTCCATTTTTTAGGAACAAATTGGTATTGTATCATAAAACTAGAAAATTATGATTATTTGTTTAAAGCAAAAAAAAATTGGCAAAGTTATATATGATCCAATAACTTGCATTCACTAAATGGCAGAAGCAAGTATGGTAGCATTTGGTTCAGCACTCGGAGTAGCAATTGCATTAGCAGTAGTAACATTTGCTCTTCGTGGTAAAGGACATCCAGAACCACTAGAGTAGTTTAATTAAAAAACTACTTACTAATTCTTTTCACTAGATTTTCCTAATCCGAAAAGATTTTGTATATTGATTTGTTTTCCTATCTTTTGTTTGATGAAACATCTTTCATAATATTGACAAGATGAGCATTCATTTGATGGTTCTAAAATAGGAACCTTTTGTTCTACAAGAAGATCTTTTAGAACGCGAACACGCCTTACCACTTCTTCAAACATCTTATTGTCTTTGCTCAGAGAAAATGATGATTCTTTCCCATCTGAGGTCATGTAAACAACAACACCTTCTACTTTTTTGAAGATCCACATACATGCATTAAGATATAAAAGATCTGAAGCAAATGGGTTCTCTGGAACTTCCAAAGTTGAGCGGAAAATTATAATCGCATCATCAACAATCATGTCAGCTTTTCCCTTTAAGATAATGTCTTCAATTTGAAATTCTCCTTCTTTCCCCCCATATTCCATTTTTTGAAGGAGGCCAGTCATTAAATTATTAAAACTAGTCCATTGAGAGTCAATAGGTTCAGTTCTATCATAATATGATCGTCTTAAACACCTTACAACTTCATGAATGTGAATTGTTTTGTTGTCTTTTGGATCAATTTTAGGTTCAATATCTCGTCCTATAGATTCAATGGCATTTTTAATTAGCTGTCTATAATCTCTATCTCCCATCATATTAGAGCCACCTCAATATTCCTCTGAATTCTTACTCTTGAAATTTCACAAGCCATTTTGAAATCCTCCCTGAAAATATTAGAGTAGCAAAGTGTACCCCAAAACCAAGAATTGCACCTACAAAAAGTTCTCCAGTACTATAGTATATTCCCAGAAAAATTCCTAATGCAGGCAAAGCAAATATCATTGCAAGAATAGAGCTTTTCCAAATAATCTTTGAAAAAGTAACTGGTTGTTCATTTGGATTTTTTTTATCAAGATTGATCATGATTAACTAAATCCAAGAATTTTTTGTTATAAATGTAATGACCTATTTTTCGATAATTACTCATTTGTTAGAGTTACAAAAGAGAAATTCAATAGGAGAGTAAATTTCCTGTATAGATTTTAGCCTTGTCTAAGTATGAATTGCATCAAGGATTCCTTAGAATATTCTATTCCGTGTACCTCTTCAGAATGCTTTCCATAGGCTTCAATTACTTTTGCTACCTCTGGTGCTTCTGAGACAAATTCACAGTCAAAACCATAGTCTCTACAACGGAGTTTGGGCATTTAATGATATGATTTTTAGGGGTAGTAATAACTTTTAGCATTACGTAAATCAAACGAAAGTAAAAGTTAGCACTATTTTACTCTTCAATAATTATCTTTGACATGGTAATTTGTGGTGGAATTTTTTGTTCAACTGCAAAAGCAATTGAACCAAGATTTCTTACTTCATAGGAGGTAAGAATTGTTATTCCAACACTTGTAGAAGTACTAAACATTCTAGTGAATGTATTTTTGGCACCCTTGTATATCGCCATTTCAAAGGCTCGTTCAAATTCTGAAATTGCATCAATATCACTTTCTGATTGAGGCATCAAATTTTTGTATGGAGTATTGGTAAGTTCATTTAATGCATCTTTTACTGATTCGGCTGCTATCATTCTACCAAGCAAATCTTTAGGTGCACCTGACGTAGAAGACACAAGTAAATCCTGAATCTGTTGTTCATCTAATCCCCAAAACTTTCCCCTAAGAATGCTAAGTAAATTGTAAAAATCTATATGCATTCCAACAGGACGAGCTAAATCTTTGTCTCCCGAAATTCGTAATGATGCACTAAGCTGCTGAATCAATATCTTATCAAAATAGGTATCAAAGATTTGGATGTTCTTTTTATCATTATACAGGGCAACTGCTTTTGCAATATCTTCTCCAAAGATAGTGCTGTTAAGACTAGAAACTATTTCTTCAAGATCTTTTGCAACTAATGCCTTTAGAATAACATCCCTTTGTTTAATTAGCTCTTCTGCATGTAAATTTAGACGAGGCTCAATTTCCTCTTGAGATTTTCCTAAAATTCTACCTTTTAGTATTAATTTCAAATTCGATATGATAAATTTGAGATAAAATGCTTCTAATACCTTTGAACCTCCACCAGTTTTTGATATGGAATAATGTATGTCTGCTAAATGGCTCTTCAGAGCAGATTCGATTTTTTCTGAAGTGAATGGTTTAGAAATTTTTGATACTGCATCAGCATAATTTGTGTTTTTAATTCTTGTCATTAATTCATCTAAATCTCTTGATTCAGCTAACGTCTGAAATTCACTTTTTGGGAGGAGTCTTCCTCTTTTACTGTAGGATTTTACAGATGCAAATACCTTCTGAGAACCACCCATTTTGATAATTTATCTTTGTTTGTGATTTTAATGTTTGGTGGGAAAACTCTTAAATCGAGTATTTTTAAAATGATTTTTTAACTAATATTTTCTAGAAATTTAATTATATTCTCTCTTTCCATTCTGGAAAGATTTGAAAAAGCCTCTAAAAACTCTCTCTGAATTAGTATGGATTCATCAGAAATTTTTTTCAATCTAGAAATACTAAAAGGTAATAACTTTTCTAACTTCCCTTCACAATATGCCTTTGAATACTTTTCAAATAATGAATAGGTAAATCTTGGAACAATAATTGCAAGTTTTTGTAAAATCTCTTCAAACTCGTCTTCTTCTATTTTGGCTCTAGAGAAAAATCGAGTCAAAATCTCTTCTCGCCCCACTATTTCATTAAGTGATAATGCTATTAGCAGACCTTCTTGTGTTAGCTCATAAAATGGAACTCCTTTTTCTTGTAAAGCCTTAGGACCTCTTTTCAATGGCAATCTTCCAGCCTCCTGAACTAATCCTAAAGGAATTAAAATTTCGTCTAAATCACGAAATATTCCTGAATAGATATTTTTCCAAACAATCCCATTTTCTTCAGCTATCCTTTGTGATATACCCGTCCTAGTTCTTGCTGTAGAATTTGTTGCAGTAGCTAAATGTGCAATGATTGATCTTTGTCTTAATGCCTCCCCTGTGTATTCCTCCCTTTTTGTCTTGAATGTATCAAATATCGATAATTTGGGAAATTTGGATTTTGTTTTCATTTTACCTAATACCTCTAATTGATGAATATGTTATGGTAATCCAGGCACAAATTATATCTGACATAATTTCCTCATTTTATGTTACTATCACAAAATACTAAAATATAATAATTTACTTTCTTACCTCTTCATACATCTCAAGGGTTATATAGTTACAAATTTTTTCTGTCTTTAATGAATTCTAGAAACCACAAGTATGCTCTATTACTTGTGGCCGCAGTCGCTGTATCGGCAGCCGGTGCAATGTCACAGGCATTTGCACAACAGACTACCGATGGCATGGACGGGTACGTAAAAGGAACAAGTGGAATCTATACTGGTAATCCAAACGAATGTTGGTATGATGATGGCGAAGGTAACATGATGCCCTGTAGAATTGATACAGGTGACTCAGCATGGGTATTAACCGCAACATCACTAGTATTGTTCATGACTCCTGGTGTTGCCTTCTTCTACGGAGGATTGGCAAGATCAAAGAACGCAGTTAGCGTAATTGGTATGACATTTGTCATCATTGGATTGATATCTGTTCAATGGATAATGTGGGGATATACACTCGCATTTGGACCAAATGACAATGACGCTAACATGTACATGGGAGCTTTGAATTATGTTGGATTTAACCAAGTTTCACACTATGCTCCACTAGGTGCGGCAGGCCCATGTAGTGATACATGGTCAGCTGCATATCAGATGAATGCTATGGTAGATGCAGACCAATGTGGTCAGGGCTGGCCAAATACAGTCCCACATCAGTTGTTTGCAATGTTCCAAGCTACATTCGCAATTATCACTCCATCACTAATCGTTGGAGGATTAATTGATAGAATGAAGTTTAGTGCATTAGTGATCTTCATACTTCTATGGGCAACCTTCGTTTATGATCCAGTTGCACATTGGGTTTGGGGTGGAGGATACATAATGAACTTGGACTTTAATCCTGATCTATCGCCTAGCTTCGGACTCGACTTTGCAGGTGGTACTGTCGTACACATCACATCTGGATTCTCAGCACTCGCTGCAGCTTTAGTTCTAGGCAGACGACTAGGATATGGAAAGGTTCCAATGGAACCACACA
>JBQTHA010000019.1:0-1755 GCA_052390375.1 Nitrosopumilaceae archaeon
GCATTGGTAATAAAACGAGTTGTATAATCTGCCAATTATAATGCCAAGCGCAAAAGAATTTTTTTGTGAAGATAGCTCTTCTAGAGAGTGTACAATGTTTTGGATTTCGTCTCTTTTCTCAAAAGTAGAGTCAATTTTTTGTTCTATGATTTTTCGAAGCTTTTCATCCATGGTATCAGATAGAACAATCAACATTAAAAACAATCTTAAAAATATCAGTACGCTTTAATAGAGAAAATTAAATTTATCGATAGAGCAGTTGTAGTATAGTTTGGTTATTATGCGAGCTTGCCAAGTTCGTGGCCCGGGTTCAAATCCCGGTAACTGCATTTCAATTCTTTTTTTTAAAAGATTATATAATTCAGGTTTGTGGATTTTCTCCAGCCTTTAACCCTCTTCTAATTACATCAAGAGCATTTATTGCTCTCTCAGGTTTTGGAAGCTGAATCATAAAGACATTTTCCTGACCAACCTTAGAGTGTGGCGAAGATAATGCTAGCATAGCTGTTTTTGCTAATGATTCAAAAAAGTCTATTGATTCATTTGCGTAAAGTAGAATTTTTTCATGAATATCACTATTAGAAAAATCTAATGAGATTTCCACGAAAACGTTACCCAATCCATTTTGAAGAATATTGAGATTGGTGTCCACAGAGACTGGTCTTCCTGCAATCTTATCCATTATTTCAGAAAATCTTCTCTCCGTTAAAATTATGCACGGTACGTTGTTACTGTTATAGTTGAATATAGTTACACTCTTGTGTACTTTGTTGAGAAGTTTATTTAATTCATCTTTTGACATTTTCTAGGCCTTTGATATTTTTGGAATGACTTTATCACCTACCCTAAATAAGAATGGCGTAATAAATGATGTAATAATCGAGATTATTCCTACTAGTGGGAAAAGAAAGGCACTTACTGCCCCAACATCTACTCCTGTCTTTACAATAACTATAGAAAATTCTCCTCTTGGGGCTGCAAGTGCAAAGGCTGAACGAAGCGATTTTCTTGCAGGTTGTCTAAATAACAGGCTTCCAAGTAGGTTGCCGCCAAACTTCATTCCTATGGCTACAGCAATTAGTCCTATTGCGATAAAAATATAATTTCCAATATGGCCAATGTCCATTAAAGCTCCAACTGATACAAAGAAAATAGCAACAAACATGTCTTTGATTGGGCTCGATAAAATTTTAGAAACTTCGGATGATCTTGATTCTGCAACTAAAACTCCCGCCAAAAATGCGCCTATAGCAACTGATAATCCAGCGATATTTGCAATTAATGCATAACCAAAGCACACTCCCAAAACACTTAGCAGCAGAATTTCTCTGTTTTCTGCACTTGCAACTCTGTCTATAAGAGGTGGGATTACTTTAGTTCCAATTGTAAATGTCCCAATAAATAATCCTGCAGCAACTGCTACTGCAAGTGAGATACTTTCAAGTGAGACTGTTCCAAGCAGAGCTACCGACTGGAGAGATGAGATTAAAATTACTGCGATGACGTCTTCAACAATTAAAATTCCTAAAACAAGTATAGAAGATTCTTTTTTTAGTATTCCGAGATCTTCAAATATTTTAATAATTATTGCAGTACTGCTAATAGAAAGAGCTGCTGCGATAAAAAGGGAATCCATAAAATTTAACCCCATTAGATTTGCGGCATAAAATACTGCACCCAATGTTGAAAACAAGCCAAGTGTTCCTATTCCGATAGATATTTTTCCAATAGATCGGATTTTTGCATAAGGAAATT
>JBQTHA010000020.1:0-1825 GCA_052390375.1 Nitrosopumilaceae archaeon
GTATTTTGAGACTCAACTTTTACAATAATGTCATAAATGCCTAATGTTCCTAAAACTTCTTTTACTCCTTCAAATGTTTTTAGCTCGTCAATGATAGCTTTTTCAGTTCCCAAGTCGCAACTGATTAAAACATATGCAATTGCCACATAATGCTGTACGTCAAACTAGAAATTAAGTTTCATGTAAATATTTAAATCAATTACTTCAATTTCTCTAAATTCCTTTATAATAAAAAATCTCAAACAAAAAGACCTTGCATTATACCAATTTGCGTTATGATTTAGTCATAAACTCCTCTTACCACTAAAATAATGCAAATTACAATCATAGTTTGGATGCTGATGATTACTGGAAAAGCCATCTGATTTAATGATGTAGATTATGAGTTTTGAAGCATCCAAGGCTTTCATCAAAAAATCTTAAATCAAATGTTATTGTAATCGAAAAGTTTTCTCTCAATCTCATCAAAAGATGAAATACAGGAAATTAGAAGGTAATTTGCTTGAAACTTGCTGCATTATTTTCTGGAGGAAAAGACAGTACTTATGCTATCTATGAAGCAAAAGCTCAAGGACACCAAATAGTATGTTTGATAATAATTCTTCCTCTTTCAGAAGAAAGTATGCTTTTACATTTTCCCAACATTAAACTAACTAAACTTCAATCTAAATCGATGAATATACCTCAGTTAACTATTGAATCTGATTCAAATGATCCTGATTTAGAAGCTAAGACATTAGAGCACGTCTTAAATGATGCAAAAACCAAATATGGAATTGAAGGAATTGTTCATGGAGGAATTTTAAGTGAATTTCAGAAAAATTTTTTTACAAGCGTTTGTTCTAAACTTACACTAGATATAGTTTCTCCACTATGGAATAAAAACCAAAAAGATTACATGAACAAATTAATTGAATCTAGATTTCGTTTCATTATTGTAAGTGTAACATCTTCTGGACTAGATGAATCTTGGTTAGGAAAAGAAATTAATCAATCTGATCTTTTAAAACTTGAAAACTTGGCAAGTCAACATGGTTTTAACTTAACCTTTGAAGGTGGTGAAGCAGAAACTTTAGTTGTTGATTGTCCGCTTTTCACCTTCCCACTAAAAATAGAAAAATTCAAGAAGGTTTGGGATGGATATAGAGGAAGATTTGAAATACTGGATGCAAAATTAGATCATCATGCTAGATAATCTAAAAACTAATCTTCGTGCAGCCATAAAAAAAATTGTAAACTCTTCTGGTATTGACGAGGAACTAATAAAAGAATTATCTAAAAATGTACAACGTGCACTCTTACAATCTGATGTGAATGTAAAATTAGTATTAGAAATAACAAAAAATCTTGAGGAGAGATCGCTTAAAGAAACTCCTCCACCAGGACTTTCTCGAAAAGATCACATTGTAAAAATTCTATATGATGAGCTAGCTAAACTACTAGGACACGAAACTGAATTTTCTTTCAAACCTGGTAAGTTAAACAAGGTACTGATGCTTGGAATACAGGGTAGCGGCAAGACAACATTAATAGGAAAACTTTCAAAATTTTTAACAAAGCAGGGCTACAAAGTGGGCGTCATAGGTGCAGATACATACAGGCCTGGAGCATTGGTTCAACTTAAGACAAACTGTGAGAAGGAAAATATCGAAGTTTATGGAGAAGAAAAAACAAAAGATTCTCCCCTAATTGTAAAAAATGGGCTAAAGCATTTTGAAAATTCCAATCTAGACATTGTTCTAATTGATACTGCAGGCAGACACAAAGAAGAAAAAGATCTCTTAGATGAAATGACTCAGATTAACAAAGTTGCCGAACCTGATTT
>JBQTHA010000021.1:0-8478 GCA_052390375.1 Nitrosopumilaceae archaeon
AAACATCTTTGATGTAGATGAATTTTGTCTTAATTCTCCATTGATTTTTGTCATTAATTTGAGATTTTGGGGATTGGAAACTTCATTAGAGGTTGTTATCCAAGGTCCACAAGGTGCATACGTATCAAAGCTTTTTCCTCGAGTAAACTGCTTATCCCCGTATTGAATATCCCTCGCAGAGACATCATTTAAGATCATATAACCAAAAATTACCTCCATTGCCTTTGATTCATCTACATTTTTACAGTTTTGACCAATTACAAGAGCAAGCTCAACTTCATAATCTAGCTTTTTTACAAAAGTAGGACTTCGAATTTCAGAATTTGTTCCAGTTAATGCTGTTCTAGGCTTCATTACAATCACCGGGCCTTCAGGTGATTGTATTTTTTGTTCTTCAGCATGATCAATGTAATTAAATGCAAGACAAATTATTTTGGGAGGATTGGGAATAGGAGCAAGAATAGTATATTTTGATAAATTTTCGTTATACGATAAAGTAGGAGATTTTTTCTTAATTTCTTCAAACCAACCATCAAAAAGAAAATCTTTGATGCTATATGGTAATGGAATCCCTGTTTCATACATAATTTCTTCTCTTGTTGCAACATGACCGTCCTTTACTAAACCAAAAGTTTCTTTTCCAGATTCCACAAATCGTCCTATTTTCATATTTATTCACTTGTGAGTGTAAATAGCTTGGTTCGCAGAATCCTTCCTACAATAACCAAATCGTACAAATTGGATTTCAGCTCCGTCTTTTAATCCTAAGTAATGCGGTTCGGTAAAGACTTCCAATTCCTCAAGACTGTCTTCGTTAAATTTTTCATCAATGAACAATTGTTTTGGGATTAATATCTTCAAATTATGAGAATTTTTTTGTGATACCCACTGAATTTTTGGAAAATCCACATTAACGTCATCTCCAATAAACTCTCCTTCAAAATCATTACCCACTTGATTAATTTTGACATTTCCTAATCCCATTAATCTTAATTGACTTCCAATAGCAATATTTTTTGTATCGTCAGCTGAGAGGTAAATGTTTCCATCCACTTCAACAACTCTTTTTCCCATATCCGTCGTAGGATGATTGGGCATTTTTACATCAGTGAATGGAAGATTTTTGATAAGTAACTTGCGTGGATTTTTCACCTGATACAATCTGATGCTTTTAGAATCAACCTCTTTTCTGTTAAATGATTCTAGAGCATCAAATGGCGCAAGAGTGTCTGCTTTTGTAAAACTCAAAGAAATAATGAATTTTCTTATTGCCTCGGGTGTTATCCCCCGCTTCTTTAACGCTTCTAAAGTTGGCAGCCTTGGATCATCATACCACGAAATTTTACCACTCTCTATTAGGGGCTTAATTACCCTCTTTGAAACTGGCATTCCCTTAAATTCTAGCCTAGAAAATTCCAAAACTTTTGGTTTTCTCATATTTAGTGCATCAAGTATTGCATAATAGATCTCATTTCGTAACTCGTATTCTTTTGATCTGAAGGCATGAGTTACGCTATCCAAACTATCCTCGATGGCAACTGCAAAGTCATAGCTTGGCCAGACTCGGTATTTTTCTTCTAGTAACGGATGATGACCTTCTATTATCCTAAATAGAAATGGATCTCGCATTACAGTATTTTGAGATTTCATGTCCCCACGAAACCTAACAATTGCTTGACCAGGCGAATATTCATCAAAAAGTTTTTGCCATCTATCTTCATTTTTATTTTGATCCAATTGACTACATTTACATGACTTCATTTCTCGTCTATTCTTACCAATGATATCCCTTTTGCAAGTACAAACATACGCTTTGTTAGAACTAATGATTTCTTTTCCTTTTTGATAAATTATTTCTAGATCGTCAGAGGTGTTTTTTATTTTATGATATTTAATTCCAAGCCATTCTAGTCCGACTTTGATAGCTGCATAAAATTCCAGTCGTTCGTTTTCTGGATTCGTATCATCGATTCTGAGAATTGTTTTTCCATCATACATTTTTGCATATTCTTCGTTAATGATAGCAGCCTTTGCATGACCAATGTGAGGATATCCATTAGGCTCTGGTGGAAATCTCGTTACCACCATTCCTTGTACAGCCCCCTCAAGAGGAGGTAATCCGTGTCTTTCTTGTACACTTTTTTTAGTATATGTTAAAAGTTCAGGAAAACTAGTTTTAATTTCATCTTGCTGCTCACTTAAAGAAATGGCGTTGACATTTGCAACTATGATAGAACATTCTTCTGCAACCTCCTTAACATTATTACGAAGGTCAGGTCTGCTACCCAGAATTTTTGCTAAAATAATTTTGGCGTTTGTTTTACCATCATGTTCAACAGCATTTTGTAGAGCAAACTTTCTGATTTCTTTTTTTACATCATCATCCAAGTTACAAACTCCTTTTTACAACAAAATTAAGAAGATTTAGCAATTCTTCTTTAGCGATTCCAGAGTAGATGTTTAGCGATTTTTTTGCTTTTTCTGAATACTGAAGCGCCTGTTTTCTTACTATTTTTTCTATTCCCAACGCTCGGATTGCCTCCACTGCTTTTTCTATGTCTTTCTTTGAAGCATTTGGGTTTCCAAAGGCTTTCAAAATTATCTTTTTATCATTTCCTTTGGATTTGCTGATTGCAAGAACTATGGGAAGAGATTTTTTACCTTCTCTCAAATCATTACCCACTGGTTTTTTAGTAATCTTTGAATCTCCCATAACTCCAATTAGATCGTCAGTAATTTGGAATGCTATTCCCAGATTTTTTCCAAACGAAGATAATTTTGAAACATCATCTCGTTTTGCTTTTGCACATATTGCTCCCATTGAGCAAGAAACATCAAAAAGCGCTGCAGTTTTTTTCTCAATCATTTTTATGTAATTTGCTTGAGAAGGAATTTTTTTTGATTCTGCCATTTTAATGTCTAATAATTGTCCCTCACAAACATCAACACAAGCCTTTGCTAATTTCGAAACAAGTTCATTCAATGCGTTAGCGGGAAGATTTGAGTTAGAAAGCACTTGATAAGCTTTTGAAAACAATACATCTCCTGCCAATATTGCTATTGGTATTCCAAATTTTTTATGAACTGTAGGAACTCCATGTCGAATCTCATCATTATCCATTATATCGTCATGAACTAAAGTAAAATTATGAATCATCTCAACTGCACTAGCAGCTGGCATCGCATTTTTTAATTTGCCATTTAAAATCTCACAACTTTTTATGACTAAAAATGGCCTTAATCGTTTACCTCCATTTACTATTAGATGTGATGCTGCATCGTACAATTGTGTTGGATTCCCCTTTAGCTTTGATGTAAGATAGTTGTCTACCTTCTTAGCGTTCTTTGAAAGAGAATTAGAATTCATCAGTTAACCAATCTCCAACTATTACCCTGCAAATGATATTTTATCGATTCTTCTAAGGGATTTTTTATTTCAGATTTAATCCATTGAGACATAACTGATTTGTATTTTGTTAACATTAATTTTTCTGAATTAGGTAGTAGATATATGGCAATCAACATCCAAGGGCAGTAAATTTCTGGATTTTTTTGTAGATCTTCAATTAATTCATCCGATGTTATCCATTTGATTTCAGCGATTTCTTCTTTAACTAGACTGAATTTAGAAGATTTTTCAACTATTCCTAATAAAGTAGCACAGATTTCATTCTCTGATCCTACGTCTTTGTATGGTACATGATATTCGAATTTGAAAAGATAATCAAATTTACATGAAATTCCAATTTCTTCTGGCATTCTACGCTCTGCTGATGACACATAGGTCTCTTTTTCTCGTGGATGACTAGCTACTGTTCCGTCCCAATCCCCAGGCCATAACATTTTACTTAGACTCCTTCGTGTTACGAGAAGTCTTCCTTCCTTATCGAATATTAGGGCTGTAAAGGCTCTGTGTAGCTTACCATTTGGCAAGTGACATTTTACTTTCTCTTCAAGACCTATGGGATTATCGTTTTTATCTACTAGAATAACATATTCATCTGCCAATTAATAATCACCTAAACAACGTACCTTCAAACTTTTTTCCCTTTATGGCATTTACAATTCTATCTGGTTTATTTCCATTTACAAAAAAAACTTTTAATCCCATTTTTGAAATTTTTGAAGCTTCAGTTACTTTACGTGACATTCCTCCAGTAACATCCATAGAAGATTTTTTGATGAATGTCTTTTCATCCTTAAACTCATTAATTAATTTCTTAGTTTTCAAGTCAGAATACAACCCATCTACATTTAATACAAAAATCGTTAACCTAGGTCTTAATACTCTAGCTATCATCGACATAATCTTATCCCCTGATAATATGTAGGATTTTTTATCTCCATACCATAATGCATCTCCATATGTAATTGGAATTAAACCTGCGTTTGCAATTTTTTTAATCTGTTTAATTTTTTTTATGGTTGGTTTGTTTCCAATAATAAAATCTGTAGGTGGAAGACAATAAGGATTCAATTTGTTTTTCAAAAAGGAATCAAGAATAATCCTGTTTAATTCAATCATTGAATTTTTGATTATTGAAACTCCCCTTGGGTCATATTTTCTTGGTTTTGTATGCATGTCGTATTTTACAGACCAATAATGACCGTAAGATCCACCTCCATGTACTACAACAATACTCTCATCGATTTTCTTTAAACTATGAATAATTCTATCAATGGTTCTTCGTCTAGGAGATAGTGGTTTTTCCTTATTGGTAATTATCGAACCACCAAGTTTGATTAAGATCATATATGATAATTTGCGCCAAATAGAGAGTTAAAAAGTATCCAGTCCTTTTGAATCCATTTGAACTGAAAAGCATTCATGATCTTTACTTTGTAGATTTCTCAAAGTTTTTTCCAGATTTGATTTATCAACAAGAGCAATAATACATCCACCTTCTCCGGCACCGGTAATTTTAGACCCAAACGAAGTTTTATTCGCATCTTCTATCATACTACGGAGAGTCTCATTTGATACTCCAATCTGATCGAGATATTTTTGATTAAGAATCATAGCCTGTCCGAGAGATTTCATATCACCTGAATTCAATATTGATTTTACTTTTTCAATTAATCTTATCTCTTCATTGCATAGTTCAGAAAATTTTTTCTCATTATGTTCTTTGAATTCTTTGACTTTTGTAACTACTAGTCTAGTTGAATGAGGGATCTTGGTATTTGCTATAACAAGGTGCAGATCAAATCTTGTGTTAATTTTTTTGTATCCACTTTTTTTGTCATATTCAATTATTCCACCATATGTACATACGGTACAATCAGCTCCAGATGTATCTTTGAAAATTGTTTTTTCTGCTTCTATTGCTAAATCTAGAATTTCTTCTTTAGAATATTCTGTAAAAAGACCTGATATGGAACCTGCTGCAGCTACACAACACGCAGAGGATGATCCAAGACCTACTCCTGACGGAATATCTGAATTAATTGAAATCATAATCCCTCCTGAGTAATTAAATTTCTCAGTCATTTTTTTTGCAATGTAAATGAAAGGTAATAATGGTGAATTGATTTCTTTAATTGGTGTTGATGAGGGTATGCTTATTTCACCAAGCTCTGATTTTACAGAAATTACCTGTTCTTCAGTATTACATGAAGTAATGGTTACTCTTTTGTTAATGGAACAAAGTATTGCCTTTATTCCGTAAACCACAAAATGTTCTCCAAACAAGATTACCTTTGCTGGAGCAGAAGCTATTGATTTCAAGTGAATATTATAGAGCCGTATCCTACTACTGAACTTTTATCTCCGGTAATATCACCACTAGTTGCATATTTTAGCAATTCGCCTTTTGTAGCACCTAGTTCTTTGCAAGCAGCCATAGTAGTTGCAATTGCACCGTATCCGCAAGCTGTGATTTTCTTTTCGTATAATATTTTGTAAAAACTGTCTAAATCTAAATTCAATATAGGTTTAATTAATGCCTTATCTTGCTTATGCGCAAAATTATTTTCTTCATAATGAGTAAAATCAGATGAACCAATGATCATGGAATTCTTTTTTTTAGCTATCTTAGCAATACATCTACCAAGTTCAATTGCAGTGTTTTTAGTTTGATCAATCAACGCTATTGGAAGGATTTTGAAACCTTTAGAAAAAACTTCTTGTAAAATTGGTATTTGTACTTCTAAACTATGTTCTTTAGTATGAGAAAAAAAATCTAATTCGATAGTTCCTGAGATCTTAGAAAGTTCTTTTACCGATTCTGAATCTACTTCTACGTTACCTAGAGGCGTTTCCCAAATACAATCTCTCATTGAGGCTACATTACAACCTATGCCCCAATGATTCGGACCAATAATGATAAACAATTCTATTGAACTAGAAGAAATTTTATAAAAAGAGTGGCAAGCTATAGGACCAGAATAAACATAACCAGCATGTGGGCAGATTATTCCAAAAATTTTTTTAGTAGACTCTGACGGTGGAATTTTTCCTGGCCCAAATGGATGCATAAAACAATCATGTACAAGATTTTTCAATTCTTTGGGTTCGCCTGGATAGAACATTCCGGCTACTGCCGGTGTTCTTATCTGCATTATTCTATTTCCTCTTCTTCTGTAATTTTCGTTTCGAAATCATCGATTTCATACTTCATTTGATCGTCGTTTTTGATTTCTCCTTTTTCTAATAGGATTTCACGGGCTAGTAACCAGTAAATTGTTGCTAGAGATTTTCTACCTCTATTATTTGCAGGAATAACAAGATCAATTTTTGAAGTAATATTATCAGTATTAGAAACACCAATTACTGGTATTCCGGCATTTGTAGCTTCTGTTATAGCTTGAGCATCTACTTGTGGATCAGAAATTAGTACCATTCTTGGCTCGATGTAGTATGGTAACGAAGGATTTGTTAGGGTGCCAGGCATAAATCTACCTAACATCTTTGTAGCGCCAGTAATTTCGCAGAATTTTTCAATTGGCGTATTGGCATATTCTCTTCCCGAACATACTATTACGTCTTCAATATTTACTCTGTTGATAAACTTAGCAGCAGTTTGAATCCTTGCTAATGTAATATCCAAATCCATTAGGTAGAGTCCCTCTGGACTAGCTTGAGTTACATAAGGAATCATGAATTTAGTCTTAACAGCTGTTCCTACCCTAATGCCCGTGGATAGGATTTTTTTCTTAATATCTGTAATTTCATTTTGCTGAGTCATACTGCGTTTTTAAATTTGTGCCATACCGCGTATTAAATCATGCTCTGATAGTCGTATTAGCTCATTTAATTTGGCTATTCTTTCCCCTCCTACTACACCAACTTTTAGCATTTTTGAGTTAGTCCCAATCCCAATATGAGAAATATGGGAATCTATGGATTCACCAGAACGATGTGATGTGATTAATTTAATGTTATTTGAATTAGCTTCATCTGCAAATTCAAGTGCATCATAAAGACTTCCTGCTTGGTTTACTTTTAGAATTGCTGCGTTACAAGATTTTATTTTAATAGATTTTTTGAGAATTTGAGTATTTGTAACTATTAGATCGTCCCCTGTAATCATAGTGTTAGGAAATTTGGCAGTTAATTCAGCCATTTCCTCAAATGCTTCTTCATGCACCGCATCCTCAGCATAGACTAGTTTGTATTTTTCAATAATGTTAGATACAAATTCAATTTGTTTTTCAGGAGAATTTTCAAAACCCCCTCTTTTATATTCATACATTTTACTTTGATCATTCCATTGTGTAGAAGAAGCAAAATCTACCCCCAACGCAACTTCTTTACCCAAAGTATATCCTAAATTCTCACAAGCATTAGCAGAAAGTTCAAGAGCTTTTTCGTTGTCCAACTTTGGGGCCCATCCACCTTCATCTCCTCTTCCATTCGTAAAGTCTGGATCCTCTTTTTGTAATATATTTCGTAATTCCTTATGAACTGCCAGATTTGTTTCTATTGCATCTCGAATTGATTTTGCACCAATGGCACAAATTAAAATCTCTTGTATGTCTGGTGTTCCTGTACCAGCATGAGCGCCTCCTCCAAGAATATTTCCTAAAGGGAAAGGAAATCTGTATTCTTTTTCTTTTGAAATCAGTTGAAATAGGGGTTTATCCAATGCTTTGGATGCAGATTCTAGAGAGGCAATGGTAACTGTAAAGGCAACAGCTCCTCCTATTTTAGCATAATTTGGGCTTTGATCTAAAGTACGTATTATATCGTGAATAGATTTAAGATTAGATGCATCATGCTCTAAGAATTTTTTAGAATTATCAGTGAGGATTCGTAAACTTTTTTCTGGATTTCCTTCTGGAAAACTAATTGCTTCATGTTTACCTACACTTGCACCTGATGGAGCACATACTCTGCCTAGAAATCTATTATCAGAAATAACATCTACCTCAATTGTTTTATTACCTCTGCTATTGTAAATCAGTCTAGCCTTCACAGATGTAATTTTTGGCAAACTACTCTAACTCAGATTGAACTTCAAGGTGTCTCCTTCGAAT
>JBQTHA010000022.1:0-9089 GCA_052390375.1 Nitrosopumilaceae archaeon
GCCAAAGCTGCAGCTACAATTACAAATGCAATTAGTACGATAGCAGACTCTACGCCAATTATTCCACGATGGGTATGTCTATGTCCTTTTTGAATAAGGTTCATTAGTTTTGTAATAAAGTAATATGAGTATATCCTAGAGTATGATCGATATGATCAAACATTGATTTGTTGAAAAATTCTATCTATTTGAATAAATGCAGAATAATGTTATAAATAATGTAAAAAATTGTATTGTTAAAATTTGGATTGAAATTTGATGATCGTTTAATTCAAACAAACAATTACCTAAATCATCTTTCTACACCTTAACGAATATGTGTAATTTGCATTTACAAGACTTTGTAGATTTATTGATTTTAGGTGGGAAAAAAATATGAGTTCACATACAGAATTAATAGAATCACTCTCGAATTTTGGTCTTGAAAAATCCGATGCAATAGTGTATCTAGGGCTTCTTCAAATGGGATCAGTTACTGTAGGAACAATGTCTACAAAATTAGAAATTGATAGAGGAAAAGCCTACAGGTCTCTTAATAAATTACGAAATTTAGGTCTAGTTTCTACTACTTTTTCGAACCCAACAATTTGCCAGGCTGTAGAACCTGAAGAAGCATTAACAATTATAATTCAAAGAAAAGAAGATGAAACAATTACAATGCAAAAGCTTTCAAGAAAAATTGTCACAGATCTTAAACAAATTGCACATGAACCAAATGTTTCAGAGGTTTCCTCATTTTCAATTATACAAGGACGCTCAAACATTTATGCAAGAATTGGAAAATTTATTCAAGATGCAACAAAAACTGTATACCTTGTAACGACTGTAGAAGACATTTTGAGAATGTATCATACCTCTATTCCAGAAAAAATTAAAATTTGCCAGCAAAATGGTGCCAAAGTCTTATTGCTTTCAGAAACAAAAAGTGAAAATCTTTTGCCTCTTATTGAAAGACTTGGGGCAGATGAGACACGAATTGGTAAGCTTCCTTCAAAGAGCAGGATGATTGTAGAGGATGAAAGTCAGTTAATTATGTCTGGGTCAATCAAAGAGTCAATGAATCTTAATGATGAAAATGACTCAATTTTGTATACAAATTCTTCTGAGATGATTAATAATATGTTTAGTCTATGTAGTCATTTGTGGAAAAAATCAAAACCAATTGAGATTATAAAAACAAAATAAAATTTTAGTTAAATTGTGGAATTGAGATTTGAACAAATTGACTCTCAATGTTGTTTCCATATCTGTCTGTAAATGTTAATTTAGCTTTTCCATATTCAGTAAAGCCTGGTTTGATATCGGAGGTTTTGATTTCCCAAGCAAATATATTCTTACCAACTCCACTTTCACCAAATGCTTCAAAAGATTTTTCATAGTGAGATTTTCTTATAGAAAAGGCATCCAGATATAGAATTCGATTTTTGTCATCCATAATTACCATCGATATAGTTCCATCTGGGTTTACAGGGTTTTTGTTTATGTCAATTAGTTTGAATTGTATATGATACAAATCTGTATTTTTATGTCCTTGCACGTTAAAGTCTTCAATCTTATCAATTTTTGGCAAAACTATAATATCGCTTGGTAGAGGTTTTAGTTTAGTTAGAGTTTTAGATTGTATTTCAGATTCTAATGTTATCACATTGTTTTCAACTAGATATTGTAACGCATTTATAAAGTCTTGATCACTTATTTTATCTTGACCCCACCACAAAGTAGTTACCTTAATCCAAGATACAACAATTTTTTTTTGTTCGTTAATAGCGTCGATAAATATTCCAGTAGTATCTAATTCATCATGTATAACACATTCATCTGTTGTCTCGTCTAGAACCAAACCTGGACCACAAGAGGGTTCAGGAATTTCAGTTTTTGGAATCACTAGTAGTTTATTTTCTACTAGATATTGTAATGTGTTAACAAAATCTTGATCACTTATTTTATCTTCACCCCACCACACTGCAGTAGTTTTTAACCATAAAGGAAGGATTTCTTCTTGAGCTGAAATATTTTCTATTAGACTAGAGAAGAAACCAACAGAAAAAAAAGTTAAAACTAGTAATTTATAACGATTTTTTATCAAAGTAGAATTATTTCTCTGTACCAGAATCATCATTTTATAATATTATTTTAAAAATTCCATCACATATCCAATATGATGTTCAGAATGAACATATGATTTTTTTATTCTTGTATTGGTACTTGTTTTATCACCGAAGGATTTTTTATTTTAATTGTACCTTTCTTTATAAGCATATATCCCATTAGAACAAGGACTGTCGGGACAATAATTATCACAGGATCAATACCACCAATTTCAGGTTTTACGAATTTTGGTTCTTCCTCTGCAAATGCCAAAAATTCAGAAGTTGAATTAACTCTTACAGTTTTGGCAACTGTATTAGGTGAATAATATGAACTAGATACGCTTGCTTTGATGTTTACTGAATTACCAGATGTGGAGATAATTGATGCAATTGCTTCCCCAGTACTTCCAGTTTGGGTATCTGATAATTGAAGTATACCCCCATCTACATTCCATTGCACTCCCAGTCCTGTGAGAGGAAGATCATCTTGTTTAGCAGCAACCTTTACGGTAAATACTTCGCCATTTTCAACAATTTCAGGTGCATCTAGAAGAAGACTGGGGGTAAGACTTGAAATTTTAATATTTGTTGTGCTAAGTGGTAATCCTTCGGATAATGCAGATATTTCTGTGACGCCACTTGTTTTTGGTCCTGCATCAAATAGAGTATAGTATTCACCTTTTTTAATTGTTAAAGTATGTGGAACTTGGATCATTGATTCATCATTTACAACAAAAGTTATTTCCATGTCTTCAGGTGCAAAAACTGGCAGGTTTTGAGAATTTACAAGCTGAACTGAAAAAACGTCATTAGTTCCTGTGAAAATTGTTTCAGAATGATCAATAATTATGTTTGCTGGTTTTAAAGATAAACTTTCAATTGTCAACGTAGCATCTGGAAAATCGTTTACAGTAAATTGTAAAGTGTCTGAACCTACATCTACTGCTTTAGTATTTAACATAATTAAATCATCTCCACTAAAAACTGGTTTTGTTTCTACATCAAAGACTTTACTTGGTGAAACAAATAGATTTGAATCTTTAGGAAATTTTGTAATTTGTGAATTTTCTGTAAAATATAGAACGATTGGAAATTCGGTGTCTTTGAGAACTTTAGGGATTAGAGGTTCTGCAATTAATTGAAGTGATGTATCATCTGATCCAAAAACTTCGACTACAGTTAGAGATGAGGATTCACTTTCTACTTCTACTACTGGATTAATTTCAAAGGAACCGCCTATTCCGTCTGGAATACTATGTCCCACATTACCAAAAACTAAAGCTGAGCCTTCTCCAACTTGAAGGAAAACATCATCAATTGAAAGAAAATCGTTATCAGATGAATCTAGTTTTATTTCTAGATTCTTATCAGATCTGATTGGAAAATCGCTTTCATCTTCAAGAAATATTATTCCTAATAATTCCTTATTTCCAGTGGTAAATATTGGTAATCCCTCAAATTTTACAAATCTATCACCATCATTTGATGGTGCATTAGCAACATTCTGATCATAAAAGACTGCTTTAATTGTATCTGATTCTAAGGTCAGTGGATCTCCTGAAGTTATAGTAACAAGATACTCGCCGGTTTTTCCACCCAATAAGGAAAATGTATCATATCCCCAATAGGATCCTTTTTTTATCGTAATAGTACCTACTTTTTCTCCAATATTGGAATTAGGGCTAGTATTTTGATTTACAAAAATATCGTTAGTTACTTTGTAATTTACTGTAATATCTTTACTTGCAATAACAGGTTCTTCACTACCTTCTAATTGAAGTTGAACTATTATGTATGTTTTAGATGATCCAAAAGTATTGATTTCTTCTTGAAGGAGATAAAGTTTTACTTGTAGATCATCTTGTTCGTCTACTGTTATGACATCACTTTTAGTTTCCATACCTAATGCTGTGGCAAAGATATTAGTTTTACCAGTATTACCTGAATCTTTTACAATAAAATGTGTACCAGTAAAATACTCGCCCTTCTTTATTACAAGATTCTCCTCAGATATGTCAAGTATGTTACTATTGGCAACACTTAGTGAGACACTAACATCTTCTGCTGCTTTTACTGGAAATCCATCAGCATCAGCTAACTCAACAGAAACTAATCCTCTAAATGGTCCAGCAGATGAAAAGGTATCAGGAACAACCTTAACAAGAAGCTGTTCCTGATTGAAAACGTTTCCATAAACTGTTACAGGTAATTCCTGTGATGAAAATCCTGGAGCTGCAAGAAATAGTTTTGTTGTACCAGTCTTAATCCCTTTAACAGTTACTTCTGATACAAATCCTGATTCACTGTCTTTAACAGTGAGAACTCGGAGTATTTTAGAATCTAAACTTGTAACAGTTAATCCCGATATATTCTCTGGAACAAGATTAATTCCTTTTTTTGTAAAAATTTGTATCATTCCTTCTTTGTCTTCAACTAATTTTGTAGGAATGAATCTTATACCAAATTCGAGATTACTGTCTGCACCATATGTTAAACTAGGTGTTAAAATACTCATTATTACCAATACTAGTATAATTCCTACCTTCAAGCAAATTCAGAAACAGAAAATTATCATATAAAGCGGTGTCTGGCCTATTTGATCAGATATCACGATATTAGAAATTCGAAGTTCAACTATGTATAGGAATGGCCCCAGCATATAACGTAGAGCAAAATAAGCTCAGCATCTTAAATGCGCTTCTTTTGCGTCTATTTAATGAACAAAAAATCAAACTAAAAGTTGATTCAAAAGATAGATTAGAAATTCCCAGTAATTTAAAATCAAAGATAGAAGGAACTCTAAATGTACGTGCTAATTTATTATTAAAAACATTAGAACAAAAAAATAGTATTTCCACAGACAAACAAATAGAAACTTTAATTGGAAATTTTTATTATTATACTAATCAATTCGATAAAGCAGTAATTTTTTATGATAAAGCTAATAAAATGGATCCAACCTTTATTGAGCCAATATTTAACAAAGGAGATTTACTTGCAAAAATTGGAAAACATGAAGAAGCTATTTTATGTTATGATATTGCACTGAGTATTGATCCTAATTATTTTGATGCATTGTGTTCTAAAGGAGATTCTCTTGTTACAATTTCTAAACATAATGAAGCAATTGCTTGTTATGATAAAATCTTAGAAATAGATCCTAATTATTTTGATGCGTTATACAATAAAGGTCTTGCATTAACAAAGATAGGAAGACATGAAGAAGCAATAACATTCTATGATCAAACTTGTAACTTAAAACCAAATCATATTCCATCTTTATACAACAAGGGATATTCACTTGCAAAATTAGGAAAACATAATGAAGCACTTATCCTTTGTGACAAAGCATTAGAAATTGATCCAGATTTTTTTGATGCATTAATTGCAAAAGGAATGGTTTTGACTATAAATGGCAGTTATGAAGAGGCATTGTATTATTTTAACAAGACTTTAGAATTAGATCCTAGACATCCAGGTGTTCTATACAACAAGGGTCTATGTTTAGCTAAGCTTGGAAAATATGAATCAGCATTATCATATTACAACAAGGCGTTAGAAGTTGAACATAATCCAGAAATTTTGCTTTACAAAGGTAATGCATATGTACAACTTGGAAAGTATACTGATGCTCTTATTTCCTACGACAGTGCATTAACAATTAAACCAGATTATTTTGATGCACTATTCAGGAAGGGGTTACTCCTAACACATATTGGAAAACCTGGTGATGCAATAGTATTCTATGATGATGCTCTAAAGATAAATCCAGATTATTTTGATGCTTTATTTCATAAAGGACTCTTACTTGAACAACAAGGAAAACAAAGTGATGCCTTAGATTGCTTTGATCGAGCAAGTATAATTGAACCAAATCATGCTGAAGTCAAATATCATAAAGGTCGTTGTCTAGCACATCTGGGAAAATATGATGATGCTAAAGCATGTTATGATGAGGCTCTAAAGATTAATCCCCAGTTTTCTGAGGCATTATTTCACAAAGGTTTGTTATTTGCATTTCTTGGAACTCATGATGATGCTTTAACATATTATGATAAAGCTCTAAAAATTAATCCACAGCATTCAGATATACTTTTACACAAAGGAAGAACTCTTGCGCATCTTGGGAAACCTCAAGAAGCTTTGAGTTATTACAATAAAGCTCTAAAGATTAATCCTCAACATTCAGAAGTTCTATTTCATAAAGGAATGTTACTAGAACATATGGGAAAACATGGTGATGCAATTGCAGATTATGATAAAGCACTTAAGATAATTCCAAACTATGTAGAAGTTTTATACCATAAAGGTTTGCTACTTGAACAGCTTGGAAATCACGGTGATGCTATATTATGTTACGATAGAGCTTTAAAGACAGTACCTGATAATTTTGATGTACTTTTTCGTAAAGGAATATTACTTGCACGTTTTGGAAAACATGGTGATGCTATAGTTTGCTATGATGATGCTCTAAAAATAGCACCGGATAATTTTGATGCTATGTTTCAAAAGGGATTAGTACTTGAACATCTTAGAAACTACAAAGATGCAATAAAATGCTTTGATAAAGCAATTGATAAAAATCCTAAACATTCTGAGGTATTATTACACAAAGGTTTGGCTTTATTTTCAATTAATGAATATGAAACTGCGATTAAATTATTTGATCACGTTTTAATGAATATTCCAAATCATATACTAGCTCTATTCAACAAGGGATTGATTTTCGGAAAACTTGGTCTAAATGATGATGCAATACGTTGCTTTGATAAGGTCTTATCCGTAGATGAAAACCATACACTTTCATTGTTACACAAAGGTCTTACATTCACTCGTCTCAAGAAATTCAATGAAGCAATATTATGTTTCAATAAGGTTCTTGAGATTGAACCAGATAACATTTCGGCTCTAGTTAAGAAGGCAGATTCTCTTGGAAGTTTAGGAATTACAAATGATGCTATCGCATTTTATGATAAGGCATTAAAGATCAGCCCAGAAAATGTTGAGGCATTATACAACAAAGCAATATCTCTTTCAAACATTTCAAAACATCAAAATGCGATTTACTGCTTTGATAAAGTGCTTGAAATTAACCCACATCATAGTAATGCAGTGTATAATAAGGGTCGTTCACTAGTCCAGCAATCAATTTATCCCTTGGCACTTGCTTGTTTTGATAAAGCCTTTGAGTTAGAACCTGATAATCTCGAGCCGTTAATTCAAAAAGGTCTCGTATTTTCTAAATTAAGAAACCACAAAGAAGCACTTGCTTGCTTTAATTATGTGCTTGATAAAGAACCAGGTAATTTTACGGCCTTATACAATAAAGGACTCTCGTTATTGGCTATAGGTCAATATGAAAAGGCACTTTTACAATTTGATAGTGCACTAAAACAAGAACCATCTAATGTTGATGTATTGTTAAACAAGGGACATGCATTTTCAACTCTAGGTCAATACGAAAAATCGTTATCATGCTTTGAGGGAGTACTTGATATTGATCCAGAAAATTCAGAGGCACTATCCAGTAAAGCACTCTCATTGGTAACTCTTGGGAAATATGAACAATCAATTCCATTTTTTGATAAAGCCCTAAATATTGTTCCTGCTAATATAGAAATCCTACACAACAAAGGAATAGCATTGCAGGCTATTTGTAAATATGAAGATGCGATTTCTTGTTTTGATAAGATATTATCAATAGATAAAGAAAATTCTGAGGTTTTGTATAAAAAGGCAAAAACAGTATTAATGCAAGGCAACATATTTGACTCATTAAGTATCCTTCGAAAGGTAATCGAGCTTGACCCAATCTATAAAGAGATAATTAAGAAAGAAATTCTATTTATAAGATTAAGAGATAATCCACTTTTCAAAGAAATAATCAGAGGAAAAACTGAATTTGATAAACTTGATGATGAAAAACCATTTTATGGTATTGAAAATAAAACAAAGTTTATTGAAAATAATTTCTAAGAAATTATGACTAAAAAATAACTATGTTTTTGTAAAATTACAACAACATACCATCTGGATAGTTTTTTACAGATAAAAGAATCAAAAAATCGTATGTTCACTACGAACATCATATTGGATATGAAAGGGATTTTCAATTAAAATTATATTCAATAGGTATGAAAATGATTAACAATCAAAAAATTACAAGTGCATGGAAAAAGAATCTAAATAAGATCTTAAACAAAGGTTCTGACACAAAAGATAATCAATTATTATTCCAATCAATCAATACTGGAAAAAACCTTGAATTACAAGAATGTCTTTTTGATGATTTATTACCAATTTCTCTTTCCTCGTCACCAATTTCAAGTATTGGAAGTATGGATAATGTTTGGATTGCGTGTTCGATGCTATCAAGAGTATCAGATACCACAAACAACTTAGTTGTATTAGAAAAAGAATATCCCTTAGGAATAATAGGTGCAAGAGAAATTTTGCGTGATCTTCTCAAAAACCCTACACCTTACTATTTCCATGATATTTTAGCCCAAGAGATAATGAACAGGAAGTTTTATCTTGATACTAGAAACGCTAGACTAGATAAGATACTTAAACAAATGCATAAGACAAAAAATGAATTTACTATATTACAAAATACTAAACATAGTTTCTCCGCAGTTTCCATTAGAGAAATTCTTGAAATTGGTGCTCTTTGTAAATCTGATTTCCAAGCTTCTGATTTAGCTGATCCACAAATCAAAATTTTCAGACGAGATGATACTGTTGAAGATACAATAAAATCATTGATATATGACAATACCGAAGTCTTACTACTAGAAAATGAATCTTTATTCATTGATCCTATAACAATTATTGAAAAAATTGCTGGAGATTTAAACTACCTAAAAGATTGTAATAACTTTTTAGATTTGAATGCTAGTATTTTCAAACTTCAACAACCCAAATTAATTCCTGAAAAATTATCACTCTCTGAGATTTGTCAAACCATGCTTTACATGAAACATCCTTACATAATGACAT
>JBQTHA010000023.1:0-5529 GCA_052390375.1 Nitrosopumilaceae archaeon
GATTGATCAGAAATGGTTCCACCTATAGCATGTGCATCTTGATTAGAACCTAGTAAAACTGAAAATGATACTGCAAATAGTACTAAGAACAGTGCTTTATTCAACCAAATAATTTCACATATGATAATAATACAAGTTATGAACTTAGTAGTCTAGATCTTAAATTCATTTTATAAAGTGATTTAGATATACTGAATCACTATATTTCACTTTAGTAAAATTAAAGATTCAGTTTATTCTGAAGGTTGCGGTATTTTTGATTGACTAGCGCCTACAGGTAAATCGTATGAAAATTCTTCAACTACATTAATTATAGTATTAATGACCTTCCAATCCTTTATTCCAAACAAAACGTCTCTAACATGGGCAAAGAATATCCATGACTCGTAATTAAAGTCAGATAAAATTTCAATATGTCTTGAATCTATTCGTCCTTGGGTACGCTCTGCGAGTTTGCTTAATAATAAGAGTCGCTGGTGTTTTTTTTGTGCTGGCTTTTCTTCGGTGTATTTATTAATATACTTGAAATATATTTTTAATTCACGTGGTTTTGTAAGAATCCATTTTACAATTTCAAGAAAATCTTTATTCCTTACAATCTCTGCGTAAAAGTCAGGCCATTCTGTTTTTAATATTTTAACTAAGAAGATCTCGTTGAATTTTATTTCTTGTGAGTTTTCTTTACCTGCAAAAGTTTCAAAGGCAATAATAACATTATTGACAAAGCGTTTTAGCTGTCTTGGGTTATAATCAACTACTCGTGCAATCATGTCAGAATTTTGAGACAAAAAGTCGGTATATTCTTCGTGCAAGTTCTTTTTGATTTTATTTTCAATTAAATCTAGAATACTTTCTTGAGACCATGTAGGAATTTTTATTGGGATCTGAATTATTTTTTTAATATAATCTTCTCCTTTGACACCAGTTGCAGTGTAGGCCTTGGTGATTAATTCTGTAACTGTTTTGTAACTCAAACCAACTACAAAGATGAATCCTTCCATGCCCAAAAAGAGTTTAATTGATTCTAAAATTTCTAGAGCCTTGTCTGGTGAACATCTATCTAAATCATCAATAAAAATAACTACTCTAAAATCTTTGCCGCCTGATTTTCGTATCTGTTCCATTTGTTGTTTAATCTTTTTTAGGCCATCAAAGTAGATTGATTCTCGATGTAATTCGTTTAGATGATTAATTTTTTCTTCTAATTCATCTTCATTTTCAAATCCACCTTTTGAAACAATTTCTTGTATAAGATTTTGCGTCAGATCCTTACCTAGTATGGTAAGACCTTTGAGAATAGTTTTTGATATTGCATCAAATTTTTCATGACCAGCCATTTCGTAAGCTACAGTTTTCATTAATGATATTGTTGCAAGATGTTCTTCACGATCATACTGCCATGCATTAAACCAAACAGGAAGTATCCTTTGTTGCGTTTTGAGGACACCGTCAGTTGTGAGATTCTTCTCAATTGCCTTCATTAGAGTTGTCTTTCCAGTTCCCCATTCACCGTATATTCCAATTGTAAAGTGCGGTGTTGAATCCTTAATGATATTAGCAATAGTTATGCTAAGTGAAGTAAAATCATCTGTTGGGTTTGCCTCTACATCATCAATGAGAATCGTTTGTGGTTCTGATGGATCTTTGTTTGGGACATAACTTTTCTTGTAATCAAAATCTTCATCAAGGCCACATGCCTCTTTTAATTTTTTATATTCCTCTCTTAGATACTGTTCGTCTTCGTAAAGTAACTGGTTTCCATCTGTTAAATAATTACTAATAGACTCTAATCTTGAAAAACTTCCAATCTCTTTTTGGTGCAGTTTTTTTATAATAGATATACAGCGCTCGATTTTATGTTTTTGCTCATCTTCTTCTATGGACTGGTCAATATTGATGAATCCCAATTTTTGAAATTTTTTGTTTTGTTCTTCAAGGAAATTTTGTTCATTTTCATCAATTATTGGTTGTTCTTCAAAAAAGGGCTTGTCAGCTTCATCAATTATTTGTTGTTCTTCAAGAATAGACTTTTCAGTTTCATCAATTATTTGTGGTTCTTCAAGATAGGTCTGGTTAGTTTCATCAATCCGGTTTTCTTCTTGTTTTTGTTCTTCGTCTGATTCTAGTTTGGTGTTTGTTTGTGTCTTAGTTTTACGGAATCTTTTTACAAAGTATTTCCAATTTGAGGTATTTTCTTTATCAACAACTTCCATTTCAATTCCTTATCTTAAGTTTGATGTTTTCTAGCAATGTCTTAGAATCTTTTTTATTAGTAGGAAGTTTTTGAATATCTTCTTCCATCATATTCACAAATGAATTAAATTGGTTTCTGTATCTTACACCCTTTTCAGTAATTCTATACAATGACGAATCAGTTTGCGATCGTTCAACTAGCCCAACATCTTGCATGATTGAAAGATATTTTGTTACTGCGCGAGAGTCAAGATTACACTTGAATGTAATGTGTGTTTTTTTCAGTGAATTTGACATTAAATTATCTAATATCTCAGCCATAATTTCAAGAAATCCTCTCTTCCAGGAGCTCATCTCAGATCTCTCCTCTGTAGATCAGATCCATTAAACTAATTATTGCACGCTCATCCATACTCTCAATGCCCGATCAAGGATCCGGTTGGAGATATAAAAACATGATCGAATTTTATGATGATCGCATGATTCCAAAGTGGTAATAATATTTTTGTATGAATGATAAGAATGCTTAGTAAAAAAAATTTTGTTAGTAATTTGGGTTATAAAATGTACTAGCTGATCTAGATCACATAATCAAGATTTGGGATCTGGAGAATCTGGTACATAAATGGTATATTAGTTTCAGTTGATCGTAACCTTATGAAACTAGTTGTTTTGATTCCTGCATTTAATGAAGCTAGCAATATAGAAAAAGTAATTCAAAGCATTCCAAGAAAAATCATGGGAATAGATGAGGTAAAGGTTCTTCTCGTAAATGATGGTTCAACAGACCAAACAATAGACAGGGCAGTCAGTGGAGGAGCTGATAGAATTGTTTCCCATGACACAAACACAGGCGTCGGTGCTGCCTTTATGACAGGCATTAGAAATGCCATAGTGATGAATGCAGACATTGTTGTAGCTGTAGATGGCGACTCTCAATTTGATTCCACACAGATAGGAAGATTGATTGCACCAATATTGAACAACCAAGCAGATGTAGTAGTTGGCTCTAGATTCAAAAAGGGTAATCCAAAAAATATTCCAAGAATTAAATTAATTGGAAACAAGATATTTACAAAAATTGTCTCAAGCCTGGTCCAGCAAAAATTTACTGATACGCAGACTGGGTTTAGGGCATATTCTAAAAAAGCTCTGCTTAACATTTCAGTTGTGAATAACTTTACATACACTCAAGAGGTTCTAATTGATTTAAAGGTCAAGGGAATGCAAATCACAGAGGTTCCTGTTTCTGTTACTTATGACGATAAAAGAAAATCTCGAGTTGTAAAAAATATATTCAGTTATTCCAGTAAAGTACTTGCCATAATTATTAGAACTCTTGTGTTTCACAGGCCACTGTTTTCGTTTTTTGCACTAGGTGGAATCTTTTGCGGTGGAGGGATTTTAGCAAAAATACTTACATCATTACACCTGCTTTCAGTTAATGCCAGTTTATCCACTGGATTAATCATATTGGGGGGTGTATCATTTATGATGGGAGTTTTTGCCACAGTTGTATTTAACAGACAGTCATTTGCTGAAAAGGACTTAAGACACTATATTCACAATATAGAGGCTCTAGTTGAAAAGGACGTGGAAAAAAATGTATTTGACAAATTGTAACGAATTTTTTTTCAAAGCTAGTCTATTTTATTATTAACTATACCACAAAGTGATAATGATGCATTCTTTAATTCTAACTTCACTAGTTGTAGTTCTAGTAGGACTGATTTTGTTTCCATCCCAAGCATTCTCAGCCAATGTTACTCCAAAAATTGATTTTGAAAAAATAAAACTCCTTAAAGAAAAATTCAAGGAGCTAAAAACTGAGGTAGACAAAAAAAATTCAATTCCTATTATCATTGGACTTGATACTGATTTTGTGCCAGAAGGCAAGTTGACGCGCTCTGATGTTAAAGTTCAGAAAAACAAGATAGGCCAGGACCAAGATTCGCTGCTGTCATTTTTGAAAAACTATAGGGCTGAAAAAATCAAGAGATTTGAACATTTTCCTTTCATTGCAATGACTGTAGATAAGGCGACCTTGCAGCGTCTTGAGGCATCCCCACAAGTTTCAGTTATTGCTGAAGATATTCTCTTTAAGCCCTTACTTGCAGATAGCGTTCCTCTGATCGGGGCACCTTTTGCCTGGAGCAGAGGATTTTCTGGCCAAGGTCAGGCAGTGGCTGTTTTAGACACTGGAGTTGACAAGAATCACTTCTTTCTTTTAGGAAAGGTAGTATCTGAGGCGTGTTATTCCACAAATGATCCAGGAATATCCTCTAGTGTGTGTCCTGGTGGGGTACCTGCGACAACAGACCCAAACTCAGCCCTTCCATGTTCAATTAATGGTTGTGGCCATGGCACCCATGTTGCAGGGATAGCTGCAGGTGATGGGGTTAACATAGATGGTGTTGCAAAGGATGCAAGCATCATTGCAATTCAAGTATTTTCTGAATTTTTAACACAATCCGATTGTGGCGGAACTCCTCCATGCATTTTGGCATATACCTCAGACATTGTACTTGGCTTGGATAGAGTCAATACTCTAGCTAGCACATTAGCAATATCTTCTGTAAACTTGAGCCTTGGCGGTGGAAGCTACAACACGGAAGCAGATTGTGATGCGGATCCTTCAAACTTTTTTATCAAGCAGTCAGTTGATAGTCTTCGCTCAAAGGGAATTGCCACAGTAGCTGCTGCAGGAAATGATTTTTCCTCAAACTCTCTTAACACTCCAGCATGCATATCAAGTGTGGTCAGTGTTGGCTCTACTACAAAAACTGATTCCATATCCAGTTTTTCAAATATTGCCAGCTTTTTAGATTTACTTGCACCTGGCTCTGCAATAACATCATCTATACCTGGGAATAATTTTGCAGAAATAAGTGGAACCTCAATGGCTACTCCACATGTAGCAGGGGCATGGGCTGTCTTAAAGTCTGCCAAGCCAACTGCTACAGTTGATGAGGTACTTGACTCTTTACAATCCACTGGAAAGCCAGTTAGCCGCAATGGAGTTTTGTTCTTTCCACGCATCAAGGTCGATAGTGCAGTAAATGATTTGGTGCCTCCACCAGGGGTTCCTTGGTTTGATCCTAGCTGGCAATTTCGAAAACAAATTACAATAGACCATACTAAGGTAGCAGCTACTCTGACAGACTTTCCAGCACTTGTTAGCATAACAGATGCAAACCTTCTAGCCTCAGCACAGGCAGATGGTGATGATATCTTGTTTACATCAGCTGATGGAACAACCAAACTATCACATGAGATAGAAAGCTGGAATGATACGCCTGGCAAGCTTGCATCATGGGTAAAGGTGCCAAACCTCTC
>JBQTHA010000024.1:0-1814 GCA_052390375.1 Nitrosopumilaceae archaeon
TGTAAAAGTTGAGTCTCAAAATACGCATAAATTAAGAGAAATTATTACTTGGAATATTCGTAAAATGAATCATATAAAATCCACTTTAACGTTGTTGGGAATAGAAGGACAAAGCTAATTTCCAAAATGATTTAGTAAATTTAGAATTTGGTTTTATCTAATTCTGAAACTAGATTTACGTTTTCCAAATTTTCGTATGCACATTCAAAAGAACAGTAAATCTCATCTGTGAAACTAGCAAATTCCTTACCGCATCGTTTGCACTTGTGCAAACCCATATGTTAGTTATGTCTTTCAAAGTAATACTAGTTTGGGTGTACCATATGAACAATTTAGGTTCAAATTGTAAAGTAGTTTATCGAAATTAGAATAAACCTTCACGGATGTTACGAATTTTTAAATGGAATGATGACGTATAGAATATGGCATGCTGAGGCACGAGGGGTTTATAGAACAACGAACAGACAAGGCACTACAAATGTTGATGATCGATAGAAGAAATGAGTTTAGAGAATTGGCTCAAACCATTCTTGGTGGTGGATCGCAAAAGATGCCAATGAAAGACATGGAATATTTTGTTTTAAATTTTTGCATGGATGTAAATAAGGCCTTTAAATGCTGGTCAGGTGAAAATGAATTACCACTAAATTCTGCCCTGCAGACATTAACAATAGTACGACAACTTTCAAGAGGAAAAAAGACGATGAACGAACTTGCGCATTTACTTAATATTTCTTATAATATAGCTGAAGAATTCAAAGTAGTTTACAAAAGAATTGAGTGAATAATAAAAAAATGATGTTTAGTGTTTTCGAAAGAATAAAACTAGACGAATAGTGTATAAACATGACAGTTATTGTGAAATTCAGATATGGAAATTACAGAAGAAGGTAGAACAGAACTTGAAACAATCCTAGATATTGTAATAAACCAAATTCCAAATTATTTTAATCTAATAAATCCCTCAAGTGATGATTGGAGTATTGATAGCGTAGATGATTTTGTATTTGGAATGGTATTCAATTCATTTATTGCAAAATCTACCGAATATCTGAAAAATAATATCCTTGATAATGATAAAAAAGCTAAACTTGACTCTAATTTAGAGTATTTTGAAACTACAATTAGTTTTTTCAATGAGAATGTACCTAAAATAAGGCAATCTATAACAACAAATTCAAATCACTAACCCCGAGAAGTTTCTAAATTAAATCAAAATTATTTTCCCCTAATAAAACCAATCGTAAAAAAATTAGAAGATAGCAAAGGGATTATATTTTCATGTCTCCTTGGATGTGTTTTGATTTTCTTTCATTCTAGAAAATTCACCACTTTTAATTTCATTAAAATATTTAGTTAATTCCTCTTCGGATAAATCAGGCTCAGTATTTTTAGCAATTTCTAAGGCACATGTCAATGATTCATTTCTCGTGTGTTCATCTTTAGGTCTTTTGCAATGTTTACAAATTGAGTTTTCACTCATAGTTTGATGGTGCCTTACCAGTACAAAAATCAGTTGGCTTTTATTCTCATGATTTTGACTCTGCCCATAACATTCCAATATTCGATGTCTTGGCCTTGTTGGATTTTATCTTTGAGTTCATCTTCTACTAGAGATACATCAACTGTTTCAAAGGTTTCGGAATCCATTACTTGTATTCCTGCATCAGTCATCGAGATTATTTGTCCCGTTCTTTTATCAATTAATGGGATATGGACTTGCATACTTACTGGACCAACATGAGGTCGCTTCTGATCATCAAAAACACCAACTCCAACAATTCTTGCTTTTGCTGCTCCATGTTTTCCAGGTT
>JBQTHA010000025.1:0-3216 GCA_052390375.1 Nitrosopumilaceae archaeon
TGTTCCATCTTAGGATTGCTCCCTCCCGGACCTCATCCCTTTCAACGGTTCGGTCTTAGGAATTATCCCTTCGGATAATCCCAGTCCTACATCCACCCGCCTCGGCGTGAGTTCATTTCCATACACCAAGCGGGAACTATCTATCTAGAGATTTATCCAGCAGTTACTGATCTCTGCATATAGCCGGTTTCAGAATAGGGTACGGCTAGCACCCTGATCCTACCTACTACCATCTTTTTGTAATACGAATTATTATATTTGCATTAGGATTGCTTTTGATTTAGTTTTAGAACTAAATTACACACAGAACAAATTTTTCCAGTACATTCATTCCCACAGTTTAGACAAATTCGTCTTTCTTTATTGTTTGAATTCTTCATTATACCTGAAATTTTAAGAAACGAATTGAAAAGATTATTTTTTATTCCTGAATGCTGTCCTTCCAAATAATTTAAAAATTCACGAATTTCTGTTCGTATTCCCTCATTCATATGTGGACATGGTTCTGTCTGGAATGGAATTTCATTAGTAAAGGCGTAAAAAACAATCTCCGATTCATAAATTTCACAAAACGGCTTTACCTTCCTCAAAGAGTTTTTTGAGGTATCAGGAGTCATCCACCCAATTTTGTTTGTGTCTCCTGATAACATATTGATGAAAAAGCTTTGAAGACTATCATCTAAATTATGGCCAGTTGCAATTACATCTGCACCTATATCTTTAGCAGCATAATCCATTGCTCTTCGCCTTAATGTTCCACATATAGAACACGAAGACATTTTTTCATTTTCTCTTAAATTTAGAGCATCATCTAATGTCTGATCAAACATGTTCTTGTAAGAATACACTGAATGGTCCACGTTAATTTTTCCACAAAAACTCTTAACAATTTCTAATGCCTCATTCCTGTAATCCGGAATTCCTTCATCAATTGTTATCACTTTAATCCTAAAATTATGATTTTTAGACATTTGATGAAGAATATGTAATAATGCTAGTGAATCTTTTCCTCCGGATACAGCCACACAAACAAGCTCATTATTTTTTATCATATTGAATTTAGAAATGGTTTTAGCAGTCTTTCGTAAAATTGAATCTGAAAAACAAATAGAACATAGATTTTCACCAGAATATTTACGGGAATATGCAGCTACATTTTGACATCTATCACATTTCATATCAATAGCTTACCTATGTATGATATAGATTTAATGAATTTTTATAAATATGATAAAATTTTAGATGGTAAACCATCCAGATTTCATATAAGAAAGTGCTATGTTTAAACCAAATAATGCAAAAGTAAATCCATAAATTCCCCACATAAGACCATTGACTGTTCGCTCTGAAATTTTCTTATCTATAATACTATGAATAAATTTTCCACCATCAAGTATCGGTAACGGTAACATGTTTATGATGCCAATAAAAAATGAAATCATCCACAACCATAATAAGAACATCGATAAAGAAGGATTATTCCACTCAATGAAATTATAAACTGGTTTGTATGCAAATGAATTATCTCTTATTATGCCAATCAATCCTCGTTCAGGATCATCTTCAGAAGGCATAATTACAATTGGTAATTCTAATTGTTGTCCAGAACGTAAAATAGATACATCAACTGTCTGACCTGGTATAATGTCAGCTTTTTGGAAATCAAGGGGGGTCCTTACATCAATGCCGTTTATTGCTGTGATTATATCATTTGGTTGAAGTCCTGCCTTTTCTGCTCCAGATCCTTCAATTATGGATAATACCAATACGCCATCTGGTTCTTCATACATCCACTCAAGAATTGGTTCAGGTAATACTATTGCAAAAAGAGGATTTGTTAGTAGGATAGCTCCTAATGCAAAGGAAAAAATAACATTTGATGTAGCACCAGCACCAATTACTCTTAGTTTTGAGATCTTTTTTGCCTTGTTAAATTCTTCTTCATCTGGTTCTACAAATCCTGCAAATAGGGCTATGAAGATAGCAAAGCCTCCAGTTTTTATCTTAATTTTTTCTAATGTAGCTACAATTCCATGTGCACCCTCATGAATTACTAAAACAATTGGAATGGACAACAGAAAGTAGGTGATTGAAGCTGAAGATGTTAAGGTAACCCCTGGAATTAGTACCGTTAATTCTGAAAACTCTGTTGGTTCTACAAAATAATTTGAGACATTATTTAGTAAGAACCAGAAGGCAAAACCCATCATTAAAAATCCTGCAACAACACTAATATCTGCAAAAATCCTAATTCCTCTTCTTGTCCGATTCAACATTTTTGTGAGAGCAGATTGTACGCCATAATTTTTGTAAGTTAGACTGTACGCTTTAATCTCAAAACCTCGATTTTCTAATTTTAGTCCTTTTGCTACTAAAACAATTACTACCCATGCCATAAGGACGTAAATAATCGAATTTTCTGTAATAAAATCTAGTTCCAAAGTAATTGTTACTTTTTTTAATCAGGTAAATTTATCGTTTACTATGAAACCTGTGATAATTATATCAACTTATCCGGACAAAAAAACAGTAACAAAAACTGCAAATGAATTAGTTAAAAAACGACTTGCAGCCTGTGTTAACATTTCAAAAATTTCTTCGATTTATTCATGGAAGGGAAAAATAGAAAATACCTCTGAATTTTTAGTTCTTTTCAAAACAACTCACAAAAATAAAAATGCTTTAAAAAAAGCCATCAAAAAAATGCATCCCTATGATATTCCTGAAATTGCAGAAATTGACATTATCTCAATTAATGAATCATACCTAAAGTGGTTAATTGAATCAACGAATTAGGCTTCCACTGGAAATCTTAACAACGAAACTATTCCACCTAAACCAGTGACTCTCAATCCTACATCTGTAGTTGAATCAGCACTGTATGCTTTGACTCCCTTGCTTTCAGCATCATTTAAAAATTCAATTATTTTTTCCTCGTCTTCGGTTTGTATAATTTTTTCTGAAAATACCAGAGAATCTATAGCTCCAAATTGATTAGCATTTTTTGTTTCTTCAAAACCCATAGTAAATTTCCTACTTTTCTTATTAGCTCTGTACATTATCTCATCAATAATGGATGAAACCTTAGCAAGTTTACTATCAACCATTATCTCCTTCATAGATTGTGATTTCGTAAATGTATAGATTCCATCTTCTCCACCTGAATCTATTCCTTCAATTACTTGGATTTTGTGTTTTTGACCAACAGAAGTTTTT
>JBQTHA010000026.1:0-17298 GCA_052390375.1 Nitrosopumilaceae archaeon
CCCGATAGTCTAGTGGCCAAATTAATTCAAGGTTAAGGATTCCGCGCTCTGGATCATATGAGTGGATACGCGGGGACGGCAGTTCGAATCTGCCTCGGGCTACTTGTAAAATTTTGATTAATTATCTGGATGCTTGCGCTACTCTTTCAAGTTCGTGTTTTTTCTTAATAGAGGGAGCATTAGGATCATTTTCTGAGGAACTAATTAGATGCTCAGCTAAAAATTCCTCAATTGCTTTGGGATTTGAAAATGCAGCATCTCGAACACCTTCTGCAATGAATCGTAATGCCATATCAACTCGTCTAATAGGAGCTACATCTACTGAAACGTGATAAACAGTACCACCGTATACTATTCTAGTAGTGTCTTCATTTGGTGCAGAGTTTTCTACTGCCCTTACCAAAACCTCAACTGGGTTTTTACCTGTTTTAAGATGAATTATTTCAAAGGCGGTCTTTACCGTATTGATACTGCGAGTTTTCTTTCCTCCCATTCTACCTGTATTTTTGGCATATTTTTTTCCAAAATGCATTAGTTTGTTAACTAATCTTTCTGCAATGTTAACTTCTGCTTTGTTAAATCGTTTTAGAGCAGAACGACCGAAGGTCACAGGGATTACTACTTTTTTTAAAGAAATTGCATTTTTCAGACCAAGATCCTTTATCTCAATATTTGACATGTCCCATTTTCTAAATAAAAGTAAATTCTGTGTTTGCTCCAAAATTATCTCCTCGGTTTTTCTTTCCTACCACGGACTAGTTCTCGTAGTGATGTATCATTTACTTTGAATACTTTGAATCTGACACCTGGAATATCTCCCATAGCACCACCTTGAGTTGCCCCCATTCCTTCAAGAGTCACTTCATCGTGTTCATCTATAAAATTCATTGCGCCGTCTCGTGGAAGAAATGCAGTAACTGTTTTTCCATTTTTGATTAATTGAACTCTAACACATTTTCTAACAGCAGAGTTTGGCTGTTTAGCTTCTATCCCTACCTTTTCTAAAACAATTCCTCTAGCTTGAGGAGAACCTCCAAATGGATTAGCTTTTTTATCTAAACCAAGCTTTCTTCTTTTAAAAATTGCAATAGACCAACGCTGTCGTTTCTTTTTTGCTTTTAAAACTCTTCCAGCAAACAGACCAAGAGGAGATTTTGCCATAATTTTACCACTCCATTGTTCTTTCTGGGCTATTTATTAAGACACTTGATATCTCAAAATATCTTTTTGCCAAGAGTCGTGCTTTTTCTGCATTACGTCCCTCTCGGCCAACAACAATACCTTTCTTTTTTGGATCAACTATAACTATCGCCTGTAAGCTACCATCGTCTCTTTTATTCATTTTAACTTCTGAAATTAATTTTGAATTAAGGATATTTTTTAGAAACTTTGTAGGATCATCGGAATATTCTACAAGTTCAACATTTCGTTTAACAATATTTTGGAGATTTTTAATATGGCAACCACCTTTGCCGATTGCTAGGCCCATTTTTCCTTCATTAACAACAAAAATAACTCTATCTTGTTTTTCATCTTCAACACAATCTCTTGCTGTAGCTCCTGTTACATTTTGAAACAAAGACATAAGACGCATTTGATCAGTTGATAGTTTGATTGATTGTGGCATTGAAATTCCTATTTATGACACGAAGCCATCTCGCTCTCATTTAAACTTTCATAAGAAAAGTTTGGATTTTTTATCATCATTGTTCTGTTTCAGATTCTTTCATAATTGATGTGATGTTTGCGTCACTCAAAGAAGTGAGCGAAATTGTTGTGACTCTAAATTGTAATCCACATAACCTTCCTAAAGCAACTGAAGAGCCTTCAAAATGTAGGGTAGAGACTTTTTCTTTTTTTGTATTTTCAAGAATTTTCTCAGCTAATTTTTTTGGTGCTGATTGAGAGAGAATTACTAATTTAGAATTTTTTATTGAATTCAGTACCTGTTTACTTCCCAGAATACTCGTTTTTTCGTTCATAGCATCTTTTAATGTTTTTTCCAGTATTTTTCTCATCTTACTCAGTATTTTTCTATCAATTCGAGACCTTTATAGATTTATTGAAGCTCAAAGTTGAGAACTATCTTTTAGTAATATTGATTTTCGTTAAGGAAAAATTTGATTTATCAAGAAAAAAAACTAAAAAGGGAATTTCCTATTGATGATAAAATACTTCCTAGTTGATCAAAGATGTTTTCTGTTTGTTGATTACTTGTTTTAACCAAATTTTTTTCTGATTCCATTATTGAATCTTGGGACTGTGTATCATTTTTTAAAATAATTTGTTTGTTTTTTATTTCTAAAGCAAGGGATTTATCTAGAGCTTTTTCAAGGTTTTGCAGCACTATTGGATTATCACCAACATTAAGTGCTTTTCTGTATAATGAAAATGCCTCTTGAAAATTGCCCAAGTTTGCCAATGCATTAGCTTTATTATTTAGCGTAAAATAATTGGTAGGCTTAACGGCAAGAGCTAAATTATAATATTTTATTGCCTCTTCATACAACCCCATTTTTGCCAGAGCCGACCCCTTGTTTGTTAGAATATCAACATTATTTGGTTCTTTGAGAAGTGATTGATCATAATAAAAAATAGCGTCACTATATCTACAAAGACGAATTAATGCAGGACCCATGCCATCATAATATGAAATTGTGTCAACGAATTCATTTCTATCACATTTTAAGTTAATTTGATTGAGCATAAGACCTAATTCGATATCCTCAACTGATAAATTCTTTGAAGGAGTTGTGACGGGATTTTTTACATTATTATTTGGTAAAGCAGGTACATCATTTTTATCTTCAGTAATTTTTTTATTTAGTGTAGAAGATTTAATGTCATCACTTGTTTTTTTCTCTTCAATTGGAGTTTGATTTTTATTTTGTTTAACAAACTCAAAGTTTACTACTTCTTCTGAATCACCATAAAACGCTGAAATTGAATAAGTTCCATCTGTTTTAAAATTAACGCCGGCTTTGGCTAGAAAAGAGACTTTGAATTCCAGATTAGAATCTACATTACCAAAATAAAATCCTGCAGGTGTATCAAAGGGATCATAAATGCCTACCAATACTGATTCTTCATCTTTTTCAGAAACTAGTCCATAGATTGTTACCGTATCACCGTCTTGATAGACCTCTTTATCTGTAAACATCACAATTATTTCAGGAAATAAAGTCAGAGAATTATCCTCAACAAGAGGTTCATCTTGGCCTACAGATACCATTTTGAAATTAGTTTCTGCCTGTAACTTACCATAATGCACGGAAATTGTATAATCTCCTTCATCATCATAGAAAGGCGAATCAAGTAGTATGGTTTTGGAGAAGGTATTATCAGCTTCAAGTTCTAGCTGATGAGCAGAAAGTATTCCTCCATTAGGATCAAATATTCTTATTGCAACTACAGGCATCTTTTTTTCCTCAACAAAACCTGAGATTATCATCATTTCTCCGACTCGATATTCTGGCTTATCAGTTTCTAACATTACAGACTTTGAATCGTCGATATTTTCCTCAGCAAAAATTGGAATAGCTAAAGCTTGTAATATTAAAATTGAGAATAGGTAAATTTCGGTTCTAGACCCCATCACAAAGCTCACCTTTCAAATTAATATTTAATAATTGTGTAGAATTCATACCCTATTTTTAAAATAAAAATTATTAGTCACTAGTTTTTCTTTGAAATCTGCATGTAAAGATCAACCGTACCACTTCCTATGGGAATATTGCTACCTACAATAACATTTTCAGTAATTCCCTTAAGGCGTTCAATCTCACCTTGAAGTGCTGCATGTGCAATTGTTGGAACTGTAATCTCAAATGCAGCTCGTGCTAACACACTATCTTTTGTACCAGCAATTCCATGTCTGCCAATCTGTTGCATATATCCCTTAGAACACATTGTATCAGCTACTAGCATAAGATATCTAATATCAACTTCCAAACCTTGATCCTCAAGAGTGGAACTTAATTCATTTATCAAGGCATTTCTAGCAGCTTCAATTCCTAATGTACCTGCAATTTCAAATACATTGTTGGTTCTAACATTTTTCTTATCTATTCCTGGAACTTCTAAGACCTTTGCAAGATTAGAACCAGTTGTTTGTATAACCCATTCATTATCTTTTTGCACAATTGTAACTCGTCCAATATCTGGAACTCCCTTCACAGTTGTATTTAGAATCTTATTTCTAATGGTAATAGCAGTTGGCGCATCAGATTCATCTACTAATTTTAGAGTTATAGTGAGTCCATTTGTTTCACTTTTGAATTTTTTATTTGATTCAAGTGCTATTTCTACATCCTCGACTGTACATCCTCGCTCCTTCAATCTATTAGCATTCAAATGTAGTTTAATTTCAGTAGAATAGTCGGTTTCACTTTCAGAAATTAATGCACTAACTTTGGTTTGTAAAATATTTCTAGCAGCCTCAATTGCTTTTTCTCTTGATGTTTTGGATTCTTTTTCAAGATAGATATCCATAGTTGGAGTAACTGGTTTTTTTCTAGCATCTACTAACTCAATTAATCTTGGTAGGCCAAGTGTGACGTTTCGCTCTCTAATTCCTGCAAAGTGAAATGTTCGCAGAGTCATCTGAGTACCTGGTTCTCCTATTGATTGAGCAGTAACTATACCTACGGCTTGGCCTGGTTCAACTTTAGCTTTATTGTAAAGGTCAAGTCCTTTCTTGCATACTTTCTCAATTCCTTCTTTACTTATTTTAGAATCTAGAAGCGCTTCGGTTACTAGATTTTTCAATCGTGAATTGTAAGTTTTTGTATATTTTTTAGCAAGTTCACTTGTTTCGTCCTTTGTAGATTTTTTACCAGTATCTACAATTGTTTGTGATTCAATCAATCTGTTAATGTTAAATGCTTCTCCATGATCACTTCTTGCAACATCAATTCCATCCTCACCATACAAGAATTGCATGATGTGTCCGTGTGGATCCCTTACAGTTCCATCGTATTCTAATTTGATATGTTCTAAAGCATTGATTAATCGACGCTGCATGTACCCACTTTGTTGAGTTCTAACAGCTGTATCTACTAGCCCTTCTCGTCCTCCCATAGCATGGAAGAAAAATTCTATTGCTGACAAACCCTCTCGGTAGTTTGATTTAACAAAACCATGAGAGTCAGGATTATTTTCATGTTCTTTAAAGTGTGGTAGAGCTCGATTGTTGTATCCAGTAAGCAGTCTTTCTCCACGTCTTGATTGCTGACCCAATGCACCAGCCATCTGACCAATATTTAGGGATGAACCTCGAGCTCCAGTGGTAGCCATGATTCTTCCAGCGTTAGTTTCATCAAAAGATTGGTCTGCCATACTTCCTGCAGCATCTCTGGCTTTGGATAATTCATTAACAATGTATGCCTCAAGTGCCTCTTTTGCAGAAAGTCCTCTAGTAAGTTTTAGAGTTCCTTTTTTTGCTTCTTCTGTGAGATCATATACCTTTTCGTAGCTAGCTTCTATGTCATCTAGAATTTTTTGTTTAACTTTTTCAGGCAATTCAAGATCAGAATATCCATAACTAAATCCATAATGAGTGATGTACTGCTTGACCATAATCAAAACTGAATTAAGGAAGTTTTTTGCTTGTGCATTACCATAATCTTTTGCGATTCTATGTAGAACACTTTCTGCCTCTTCTGCACCAATTGATGACTTGTCGATTACGCCGCTGATAAGCTGACCATTCTTAATAACAACATCTTTTTGAACTCCTTTTGTTCCCTTAGACCATTTTGAGGTCATTACATAGTTAAAGTCTTCAGGAAGGAAGAGTGAGAATAGCTGTTTTCCTGTGTATAATGGACCATCCTTGTCTTTAGTTGCAGGAGTTGGAAGTTCACCTTCATATCCACCTAACATAGCATAATTTGAAAATTCTTGTGGAGTTAGTGTAGTACCGTCTTTGGTAAGAAGATAGGCACCAGTAATAAAATCTCGTAGTGCACCAATAATTGGGCCTCCGTATCTGGGGGATATTAGTTGGTCTTGCACTCTCATCAATAAAATTGCCTCTGACCTTGCTTCTTCACTTTGTGGTACATGTAGATTCATTTCATCGCCATCAAAGTCTGCATTGTATGGGGGACAGACAGATGGATGTAATCGAAATGTTTTACCCGGTAAAACTCTGACATAATGAGCCATTATAGACATTTGGTGAAGAGAAGGTTGTCTGTTAAACAGAACAATGTCTCCATTTGCTAGATGTCTTTCAATCAAATAACCAATTTCCAAATTATCAGCAATAGTTTGACGATCTTCAACGAAATCTAATCTAATCTTTACACCGTCTGGTCTTACAATATAGTTAACGCCAGGAAATTTGCTAGGTCCATTAACTACAATTTTTTTCATTCGTTCTATATTCCACTCGGTTACTATTTCTGGGATAGTAAGTTTCATGGCAACTGATTCGGGGACGCCTACTTCTGACAAGTCAAGATTCGGATCAGGGGAAATTACTGTTCTGCTTGAAAAGTCAACTCTTTTTCCAGAAAGTGAACCACGGAATCTTCCTTCTTTTCCTTTCAATCTTTGAGTTAAAGTCTTTAGGGGTCTTCCTGAACGATGATGAGCTTGTGGAATTCCTGAAACCTCATTATCAAAATATGTCGTAGCATGATATTGTAACAAATCAACAAGATCTTGCACAATAAGTGGTGGAGTTCCTGCTTCTTTACTTTCCTTTAGTCTTTGATTCACTCTAATGATATCAACCATTTTGTGGGTTAGATCATCTTCGGATCTAATTCCTGTTTCTAAAATGATTGATGGTCTAACGGTTACTGGTGGAACTGGAAGAGCTTGTAAAATGAACCATTCTGGCCTTGCAGTGTCTGGATCATAACCTAAAAGTTTAAGATCGTCATTAATAATTTGTGAAAATCTCTCCCTAATTGTAATTGGCAGTAATCTATTTTCACCAATTTCAGTTTTTTCAATAAAAATTGTAGGTTTTGTAAAAATTAGATCATATTGAGGTTTACCACAATGAGGACATTCTTTTGCTTTTTTTGCTTTTTCTAAAATTTGTTCTGGAATTCGCTTTTGGGAAATTATTGTAAAAGCTGCCTCGCGTTTTCGAATTATTGCGAATTTATCAAGGTCTTCCTGTGACATTCTTAACCTTGAACAGGATCTACAGGTTGAAAGTAAAAGCTTGTAAATATTGTCAATGAAAGCAATGTGTAAAACTGGTTCTGCTAATTCAATATGACCAAAATGACCAGGACACCTAGCAGCGGTATTTCCACAGGTAAGACATTTTTGGCCAGGTTCTAATGTGCCTAGTCTTCCATCCATCAATCCTCCCTGAACTGACATACCGTCTTCATCATATGTTTCAGGAGCAGTGATTTCAGCTACAGAGTATTTTCTAATTTCAGTCGGAGACCAAACTGAAAATCGTATACTATCAATTGATTTTATGGTTTGAAGTGACATTATACTTTCTCCTTTATCAAAAGTCTTGGGGCAATATTCAGACTCTGCATTTCCTGGAGTAATAATTTGAATGCATATGCAACTGAAACAGATGAAACTTTTGCTTTATCACCACATACTCTACAAACATATCTTCTCTGTTTTACGTCATGATATGCAACTAAACCACATCTTTCACATACGTAAATTTCAGATTTATCAGATTCGTCTAATAATCTATCTTTTAAAATCATAGATGCGCCATATGCTATAAGACAATCTCGTTCCATTTCTCCAAATCTAAGTCCTCCTCCTCTGGCTCTTCCTTCAGTTGGTTGTTTGGTTAACATTTGAACTTGACCCCTAGCTCTTGCATGAATCTTATCTGCAACCATGTGGTGAAGTTTTTGGTAATACACAACACCAATGAATACTTCTACTGGAAATGGTTTGCCTGTCCTACCATCATACATTATCTCTTTTCCAGAATATTTGAACCCAGTTGCATCCATTACTTTTTTGACTTCATCCATTTTTTCTCCAACAAAGGCAGAACCATCAAATTTTTCGCCTCGTAAAGCAGCGGCTTTTCCAGTAATTGATTCCATAAACATGCCAACAGTCATTCTGGATGGGAATGCATGTGGGTTGATTAGAATGTCTGGAGAAATTCCTTCTGCAGTGTATGGTAAATCTTCATTGTTAGCTAAAATTCCCAAAACTCCTTTTTGTCCATGTCGTGAAGCAAATTTGTCCCCAATTTCAGGAATTCTCATATCTCTTACTCTAATTTTGTACATCTTTCCTCCTTCGTTTGATTGAGTCATAACTACAGTATCTACTACACCGGTTTCAGATGGTCTAACACCAATTGATGTATCACGTCGGTATGGACCTTTCACTTCAAATTCTCTATATTCTTCCATGAATCTAGGAGGACTAGATTTACCAATTAGAATATCACCACCAAGAACTGGTGATTCAGTAGCTATTACTCCGTCTTCTTCAAGTAGGCGATAAGCTTTCTCGCCTTTGTAACCGCGAATGTTATCTTCAGCATTTGGTATTTCAAAATTATCACGCATTCCTCCTGGATATTGTTTGGCTTCAGCATCATAGATTCTATAGAAAAATGTTCTAGCCAGACCTCTATCAACTGACGCTTTACTTAGAACAATTGCATCTTCAATGTTGTAACCGTCAAAAGGCAATACGGCAACAACACAATTTTGCCCTGCAGGTCTTTCCTCTAAACCTAGCAGCCCCATAGCTTTGGTAGTAACAATTGGGGTTTGTGGATAAAGCATCAAGTGTTGTCTTACATAAGTACTAGTATTCATCATTGGAGTAGAAAATCCAAGGCTTTGTTTTGCCATTGCTGATTCGTAGGTGTTTCTAGGAGATTGATTATGTTCAGGATATGGAATTATGGAGGCCCCTGCACCTAGGATTGCAGATGGGAAAATTTCCATATGAGTATGTTTTTTAGATTCCTTTTCTTCAAAAGCTATGAAACAGTTTTCTTCCTCATTAGCATCAATTAATTCAATCACTCCCATTCGTAGAAGGTCATTCCAGGATAGTAATTTCTTTGAAACTTTGTCAATAAGATCTTGGGTTAACATAGATTTGTTTTCCTTGATAATTATAAGTGGACGTAAAACTCGACCCGCATTACAATTTACATATATCCTCTTGGTGGCATTTTCAATTTCTGATTTATGGAAAGATATTCCAATGTGAGGGTGAATCTTTGAACTCCTTCTTAATTCACGTAATGATTCTGCTAATTTTTCACCATCACGATAATATCCAATCAGCTTCCCATCAACAAATACCCGAGCTCCATCGCGTTTCAAATCATTTTTTCCCTCTGAAAAATGTACAGTTCCTAAATCGAATATTTTTTCAACAATTTCTTCTGACGGAACATGGACTGAAATAATTCCTGATAGAGCCAAATTTTTTACCAATCCACAGTTAGAGCCTTCCGGAGTTTCGCTGGGACAAATTCGTCCAAAATGAGTTGCGTGTAAATCTCTAGCTTCAAAGTTGGGTTGAGTTCTACTTAATGGAGATTGAACTCTTCTAAGATGACTAATTGTAGATAGATAATTGGTTCTATCAAGTAATTGCGTAACCCCTACTCTTCCTCTGCCCCAATTTCCAGTTGCAATTGCATTATTGAGTTTATCTGTTACAATTCCAGGTCTTATTGCTGCAGCGACAGCATTTATTCCTCTTTTTTGCCCTGATCTTTCAAGTTGATATTTCATGTCTCTCACCAAATTTCGAAAAGCTGTTCTGAACAAGTCGGCTAACATTTGTCCAGCAAATTTTATCACTTTGTTACCATAGTGATCTTTGTCATCAGGATATATCCAACCTAGTTTTAATTCAAGAAGTTTACATGCAGCTTCACCAAGAAATTGAGCTTTTTCTTTTCTGTTTTCTGGATGTTTTCCAAGATGAGGTAAAAGTCCCCAGTCAAGCAAAGTTTCTGCTCTTTTAATTTGAAATTCTTCTAACATTCCAGGTGCAATTCTCTTACTAATGTATACAATAGCATCTTTTGGAGTGGGAACATCACCGGCTTTTTCAAATGAGCCTTCAAGTTCATCTTGAATTTCATCAACAAGAGATACTGCAGCTGCAATTTCTTTGTCTGATTCTAATCCAAGAGCTCGGATTAATGTAACTACTGGAATATCAACAGGTGAGCCAGGAATTCTTGCAACTATTAGGCCATCACCTTTCATCATTAACTCAAGTTTTGCACGATAGCCTACAATTGATGAATAAACTTTAGCCTTGAATACAATATTTCCGCCAACAGTTTCTTTATCAACAATTATTTTATTGTATGAAAGATCTTCCAAGCCAACAATAACTCTTTCAGAACCATTAATGATGAAATAACCTCCAGGATCATGAGGATCCTCACCATGTTCGATTAACTTTTGTGTAGAAAAATTGTTCAAAATACATGCATTTGATCTTACCATAACTGGAATATCACCAATGTGTACGAAACGTGATTCTAAAATTTTTCCATCTTCAACAACACTAGCTTCCATCATCACAGGAGCAGAATACGAGACATTTCGTAATCTTCCCTCTGCGGGGGTAATGTGAGTAATGGAACCATCAAGTTCCATCATTCTTGGTTGTTGAAGCTTTATTTTTCCAAGTTGGATTTTGTATGGATACTCTGCATTCTCGATTTCTATTTGAGCTACTTCATTGATGATACTTTGTAATCCTCTTTCCAAAAATTCGTCAAAAGAATTTAGATGTTGACGTGCAATACCTTCTCTTTTGAGTAAGTCATGAATAATTGGCCATCGTTTATTGGATGAATCTGCCATTAAACTTCTACCACATATCTATAATACATGCTCTCTCCAGCTGTCGCACTTTTTCTTGTAATTTTGATCATATCTCCTGGTTTTACACCAAGACCTATTATTGCAGGATCATTAACGAAAATCAATGGTAATTCTGTAGGTTTGCAATTAAATTTTATTAAAATATCCTCTGCTTCTTTTATTGTCATAATCTCATGTTTTGGAACATAAACATGATCTGGTACGAGAACTGGATTTCTCTTAGTTGCCAAAAACAGCACCCCCAAGTTCAACATTAGCTGTAAGCATCAATAATTTACACAAACTAAAAAAAATCACGGTGGGGTTAATATATATCTAATCTGAAAATGGAACCATAATTCGCCGATTTAGTCAAGAATTTTTTGCGTAAAGTTAAATAGTATTATTAAGCCCGATATTGACAATGAGGACTCATCTAAAAGCATTCACCTTGTATGCAATTATTATTGTCAGCATAGGTGGAGGATCTGCTTTTGCACAAACAGATGATCTTGACCTTTCAGGAATTGTTGTCACAACTGATAAGGAGTCTTATAACAATGGTGATACTGTAGTGATTTCTGGTCAAGTCAGAGATCTTCTTTCAGGAACCCCAGTAAGTCTTCAAGTTTTTGCGGCAAATGGCAATCTTGTTACAATTGAACAGATTGATATCAGTCCTGATAAGACCTTTAGTAAAGAAATCTCCGCAGGTGGTGGGCTATGGAAATCAAAGGGAACCTACACTGTAAAGGTACTATATGGCACTCAATCTAGAACAGCAGAGACAACGTTTGAGTTTGGCGGTTCAGATGGTACAACTCCCAAACCATCAACAACAGTAAAAGTAGATAGAACTGACTTTGTGCTAAGCTATACAATTAAGGGAGGTAGCGTACTTAGCGTAACCCCAGATGACGAAGCACATTCATTGATTATTGCAATCAAAACCACAAGTGATGGAGTATTAACGATTACATTACCTAGAGCTTTGATCGATGCAAAAATCAACGAACAAGATGATAATTTCTTCGTTCTAATTGACGGTGAAGAGGTAGAATTTGAGGAAACAGCCACTGGTACAGATAGGACTTTAACAATAGCATTCCCAGACGGAGCTGAAGAAATTGAGATTATTGGATCATTTGTAGTTCCAGAATTTGGTACAATTGCAGCCCTGATTCTGGCAATTGCGATCATATCCATAATTGCTGTATCGGCAAAGACAAGACTAAGCATTTTACCAAAATACTAGGATCTTCATCTTTTTTCATTTTTTAAATATACATAAATAGTCAATTTACTCAACCGCAAACAAGATGAATACACGTACGTCGTATGTGGCAATAGCCATTATAGCCGCAGTATTAGCAACATCTACTTCAGCAGTATTTGCTCAAGGATACTACGATGAAGAGGCTTGTCCAGATTGTCCTGATCCAGCCTCTGAAATGAAAAGAGAACAAGCTGCACAAGCAGATATACCCATCAGGGTTTGGACCGATAAAGCTGTATATGATCACAAGTCAACTATCACTATTGAAGGAAGTGTATCTACCGCAAGGCTAGGAACAGAGATTGGACTAACAGTGATTGGTCCATCACCATTCAATAACATAGTTGCAGTTGATCAACTTAAAATCGGCAGCGATGGAAAATATAAGACAACGCTAAGTACTGCAGGAGATTCATGGAAATACGACGGTACCTATACTATCAAAGTAACATATGGAAGCCAACAAATTAACAATAAAGCTTTAGTCCAACTAACTGGAGCATCTGTTATTGGTTTCGAATGTGCCCCAGGTGAATTAACTGCAAGAGTAGGTGCAAGTAATTATTGCATACCCTACAGTATTTCTGGTGCAACAGTAACTAGTGCAAGAATCAATCAGGCGACAACCTCAATGACAATTAACATCAACACAAGTAGTGATGGAATGTTAACACTTGAAATTCCAAGAAATGTACTAGATACAAAATCAAGTACTGACCCGCTCTTTGTCCTCGTGGATGGAGAAGAGGTAGACTCTGAAGAATCTGTCACAGATACTACAAGAACAGTTACAATTATGTTCCCTAACGGAGCAGAAGAGATAGAAATCATTGGTACCTTCGCAATACCAGAGTTTGGCGCTATTGCAGCATTAATTCTCGCAGTCGCAATTATATCAATAATTGCTGTATCTTCAAAAACAAGGTTGAATGTATTACCAAAATACTAAGATCTTCATCTTTTTTCATTTTTTATTTTAAATCCACAATTAAATAGTAAAAGAAATATACAATTGATATTTTATTCTTTTATGAAACAACACATTATTGTATTTTTAGCTTGTATGATATTGTCGTTATCTACATTTTCAGTATTTGCACAAACTAATGAATTGCTTTCAGTCATAACTTCTGAAAATTCTTATGAAGAAGGAGATACAATTGTTATTTCCGGAAATGTTACAGCTGTTATATTGGACACCCCAGTGACATTACAAGTTTTTCATGAAGGTAATTTAGTTGATATTGCACAAATCACTGTTGCGCAAGATGGAAAATTTACACACACTATGCTTGCTAAGGGACCTCTATGGCAAAAAGATGGAAAATATATTGTAAGAGCATCTTATGGTGCTAATTATATGGTTGAAACAAATTTTGAATATAAAACTAAACTTTCGGTTATAGAGACAACGGATATTTTTGAGGTCGATGCTGGAAGTTATGGAACTTTTGATGTACATTATACTGTAAGAGGGGCAACCGTAAAGAGTATGATAATTGATCCAGAGATTTTTGCATTAATTGCCATCGTAGAAACTGAAGATGATGGTTCCATCACATTAGATTTACCCCGTGAGTCAATAGATGCAAAAAAAAATGATAGTACGGATGATAGTTTTATTATTCTAATTGATGGAGTAGAAGTTCCATACGAGGAAACTGCCACTGATACAGATTCAAGGAAAATCACAATTGAATTTGAAGAAGGAGATTCAGATATTGAAATTATTGGAACTTTTGTGGTTCCGGAATTTGGAAGTATTGCCACGCTGATTCTAATAGCAGGGGTTGTCTCAATAATACTTCTATCGTCAAAATACCGAATACCAATTACAAAAGCCTACTAACGCAAATTTTTAAAAGCCATATTTTTCTTTAAGAGGAGAAAATATTCGAAGTTCTTTAACTATTTTTTTTAATATTTCAACAGTTTTTTCAATTTCTGAATCAGTGTTTGATAGGCCAACTGTCAAACGTAGTGATCCAGCAATTTGATCATGAGAAAATCCCATTGCCTTTAGAACATGAGACTCCTTTTGCACTCTAACAGAACAGGCAGAACCTGTTGATGCAGCAATTCCATTTTCATCTAGTTTGATAATAAGGTCTTCTCCATTTACACCGAGGAATGTAAAGTGTGCAGTGTTAGCTATTCTTTGATCGGAATGGCCATTTAGCGTTACCAAAGGTATCTCCTTCATTACTTTGGCGATTAAATTATTTCTAATATTTTGTAGATGTAAAATATTTTGCTTCATATTTTCTTGAGCAAGTTGGCATGCTTTGCCAAATCCAACAATACTTGCTACATTTTCGGTTCCTGATCTCATGCCGTTTTCCTGTCCACCCCCAAAAATGAAAGGAATGATTTCAATCCCTTTTTTTATGTAAAGAGCTCCCACTCCTTTTGGTCCATTAATTTTGTGGGATGATATTGATAACATATCAATACCCAATTCTTTGACATCTAGGTTGACTTTGCCAACTGCTTGAACTGCATCAGTATGGAATACTATCTGTTTATCATGACATATTTTAGAAATCTCTTGAATTGGTTGTATTGTTCCCACCTCATTATTTGCAAACATAATACTTACTAGACAAGTTTCAGGTGTGATTGATTTTTCAATATCTTTTGAATTAACTAAGCCTGAATTATCGACAGGAATGTATGTAATTTCAAATCCTTCTTTTTCCAGTTTCTTACACGGTTCTAAAATTGCTTCGTGTTCAATTGATGAGGTAACTATATGATTTCCTTTTGCCGCGTGAGCTAATCCAAAGAGAGCAGTATTGTTAGATTCTGTCCCACCAGAAGTGAGGAGAATTTCACTCGGGTAAGAATTTATCAAATTAGCGATTTGTTTTCGGGCATTTTGAATTGCCCTTTGTGCGAATCGTCCATATCTATGAATTGATGATGGATTTCCAAATTGATCTTGTAAAAAAGGAATCATCTCATGAAAAACCTGTTCGTGAACAGGGGTTGAAGCTGCGTTATCTAAATAGATCAATCAGCTATAACGTTGATTTTCCCAGATTTGTATCCTTCTGGATCAATAATCACGGATTTGAAACCGATTTGCTCTAATTTTAAAATAATTTCATCCATTTTCAATTTATCAGAAAATAGTTCCAGTTCATTTTTACCAACTTCAATTTTCGCTATCCCATCGAAATCTCTTACTCTTACCTGATTTGCACCAAGTGTTTGTTTCACAATTGATTCTCCGACTTCAATCCTAGTTAGTCTCTCAGCACTTATTCTCTGCCCCCAAGGTATACGAGATGCTAAACAGGAATTGGACGGTCTATCAAAAACTGATAGATTTATTCTTTTAGCTTCATCTCGTACCTGTTTTTTTGTAAATCCCGTTTCTACTAGGGGACTTTGAATTCCATTGGATTTGAGTGCATCAATGCCTGGTCTATAATCGTCCAAATCATCTAACTGGGTTCCATCTACAATGGTATCTGCATCAAGTTTTTTTGCAAGTTCAAAAAGATTTTTTGCTAATTCATCTCTACAATAGAAACATCGGTTTTTGTCATTTCGAACAAAATTTTCATTTTCTAATTCATTATAATCAATTACAATTTGTTTAATTCCTATTTCAGAACAAACTCTTTGTGCAGAACTTAATTCATCTCGCGAAAGAGTTTTGTAATCGGCAGTAACAGCCGTAGCTGAATTTCCTAAATTTTGAAATGCAGCATATGCAACCAAGGCACTATCCACTCCACCAGAAAGGGCTACTAAGACTCTATCTTTTTCATTAAACCAATTGATGAGTTCGTCTAGTTTTGTCATTTTAGGCCTAGTTTTTCCTTAATCGCTATTCGAATTAATTCCTCGGTTTTTTTGAATGATTGATTAATTGTATTTGAAATTAATTTAATATCATCAGATTCTACTTTGAAATTTTTTATTGAAACTCCATCATAAACAATTTTACAGTTTACCTGAAAATTTGAATCTTGAATAGTGATATCTATTTTTTCAATTGTTCTAGGTACAGTATATCTTTCTGAAGTACGAACACGAACTCCAAGAGTCCCTGTTTCTGAAACCATTAATTCAAGTATTGCGTCCATTGACTCAGAATCACAAATAACCGAAACAAGATTGGTTGGTCGTCCTTTTTTCGTAATTGCTGAAGTAATGGTAACATCTTTGGCCCCATAAGCTATTATTTTTTCAATTAAATTTCCTAGCACTTCACCAGATACATCATCTACATTTGTTTCTAAGACTTGAACCACATCATGTTGGAAGTCCTTGGTTTTTTCACCTTGAATGATTTTTAAAACATTTGAAAATCCATCGAAGTCTTTCTTGCCTGCCCCATAACCTATAGAATTTACTTTCATTTTTGGGTAAAAATCTAAACATATTTTTGTTAGATTAGCTAACATACTTGCACCTGTTGGCGTAGTCAATTCTTCCTTTACCTGACCTCCTGAAATAATTATTCCTGAATTTTTAAAAATTTCTAAAATTGCACTTGCTGGATTTGAAGTTGTTCCATGAGAGAATGTTAAAGTTCCACCACCCACTGCCACAGGAGTTGATACAAATTCATCTTCAAATAATTTTAAATCATCGATTGCAGTAGCAGTTCCTATTATATCAATTACAGTATCAATGCTAGATGCTTCATGAAAATAAACTGATGATAGAGGAGATCCATGAATTTTTGATTCAGCTTTAATTAGAGTTTCAATGCTTGCTTTAGCAAATGTTTTTGCCTTTTCTGAAAGACCAATTTCATCTAATGAATTTTCAATGCATTTTTGAATTTCAATTCCTTTACGTTCATGAGTTTTGTCATCAATATCAAGAATTAATTCAGTTGCTTCTATTCCATATTTTTTTACTTTGCCAAAATCAATATTTTTAATAGTTGAACCGCTTAGATGATTCTCAGATATTTTAATTGCCCTGATAATTTTTGATTTATTTGCACCTGAATCCACAAAGGCAGAAAGCAACATGTCTCCAGATATTCCTGCAATCTGAGAATCAATTACAATTACCATAATTTTCAGATCAATAAAATGAATATAAATTCTGTTGAAAAGAATTTAAAATCCACTAGATTTAATTATTGAGTATTAAAACCGCATGACATGATTACTATTATTGGCTCAGGAAAAGTTGGTGCGGCTGCAGCCCTTTTTACAGCATTAAAGAAATTAGATGATC